>CAVRZY010000074.1:0-11971 GCA_963725415.1 uncultured Acidobacteriota bacterium | reverse complement strand
ATGTATTGCTGTGTTGCCGATTGCTCCCACAATTTCTGGTGGTGGGCAGACCCATGTGGAGGGACAGAGTGGTCCCTCGGCTCGTGCCGTCCGTCACCTGGGCTAGGCCTGACTAGTCTTTGCCAGATGTTGTAGTGGTTTTTAGGGGGTCGCTGGACACGTGGGCACTTGACGTGTCCCTGTTGACGTTTAGGAGGTCCTGCAGGTGGTTGACTAGTCGAGTAAAGGGGCCCGTGCGAGCCTGACCGTTGCGGGGCCAGGACCTCTAGTCGTCGCCTGACGCCCTGGCTAGTGGAGGGTTATGGGCGTGCCTGAGAAATGCTCTGTCGGGTACTGGGCGGCTCTTAGGACGTGGGCCAGGATTACCCACCCTTGGCTGACTGTTGTGGGCCTCGCCGTGGGCGGCCGTCGTCGTGATGGTGCCCTTTATGTAGGGGGCAGCTGCCCTTTGCCGCCTCACCGCACCTTTGCCCTTGGGGCCGCGGGGCCCCCGTGCCTCGGGCGTAACACTCAGCTTTGCCGAGGCCCGTCATGACTCAGCCGTGGCCGTCTGTTGCGGTGCGCCCGGGACTGAAGCCCTGGCGGGGACTCAGCCGCTCGGGGAATGGCGCGCGTCTGGCCGGGGCCGTGCTGGTGGTGCTCAGAGGATCGAAAACCCGGTCCCGGTTTCTCCCCTCCTGCGAGAAATCCCCGCTGCGCGCCAGGGCCCCGGCACGGTCGAGGTGAAGCTCTGTCCCTTGCGGATGCGGGTTCCCTGGTAGCTGAAAAAGTAGAACGTCCTGTTGCGCAACACCGGCCCTGCCAGGGTGCCGCCGAACTGGTTCTGGCGGAGCGTGGGCTTCTTCGATCCGGATCGGTTGGCGAAGAAGTTGGTGCCGTCGAACTTGTCGTTCCGAAGAAATTCGTAGAGCGAGGCATGAAGCTGGTTGGTGCCGGACTTGGTCGAGACCAAGACTTTGGGGCCCATGCGGAAACCGTACTCGGCCGAGTTGTTATTAGTGACCACCTTGAACTCGGCCACGCTGTCCACCGGGGGTTTGACCGCCTGGGCCTGGTAGCCCAGCGGCCCACCGGAAGCGCGGGAGCTGTTGTCCACCCCATCCAGCAGCACGCTGGTCTGGTAGGCGCGCTGGCCCAGGGCGATGAATCCGCCTTCCGTGCCGTCCTCGCCGGCCGTGCGGGCGCCCCGCCCCTGGGAGCGGGCCGGCAGAACGCCGGCGGAGAACTGCGCCAGCTCCAGGTAGTTGCGCAGGTTGAGAGGCATCTCCACAATGCGCTTGTTTTCGATCACCTGTCACATGGCGGTGGTTTCGGATTCCAGTAGCGCGGCGGCGGCGGTCACCTCAATGGTTTCAGCCACCGTCCCCAGCTTCAGGTCAAAGTCCACGCGCGCAATCTGGTTGACGTCGAGGTGCAGGTTTTCGCGGGTGGCGGGGGCGAAGCCCGCTTTCCTGGCTTCCACCTTATAGGTACCCGTTGACAGGAACGGCGCCGTGTAAAACCCCTGTTCATTGGTTTTCAGCGAGTTCACGACACCGGTAGCGACGTTCGTGACAGTGATGGAGACCTCGGGAGCAGGGGAGCCGGATGGGTCCGTCACCACTCCTTGGATTCCGGAATTCTGGGCCAGAACCGAGCTCGCGGCCAGCAGCAATAATGGGAGAATTGCCAACTTGCAGATCAGTTTCACAGTCACCTCCACATGGGATGCTGTAGAGGGCATACGCCCGCCCGCCGTGGAAGGCAACCCCGACGCCAAGCCCATCAGCGAACGATCTGGGGCCGTTCGGACTCGTCCTTCATCAGGGGCGGCAGCCGCCACACGTGCGTGCCTGCCTTGTCGGTGAAATACAGACTGGAGTCCGATGGTTGCTTGGCATGTCCGTCGGCCCACAGGGCATAGAAGTCCGGATGGGCGTTGACCGGCCGCCGGGCGTAGGTGTGATTGAAGGGGCTGTCGCTGGTCAGTTGCCTGAGTTTTTTCCACGTTTGGCCCTGGTCCCGGCTGATCCACATCACCATCTCCCCGCCGGTGCTATACCGCTGCGGGCCCGGCTCGGTGGGCGCGATGATACGCCAGGCGCCGTCCGGCTCGATGTAAAGGGAACCGAAATCGTAGTTGTGATCGGAGGTGGTGAAGGGGCGGATTTCCCAACGGCTGCCGGTCCAGCGGGCCGTATACCAGGTGCGCGGGTCGTTGGCGGGACCTGAGGCGTAACCTCTGCTGGTCAGGTACAGGATGACCGGCCGCCCCTGCGCGTCGAACTGCAGGTCCTTCAAGTACACCAGCAGTTACTCCGCCTCGTAGTCATGCACCAAGGCGGGATTCCGAACCTCGCCGAGCGGCGTTCGAACCGCTCTGCTCTCGATAGTCTGCCAGGTCTTCCCCTGGTCTCGGGTCTCCAGGTAGTAGAGATTGGTGCGGGCGTTCAGTCCCAGCGGCTCGGGGTGATAGTTGAACACCGTCGCGACCCGGGTTCCGTCGCGCCAACTGATCTGATAGTGCCCCAGCGCGATCCGGGAGAGCAGATGAGGCTCCGTCCAGGAAACGCCGTCCGGGCTGGTCATCCAGAACAAGCTGCGGCCTTTTTCCGTGTATCGAGTGTGGAGAAACAGGAACCCCTGGCCGGGGAGCCACCAGGGTTGGCCGTAGGAGAAGTTGGTGGTTAGGATGCGCTCGAACTCATCGACCGAGAACGGCCTCCTGCTCTTGTGGATGTAGGAAGGGCGCGCCGTGCCGTGGGAGTTCGAGAATATCCAGACGTAGCCCGCATCGTCCAACATCAGGACGGGATTGTCGTGCGCATCCTCGGTCTTTCTGTTGAGCAGGATGGTGGGGCGGGGCACTTTGCCGGTGGCGTGGTCGTAGTAGGAGACCATGTGCAGCAGTTCCCGTTTGCCTTTGACCGTGCCCCCGTAACAGAAGAAGGTCTTGTGGGCCTCCTTCGAATAGTAGGCGATGGGAAGTTGCTGCTGGGGGTAGGTGGCAAACCCTCCGCTGTACTTGTACACGTACTGATCGTTGGAGGGCTGGTTGTAGTACCAGATGCCACGGTAGCCGTCGTCTCGGGCTTGGCAGTTGAGGAGAGCTGGGGCGGCGAACAGAATCCAGAGTAGTCTCAAAGTTACACCTGCACGCTTCTTTATATTAGGATGGCAGAGCGATGGCAAGCGGAGCGGAACTGTTCGTCGATGCGATCGAGCAACTCGGGTTGACCCCGATCTTCACCCTGGTGGGCGACCACCTGAACGAGGTGCTGGCGCTGGCAGCGCAGCGGGGGATGCGCATTTTCGACATGCGGCACGAATCCGGCGTGACGCACGCCGCCGACGCCTGGGCGCGGCTGACACGCAGGCCCTCGCTGGCGCTGGTGACCGGAGGCCCGGGCCACACCAATGCGCTGACCGGCATCGCCACGGCGTTTCTGGCTGCCAGCCCGTTGATTGCTGTCAGTGGCAGCCGCGCCAGCACCCTGGCCCAGCGGCAGGCCTTCCAGGACATCGACCAGATGGGCATGACCCGGCCGGTGGTCAAGTGGGCCGCCGAGCCGCCCAACGCCGCCCAGATTCCCTTTTACCTGGGCCGTGCCTACGCAGAGGCGGTTTCCGGCCGCATGGGGCCGGTGCATCTGACCATTCCGGTGGACGTTTTCCGCAGCGAGACCGCCGGTCCGACTGCTATTCCGATGCTCAGCGTCACGCCACCCCAACCCAGCGCTCAGGAGGTCGATCGGGCGCTGGCGCTGCTGAAGGCCGCCGAGCGGCCCGTCATCATTGCCGGGAGCGGCATCTGGTGGGCGCGTGCGGAAGCCGAACTCCGCGAGTTTGTCGAGCGGACCTCTCTGCCCCTCTACACCATCACCATGGCCCGCGGTTTGGTTTCGGATGAGCATCCGCTGGTGATGGGCTACGCCGACCCGGCGATGAACCGAGCCGTCCTGACGGCGTTTCAGGAAGCCGACCTGTTTCTGATTCTCGGCAAGCGCATCGACTACCGGCTGGCGCTGGGCGGGCCGCGCCTGTTCCCCCCGCAGGCCCGCTTCATCCAGGTGGACATCCACCCGCAGGAACTGGGCATGAACCGCCGGCTGGAAGTGGGCATCTGTGCGGATGTCAAGGCGACGCTGCGAGCTTTTCTGGATGCCCTGGGCAGCCAGCGGTGGCCGGCCCGCGCCTGGCTCGATCGTCTGCGCGCGCTGCGGCGCCAGTGGGAGGAGCACCTGGCTGAGGTGGCGCGATCGCCCGAGTTGCCCATGCATCCGGCAGCCTTCTATGTGGAGCTCAAGAAGGCGCTGCCACCCGGCACGCTGTATTCTTGGGATGGCGCGGATTTCGCGCACTGGGGCCGCGCCTCGATGCCCGCCCTCCACCCCGGAGGCTGGGTGCGCCTGGGGCCGCTGGGAACCATCGGAGCGGGCCTGCCCAACGCTCTGGCGCTGCAACTGGCCAATCCCGGGAAACCCGTCGCTCTAATCACCGGAGACGGCTCGCTGGGCTTCTACATTGCGGAACTGGACACCATGGTCCGCCACCGTCTGCCCATCGTGGTCATTGTCGGCAACGACGGCGCCTGGGGGCTGGAACGGGAGCTCCAGCGCGCCGCCACGGGCCGCCAGGAAACCGTGGCCTGCGAACTCCGCTCCACCCGCTACGACCTGGTAATGAAAGGCTTCGGCGGCGAGGGCGAACTCATCGAGTCGCTCGAGCAGGTGAGGCCCGCGGTCGAGCGCGCTTTCTCCTCCGGCCAGCCTTATCTGTTGAACGTCCTCATCCGCGGCGTCCGCTCCCCGTTCAGCGAGTGGCAGATCGCGGGGAAGAAGAGATAGCACGGGCCGGCATGTTTCTGCTTTAGAATCAGAGAGAGGCTTCTTATGCAGCAGTGGGAACCGCGACCTTACCGGGATTGCAGGTGGATCGTTGCTGACCCAGGCTTGTTGGGTGGCGCGCTCGCCATCAGAGGCACCCGTCTGTCAGTCGCGCTCATCCTGGAGTGCCTGTCAAACGGCATGACGCTGGATGACATCGATGAAAGCTTCGATCACTCCTTTCCCCATGAGGCCCTGCCCGAGGTCCTGAAGGTAGCTTCCGAGCTGGTGGGTTCCATTCATGTGGCTGCTTGACGCCAACATGGACGTGCACCTTTTGTCCCTCCTGCGTGAATTCGGGGTGCAGGCCGAGGCGGCGGCGTGGCTGGGGCGTGCTCGACAACGGAGAACTGGTCTCATCGGCGGTTGACGCGGGCTTCACCTGCCTTCTGACGCAGGACCGGCTCTTTGGAGAGTCGGCATCTGATACGTTGAAAGCCTTCCCTCAGTTCTCGGTCGTGGTTGTGCTTTTACCGCAGGAGCCTTGGCGGAAGTACCAGGTGCAATTCCGTGCGGCTTGGACCAGATCCCCGATACACCCCATCCCGGGCCGAGTCACTCACTGGCCGCCCGGAGCAACCCGGTGACAGCACCAAGCCCTCCTCAGTGATTCAGACCTCAAATCCCCAGCCACGCCGCCACTTGGGGCCATTGCTGACGGAAAGCGATGGCCGAGATGCCCAGGTAGAACACTGCGCAGCAGATTAGCCCGATGCGCATGAGCCAGCCTGGCCGGAGCTCCTTCGGCAGCAGGGCCAGAACCACGTAGAGCGTGTGCAGGGCCGAGAAGGCCAGAACGAAGTTCATCATCACCCCGGAAGCGATGGCCAGGACCATCGGATTCGGCGTAAGGCGCAGCGCGATCAGCCCCCAGATTCCGTAGGCGCCTAGGATCGAATAGTACACGTACTTGGCCTTGTTGCCTTCCAGGTGACGCAGCCGTTTCGCGCCCGTCCAGATGACGTCGGTCCAGCGGCGGCACATGCCGTCAAGCTGGCCCACCTGGGTCGGCGCCAGGATCAGGAACCCGCACAGCAGAGTGAGGTACCAGAAGACCGCCCCGTGGCGGGCGGCGATGCTCTGCGCGGTCATAGCGGCCAGGGCATGGCCTTCCACGCTAGGCACGCGGCGAATGTACTCGTAGGAGAACATGGCGGGCAGGGCCATGCCGAGCACGCATCCCGGCGCCCATAGCAGCAGTTGATCGCGTCGGATGTGCCGCAGCCAGCCCTTCCAGCGCTGGAGGCTGCCGCCGGTGACCTGGAAAGCCTTTCCGGTGTGGGAGAGGCGGACATTCCTGCCGCCAATGGCGCTGGGGATGGCGCCCACCTGCGAGCCCATCCCCCAACCCTTGTCACGGGCGTAGTTGGAGAAGACGCTGTTGGTCAGACCCCCGGCCCCGGCCACCGCCGAGAAGGCCGCCAGGGTGGCCCAGTTGAAGTCCCCCGGCGGGAGCGCGCCAAAGCGAAACAGCCCCGAGCCGATCTCCCACCAGGTGTCCCAGCCAACCCACAACAGTGCGATCAGGCCCAGATAGCTGAGCACCAGCACCAGCTTGGCCACCATCACGCGCTCCAGCGCGGTGTAGATCTTCCCTCCAAAGATCAGGGGCACGAAGCAGGAGAAAAAAATGACGTAGCTGAGGGACCGGACCAGGGCATCATCAGCGGCTGTGGGCAAGCGCCCCAACAAAACTGAGGCGAGCGGCACGGCCGCGTTCGAAGACAGGTAGGGCCAGAAACCGCCCAGCTCGAACACAATGTAGAAAAGGGTCCAGCAGCGCGGCCCCGGCGCGGTGCGGAAGTAGCCTATGAAAATCGGCTCGCCGCAATACAGCGCGTAGCGCATCACCGCCAGGTTGTAGAACACCTGCATCAGGATGGCCACCGTAGCCAGCCACATCACGCGCCCGCCGTACTGCGCCGTCACCAGCGGCCCCAGCAGCCATTCGCCGCCGCCGATGTTGGAACCCACCATCATCAGCCCCGGCCCGACCAGCAGGGTCCACTGCCGCCACCGAAAGACCGGGGCCTGCGGGAGCTCATCTCGCTCCCACTGCAGGAATCGCGTTCCTACCGCAGCCATGCTCGGTTATCGTATCAATAAAGGACGAGGAGGAACATGTCCTACCAGAACCTGACCTGTGAACGGGAGGACCAGGCGGCGGTCGTCACCTTGAACCGTCCCGAGCGGCGCAACGCGCTGTCGCTCGAGTTGACGCTTGAACTGACCGCATGTCTCGATGAGATCGGGCGTGCCCCCCAGATCCGCGCCGTCATCCTGGGAGCTGCGGGACAGGTCTTTTGCTCAGGGCACGACCTCACTGAAATGGTGGGCAAGAGCCACGATGAGTGCCGCCGGATCTTCGATGTCTGCACCGAGCTGATGGCCAAGATTCAGTCCATCCCCCAGCCGGTGATTGTACAGGTGCAGGGGCTGGCCACGGCGGCCGGCTGTCAGTTGGTGGCCACCTGCGACTTGGCCATAGCGTCGGAAGAGGCAAGTTTCGCCACGCCCGGCGTGCGCATCGGGTTGTTCTGCACTACGCCGATGGTGGCCCTCACCCGCGCCATCGGGCCCAAACGCGCTTTCCAGATGCTGGTGACCGGGGAAACCATCGACGCCCGAACCGCCGCCGAATGGGGCCTGGTCAATCGCGTGGTGCCGGCCCCCGAATTGGCCGCGGAGACGCGGCGCCTGGCGGCGCGCATCGCCGAAGCCAGCAGCTTCGTGGTCGGCCTGGGCAAGCGCGCTTTCTATACCCAGATCGACCTGGACCAGCCCAAGGCCTACGCCTACGCCAGTGAGATCATGACCGCCAACGTGCAGGCCGCCGACGCGCAGGAAGGCATCTCGGCATTTCTGGAAAAGCGATCACCGCACTGGATTGGGAGGTAGGGAGGAGCCTGTAGCCTGTAGCTTGTAGATGAGAGTGGAGGGCGTGCGGGCTGTGAGTTGGTAGTTGGCGAGCCAGGGGCGCAGATCCTGGTAGGCTTCCAGCGAGAGCGTGGGATTGTAAAGGCCGAGCCCATCCACAACGAAGGTGGGGCGGCTGCGGATCAGTTCCTGGCGGTTGCGCCGCGCCCATTCGGGAGCCACGGAGCCGGACTGCGCCAGGTGCCGGTCCGCGAAGACGCCGCTGAGCGGCTGCGAATCCAGGTAGCGCGTGGCCGCCGGCAAGCGGGTGTACACATAAAGATCCGGGCGATAGCCCCACACGAACAGCGTCTCGCCGCCAGCGGCCCGCTCGAGAATAAGGCGCGCCGCGGCGCAGCTGTCCCGGTCCATGGCGACGTCGCGCCAGACGTGCTCCCGCCCGCCCAACAGATCGCCCGCCAGAAGCGCGTAGCGCGGCCCAAAACGGACCAGCGGCACCAGCAGCGCCATCAATACAAGCACGCGCTTGCGGCCCAGCAGCGTGATCCCCCTGGCGGCAGCCAGCGCCAGCACGGGCAGCAACTGGAAATAGTAGCGCGGGAAAAAGCGCCAGCCGGCCGCCACGCCAACCAAGCAAAGCGCGGCCCAACCGGCCAGCCGCCAGCGGTCCCAGTCGCGGTCGCGCCACCAATACCAGCCCGCAGCCAGAGCCAGGGCGGCGTGGAAACCCAGCCAGTTCCCCGTGCGCAGCAATCCGTTGAGAAACGGGTTTTCCACGAACGTGCTGCGGGCATAAAGAAAGCCCAACTGCCAGACCTGCTCGTAGTAATCCCCCAAGGCGCCTTGTGAAGCCAGCCAGGCCAGCGCCGCCAGGTTCGGAAGGAGAAACCCGAGCGCCAGTTGCGGCAGTGCGCGAAGCTGCCACAGCGCACAGGCGGCCAGCACAAAGGCCGCTTTCGAGTTGACAAGGAATGCGACGCCGGCCAGCAGGCCGCTCAGGAAGGCGCGGCCCCGCCAGGCCAGGTAGACGGCGGCAACATGAGGAGCCAGCATGAGCAGGTCCGGCCCCAGGGGAATCACCGTCGCAGGAAGGCCAAAAATGAGAAAAAAGCCGAGCAAGCCCGCCGCCAGCAGGCCCTCTCGCATTCCCCACCGCGCGGTTGCGAAACGGTAGATCAACGCGCAGGCCAGTAGCGCATACAAAGCGCCCGCCAGCCTCAGCGCCCAGCCGGCGTGCGCGCCCCAGAGCAGGCAAACCGCCGCAGCGAGTGGCGGTTTGTCGTACCAGACGTCACGATAGAGGGCCTTGCCATCCATCATCTGGAGGGCCGTCGCCAGGGGCAATTCTTCGGGCTCCCATAGAATGCGGAGATGGCACCACCGGCTGGCCACCAGGGCCAACAACAGCAGGGCAAAGAAGACGCGCGTCTTCATCCGGACTTTTGGAGCAGTCGTTCCAGCGCCACCCGAAAGCCCGGGCCGTAGACCGGATCGGCCAGCGCGAACTCGACGAAGGTTTCGAAATAGCTGGGAAAGTTCCCGATGTCGTAGCGCCGCTCGCTGGGCGGCAGCTTGAGCGCCAGCACCCGCCGGCCCTCTTCGCACATGAGCTGGATGGCGTCAGTGAGCTGGATCTCGCCTCTCGCGTCCGGTCGCACCCGCCGGATCATGTCAAAGATCAGCGGGGAGCAGACGTAGCGGCCGGCGATGGCCAAGTTGCTGGGTGCGTCTTCTGGTCTTGGCTTTTCCACCAGGTTGGCCACCCGGAAACACTCGTCGATTTCTTCAGCCGGTTGCACAATCCCGTACAGGCTGGTCTGATCGGGCGGCACTTCCTCGACGGCCACGATGCAACTGGCGTGCTTGGACTCGAACATCTCTGCCATCCTCGAAACAGCTTGCGAAGTGGCGTGCAGCCCCAAGATCGAATCGCCCAGGGCGATCACGACCGGCTCTTCGCCGGCGAAATTCTCCCCGCACAGCACCGCGTCTCCCAGCCCTCTCTGCAACCGCTGGCGGGTATAGAAGTAGTGCGCCCGTAGCTCCTCGAAGGCCAGTTCATCGAGCAGCTCGTGCTTATCGCCGTTGCTGAGCGTGCGAACCAGTTCCGGGTCGTGATCGAAATGATTCTCGATCGAGCTCTTGCTGCGGCCAGTCACAAAAAGGATCTGCTCGATGCCGTTGGAAACCAGCTCTTCGACGACATACTGGACGATGGGCTTGCGAGCCACCGGTAGCATTTCTTTGGGCTGGGACTTGGTGGCGGGCAGCAACCGGGTCCCCAACCCGGCAACAGGGACAATGGCGCTTCGGATCACCCTTTGAATATACAACTCGCGTAATTCGGGGACAGGCGCGAATTTCGCCGGTGGCGCAGGTCCCCGGCCTGCCGGGGTACCGTCTGGGTCGGGCACTCCTGCCGGCACCTTGGGCCGAGACGATTCTCGGCCCGGCAGACTGAAAGTCTGCGCCACAACCTGCCAGCCTGAAGGCCGCGCCACGTCTGTCTGGCGTATTGGTACGCACAGAAACTTGCGGTTTTCTTCGGGTTCTGTGCAGGTCTCCACTTTCATGTCGCACGCCCACCCGTTAGGCGGACTGACAGCGCAGGGCCGCTTCGTGCTAATCTCGGCTGCAAGGGGGTAGAATTGGCAAGGCGTGCCGACGATCCTCAGAATGCACTCATATCGCTTCTTCTTCGTGTCGGTGGATCGCGGCGAGCCTCCCCACGTCCACGTCAGGCGCGAGAACATGGTGGCGAAGTTCTGGCTGGAGCCCGTCTAGCTGGAGCGTGCCGGCGGGTTCAGCCGGGTAGAGCTGAACGCAATCGCAAGGCTCATTCAGGCGCACCGGGACAGATTGCTCAGGAGCTGGTATGAGTTCTTTGGTGGTTGAAATACAGGAAGCTCGCGCTCGATCCGCGCGCGTCACCCGCGAAGCCCTAGCGGTCGACCTGATGGATGGTCGCACTATCGTGGTTCCACTCGTTTGGTACCCGCGCCTTTGGCACGGTACGCCGCAGGAGCGCGCTCGTTTTGAGATTTTTGGAGACGGCACCTACATCCATTGGCCGGACCTTGATGAAGATCTGACTGTTGCTGGTCTGTTGGCCGGACGCCGGTCAGGCGAGAGCCCTCAATCCCTGAGGAAATGGCTGGAATCGCGGAAGGGGAAGCAAAGAGAGACGGACCAGGGGCCCTCTAACAAATTAAGGATTCCTGTCGCGCGTAAGCCGCGACAGAATCGAGGTTGAACTAGATCCCGGGTCCGAGGATTTGGGTTTTCAACGCGGGTTTGGTGCTTCTGGGCTATGCAGCGAGGTGGATTTTTGCCCCGTCTGGCACGTGGCCGGACCTGCCACAGAGGCGGCGCTGGGCCCCGGGCGGCTGAAAAAGGGTGGAGATCGTCCGGCCGGCGTGGGAACCGAGACGGCGGGCTCGGCCGGCGAGGCGAGCGAGTCAGAGACGGCGCGCGGCGGGGCGTCGAGCAGCGCGCGGGCCTGCTCGAGTTGCCGGCGACAGGAGTTGCTCCAGAGGCCGTAGTAACGTACCTTGGTACAACCGGGCGGGAGCACGTGCTGGAGGAAGCGACCGATGAACTCCATGGCCGGCAGGGTCGCGCGGCGCGAGCGCTGTGTGCGGTTGTCGCGATAGCGGAACGTCACCTGGCCATCTTGGATCCGCTCCAGACGACTGTTGCTGATGGCGACGCGGAAGACGTAGCGACCCAAGTACTCGAGCACTTTGCGGCCACTGCCGGCGGCCTTACAGTGTACGACCCAGTCTTTCTTCCAGACCTGCGGTAGCCAGCCTGGTTGAGAGCCGCACACAGCTTGGCGCGAAAGATAATCGCCAGGGCCCCTTCCGGCGCCAGAAAGTTCGCCTTCTTGGGCGCGATCCACTGGGCGCCATCGGCGGAGAGTCCGCTGGCGGTGACCAGCAGATGCACGTGGGGATGGTAGAGCAGGGCCCAGAGTCTTCTGAGGTAATCCGTCAAGAGGGATTTGCACATAATTTTTGAAATCCAGCCTCCGTTTTCCACTCCGCCTTGGTGAGTGCCGGGCAAGCCGCGCCAAGCAGGGAGCTGCGCCTGCGAACAGACTGCACGTAGACCTGCTCGTCGTAGGGTTTGGCGTCCTTCCAGCAGCGGAATATGATGCGAATCCATTTGTATGCCAGGGCTCGGACCGCCACTTGGTGCGGTTTGTTTTGGTCCCGGCGAAGGTGTTC
>CAVRZY010000073.1:0-6473 GCA_963725415.1 uncultured Acidobacteriota bacterium | reverse complement strand
GGTTCATCCCGAACACGGCCTTCTTTGTACTGCATGCTGGTTTCTTTCTTCTTATTCGAAACATTTAAAGAAGATGTTTTAGAAGAGGTTCTTCCTGTGGCCAGTTACGCGACGACGGTGAGGAGGAAAGTGGTTGACTTTGCAGCGAAGATCATTACGACGAGTCGAGGGATCATCCTCAAAGTGACCCAAGCCGTTATGGACGATTTACGCTTTGATCGACTATGGGAGAGATGTCGAAACCCACCCCCCATTACTGTGTAACTACAGTGGATTAAGGACAAAGATTTTTATGCAAGGCACAATTACGCCCAAATTGTCTCTTTATGATACCCTGGCGACCTTATGGGATACCCACTTCCTTGGCCATGCCGTATCAGATGCTTCTAAACCTACATAATAGCTGACAATGTTCGGCGGAAACGGACTCCTTTTGGTAAATTTATCAATCGAAACTATTGCTGAGCTAATGAAAATCGCTCAATTTAGGTTGCATTTACCCCTCACGTCCCTAATCCTGTTCCGTCCCCTTAATCCTGTTCACGAGGCATATGTTTTGACAAGATGCTTGCTTGGAGCCGATTGGCTCTTCTTCATGAGGGCGAAACAACAATATCCCGGCAAGTGATCTTGCTTGATACGAGCAGAAGCGCTGGCCGTGGAAAACAAGTGGAAAGATCCTACAAGAGAGGGAACCTTCCGAAATAGAATTCAGCAACTCGCCATTTCTGGGACAAAGGCGAGCAGAGAAATAAGAAATAGGTGCTTAACAAGACGCTCCAGCGGTTGGCTTACAGCCACCGCTGACCTTAATTTTTATGGCACATCATATATAAATATAGGTGGAGTTCAGGGGCAATATAATTCTCTTGAAGAATATAAAATATTCTACGAAAGATATCATCCAGAATTAAAGAATGTTTCTGTCAATTAGAAATTGGTGTTGGAAAAAGAATGTTCCTTTCGAGATATTCTTGGTAAAAATATTTTTAGAATTTGAAAGGTGGAAAAAATGAAGTTTAAAATTAATCAAAAAGAGGCGAGAAGGTTTAGACTTAAATTATTACCTCTTTTCTTTCTCATCCTATTTGGCTGTGCTACTGTTCCCACAAAAACCTACGATGAAACAGTCTCCGCATGGAAATCTTATAAGGATGTGGCAAAGTGGATGAACTGGCATTTTTCCTACGATATGAAAAGATTCCGAGAAGGATATTCAATCGAGTGCTGTAAGAACACCCAAAGAAACCTTTGAGCCTAAATCAGGAGTATGTTTTGATGCAGCACGTTTTACGAAAGAAACACTTAACCGTATTGACCCATCCTATGAAGCTGAGATTGTGTTTATACGCCGTGAGATTGTTGATCATTACGTTTGCTCATTTAAGAAAGATGGCAAACTGTATATAATGGATTATGGCGCTTATAGAAGTTTAATCGGTGTTCACGGACCATATAATTCCCTTGAAGAATATAAGAAGTTCCTTGAGCGGAATAGCCCGCCTGGGCTAAAAATTCTGTATGTTACATTTGGGTGGCCTAAATGGATGGAAAAACTTGTAAAGTAGGAAAAAGCCCTGGGTTCAGACTTGAGTATTGATTTGCAAATTAAAAAGGATAGTGCATAACAAGTCATCCACAAAGTCAGGCCGTGAGGAGTAGTACCTGGCAAAGAGCTGCTCGGTCTTCATGAGGTTACAACGCACCCGCGCCGCCGGCAGCCTCGGAATTGGGGCAGTGGCCACGGGCGTTTGTCCCTGGCGCCATCAGCCGAGCGTCCTCACGCCCGCCGCGCCTCGACATAGACGCTCTCCTCTTCGCGCTCCCGGAGGTTCAGCGGCCCGTGAGCAGAGATCGCCGTCTCGCCCGGCGGCAGCTCCCTGGCATCGCAGAATCCATGGCGCTCCAGCAGTCGGATCAAGGACGCAGCGTCGTACATCCACCGGTGGTTCCTGAACCCCACCAAGAGGTGTCGACCGACGGCGCCCAGTTGGCGCGGCGTGCCGTCGGTCATGTGCAGTGAGCGGACGAATTCGTCCGCATCCCGGGATTCCATGACGTACCGCTGGGCGCGGCGCCACAAATCCGGCACGGCGAGGCGTACAATACCGCCCGAAGCCAGCACTCGCCGCACCTCGGCCAGAAATCGCGTCACCTCATGTTCCGGGTCCAGGTGCTCCAGCAGGTTCGAACTGTAAACCACTTCCGCTGAGCCATCCGGCACTGGAATCCGACGGACGGCGTTCGCCCAGCGAATCCCGTGCTCGCGGACCACGGCGGCCCAGTGCACTTGTCCGCCGGTAACCGCCCCTGCTGCGTGGAGCGTCTATCAGTCCTGGCCACTTCGCCAATCGCACCGTCAGCGAGTTGTCGAAGTTCAGCCAGCCGGGCGTTAGGGTCGCTCCGCAGCCGACGTTAATCCGTAACTTGCCAGGCGAGGCGCTCATTCCGACCACTCCGTCGATGCAACCATTTGGCGGAACTTCCCCCAATTGGCGAATGTTGCAATAGTCAACAGTTGGTTTGTCGGACCTACAAGCTCACACCTGGCCCGGGATCCCACTCCGCCTGAGAAGAGCGTCGGTCGCGCAGTCCATTGAAAGCCAACTACTTGCCCCGCCAGATGCCTTGGCAAGCCGCCCCGAGATTCTCAGCCGTGCGGCCGCTTGAGAACTCCAAAGATGTTGGCACGCAGAGCTTTTAGGCAGTCACACGAGTTGACCAGTCGCTCGTAGGCCATCATGAGAAAAAACAGGCCTGCGTTGCTTCGTCCGTATCAGGGTTCTTTCTCGATCATGGCAAGATCAAGCACCTCGAATGGGACACCTCGGCAGAGGTTCTTGATGGTGCGTGGCGTGTTGGCGCGATACACTGCCGGATAAGGGTCGTGTGCATGACTGGGCAAGCTGCGGAGGCGGTTAGCGAACTTCAGGTGCACACTGTGAGGAAGCAGCTTTGAGCCCAGGGTGACGTAGTGCCAGAGGTTGGGAGTGCGAAAGCAGTAAACGGCTGCGGGTCTTAAGACTCTGGCGACTTCCTGGAAGTGCAGGGCTGGGTGTTGAATGTGTTCCAGAACGAAGTCTGAGACGCAAGCGTCGAAGGAGGCGTTCTGGAACGGAAGGACTCGGCCATCGTACACACAGGAGGCTGAGAGGGAGTGGTTGGTTCGGATTTCGTCTGACACGTCGATTCCTACCACCGAGCCGATGGATGCGAGGAACTCGGTGGTGGGGTTGCTGGGGCCGGGGCCGATCTCGAGGATCCTGGAGGGCGTGGGGATGTATTTCCTGCACAGGTGGTGGAACTGGGTCGTGCCGTCAACAAAGGAGGGATCGGAATAGTAGAAGCGGTGGAAGAGATTCCGGGTGTTCACACGGATGGGCGAATTGTTTCTGGTTTAGTTTGTGCCGGTTGCGGGTAAGGAGGCGGCTGGGAGTCGGGGGTTGGAGGCTAGGATGGGGCTAGCGGCTAGGTGCTGGCCGCTAGTGTCCTGTCCAACCCAATATGTGACGGTATGCTCTGGAGTAGGGCGGTCCCCCTGGACCGCGCGCGGCCCCCTGGCCGCGCCCAGCCCGACCAGGGGGTCGGGCTGCGGGCGAGGGCGCCCGCCCTACCATTGGCAAGAATTGGGAGGGACAGGACGCCAGTAAAGACGACAACGGAGGACAACTATGTCTGTTTTAGGGTATTTCAAAAAGCGCGACTCGGGGTTGAAGATGCCGGATTCGGATAAGCAGCCGGACAGCCTGGGGACCCGGTATGAGGGGGAGCTGCTGAACGGGAAGATCACGGTGGATGAGGCGTGGGCGCGGGAGAAGGCGGAGCAGCAGCTTGCCGCGGCTCAGACGCAGATGCGGACGGGTGTGGGGTGCGTTCGTGGGCCGGAGGAGTATGATCCGGTGCTGAGGTACCATCTGCGGGTGGGGAAGCCGTACTATTTTCTGAAGGAGGGGGAGGAGGAGCAAGAAAAGAGCCGCTAGCCGGTGGGGGCAAAACGGGTACACGCAACCTATGAGGTTGCGTTTCACCCGCCGTGATGAAAATCGGGTACAGGCAACGGCGTGCACGCGCGAACGACGCTTGGGATACCGAAGCCTGTCCCCCGATTTTCGAGGGAGGCAACCAATTGCCAACTGCGCAATTGGAGCCAGTCCCCGTTTTGCGCGGGGTGCTAGTCGAGGTTCTCCCATTGTTCCCTGGAGATCTGGGCCTGCCGGAGGATGCGTGCTAGCAGGTCAACACTGATGTCCTGGCGGTGAGGGTTTGGAATCTTCAAGCGGGTCAGCCCGCGCAGCATGTAGGGATGCTTGCCCCGGTAAAAGGGACCAGTGAAGCCCAGGGCCTTCAGCTTGCGGACCAGCTCGGCCCAGGTGGAGGGTTGCAGTCTACTCATGAACCGGGGCCGGTTCTTCGGCTGCCAGCGCGATCCCGTCCAGGATGGGGAGGGGGAGGCCCTTCTGCAAGCTGAGAACGATCCAACCTTCGAGGGTCTCAAGCAGCTCGCGACGACAGTCTTCCAGGGTCTTGCCGGTGGCCCAGACGCCCTGGCAGTCGGGGATCTCTCCGTAGTAAGGCTCGGTGTCGTTGATCAGCTCATAGCGGGCACGGCGCATGGCCGCGTTGAGGTAGCTGGAGAGCATGGACGCCTCTAGAAGACCATTGTAGCTCTAGCCGCTAGCCGCTAGGAAGAGCAGTGGGTGCGAGGCGGTTGCGAGCATGGCTTCACAGTATTTCTGTTCTTGTGTTCCAGTTGTGCGGGTGCTTGGCTGGGTGGGGCAAAACGGGTACAGGCAACGAATTGCCGGAAAGCGGCAATTCGAGCCAGTCCCCGTTTTGCGCGTGCATCTTGGCAAGCTGCTTGTGGTTGGGAACGGACAGGCGACGATGAGGCGGCTGGCAATGCCGAAGGATGAGAACCGGCGGTCTCACGCCGGGGCGACCTCTACGATTTCCTCCTCGATTCCCGGTGGAATGGGGTCACCGTGCTGGCGCAGGCTCTCCAGATAGAGGGCAATGGCCTCGCGAATGTTGTCCTGGGCCTCGGCGCGGGTGCGGCCCTGCGAAACGCATCCGGGCAAGGCGGGGCAGGTTACGACGAACATGCCGTCTTCATCGCGCTGGAAGTAGATGCGGTACTTCATGGCGCCTTCATTCTAACACGCGAAAGAGAGCCGCTAGCCGGTGAATGAGTGAGGTTGTTTTCACCGCAGAGGCGCAGAGGCGCAGAGGAAGACAGTCTATATCCTTCTCTGCGCTGGTTCAGTCGCTGCTTTTGCCACGCATGCCTTGTGGGGCTGGCCCGCGGGTGCCGGGTCAGGCGGTGAGGTATACTGAGAACTGCAATGGCTGCGCGCTACATTCTTAGCGAGTACATCCAACAAGCCCTGGCTCAGGGGGTCTACGAGGAGCTCGAAGATGGCACATTCGGCGGCCGGATTCCCGCCTGCCCGGGTCTCGTAGCCTTCGGCGCCACCCTCCGGGAGTGCAGCGATGAATTGCGCAGCACACTCGAGGACTGGATCCTCCTGGGCATGAAGCTGGGCCACTCACTGCCTGTGATCGCAGGCATCAATCTCAATAAGGAACCGGCGCGTGAACCGGTGGGCGCCGTGTAAACGCCGGGATTTCATTCGCCGGCTGCGGCTGCTGGGGTTGGACGGCCCCTTTTCCGGAACTCGGCATTCCTTTATGGTGTTCAAGGGCCAGCGGCTCGCTATCCCCTCAAACTCCGAATACTCCGTCGCGCAGCTCCGAATGATGGTGCGGGAAGTGGAGCAGATCATCAGCCGCCAGATCAGCCCTGAGGAATGGAACCACCTCTGATAACCCGCTAGGAAACAGAAGCTGCTAGCCGCTGGGCGCTGGTAAATCCAAGGCGTGGCGTTTGGCATGCGCGGTCCACATACGAGAGTCGCTAGTGGCTACCTGAGAGTTTCCCAGTCTACCCGCTCAATGCCGGCTTCCCGCAGGATTCTTGCGAGGAGCCCTGTGCTGATGTCAGTCTGATGAGGGTTGGGCAGGCGGACGGTAGCGTTGCCTCTTTGCATAAACTGGTGTTTGGCTCCGGCGAATGGCCCCTGAAACCCGAGTTGCCTGAGAAAGCTGATGAGCTCTCTGGGCTTGATGGGGCGAAGCTGCGGCATCAGGCAACTTCACGGATAGAGAGCTCAACGTCACCGATGGCGGGAATGGGCAACTGGCGGGATAACCGAAACAGGAGCCAATCCTCAAGCACCTCTTCCAGTTCCTCGCGGCAGGCCTCCAGAGAGGAGGCGTTGGCCCACACGCCGCTGAGACCCGGAACATGGCCGTAAAAGCTGCGGTCGTCCTGGATGATCTCGTATTCGGCTTGGCGCATAGCGGCGCAGAGGAATCTGGTCAACATCTCTTAATTTTTATCACTTCCAGACGGTAGCCGCTAGTGGCCGGTGGCTGGTGCCTCGTCCGATTAGTTTTTTGGAGTATCCGGCTTG
>CAVRZY010000072.1:0-4509 GCA_963725415.1 uncultured Acidobacteriota bacterium | reverse complement strand
TCAAAGCGCTGAACTGCCCGAACTGCGGCGCTGCGGTGGCCGTGCGCGCTCTTCAGCACACGCTGAGCGTGGTCTGCGAGAACTGCCTGTCGATCCTGGACGCCAAAGATCCCAACCTTCAGGTGCTCCAGCAGTTCCAGGCCAGGGAGCGCATCCGGCCGCTCATCCCGCTGGGCACGCGGGGGAAACTGCGCGGCGACGTCTACGAAGTGATCGGGTTCCAGGTGCGGACCATCGTGGTGGAGGGCGTGCCGTACAGTTGGTCGGAGTATCTCCTGTTCAATCCTTATAAAGGGTTTCGGTACCTGACCGAGTACGACGGTCATTGGAACGACGTGGCCACGCTGAGGACGCTCCCCGAGGTGGACACCAGCGGCGCCCGCCCCACCGCCAAGCTGCTGGGCGAACGCTACAGTCACTTCCAGACGGCCAGGGCCCAGACCACTTACGTTCTGGGCGAATTCCCCTGGCAGGTGCGCGTGGACGAGGTGGCCACGGTGATGGATTTCGTGGCGCCGCCCCGGATGCTGTCCCGCGAGACCACGGGCGAAGAAACGGTGTGGTCGTTGGGAGAGTACCTGCCCGGGGCGCGAGTGTGGGAGATGTTTCAGCTTCCCGGCAGCCCGCCCCCTGCCCGGGGCGTTTTCGCCAACCAGCCCACTCCCTATAAAGGCAAGATCAAGTCGGCCTGGGCCCTGTACCTGGCGCTGCTGGTGGCGCTGTTTGTCCTGGCACAGCTCTTCCTCACCTTCACGCTTCAACAAGAGGTCTTGCGCCGCACCTACACCTTCTCGGCGCGGACCGGCACCGAAGCTTCCTTCGTCACGGATGTCTTCGAGCTCAAAGGGCGGCCATCGAACGTCGAAATCTCCACCTCCACCGATCTCTCCAATAACTGGGCCTACTTCAATTTCGCGCTGATCAACGCGGAGACCGGCGAGGCCTACGACTTCGGCAGAGAGGTCAGCTACTACTCGGGGGTTGACAGCGACGGGAGCTGGAGCGAGGGCGACCGCAACGATGCGGCCGTCATTCCGAGCGTTCCACCGGGGCGCTACTACCTGCGCGTCGAGCCGGAGATGGACGCCAACGCCCCCATGATGCAGTACGAGATGCTGGTGCGGCGCGACGTGCCGTCGATGAGTTACTTCTGGATCGCCGCCGTGCTGCTGCTGATTCCGCCCATCTTCACCACCGTCCGCGCGGTGGTGTTCGAGCAGAGGCGCTGGCGGGAGAGTGATTACACAAGCTCGGGATCGGACTCTGACGACTCGGCTCCGGAGACGACTAATGTTCAGGCATCCTTTCTTCCTTGGTTACGGCTTGCTGCTGCTCGGCCTGGTGAGTGTGGCCGAGTATCGCGGCTGGAGTTTTCTGAACGTGAACCAGGTCAAGAACATCCCCAAGTCGGTGCGCGACAACCCCGGCGCGTACCGTGCACACTACGCCTATTTCCCTCGCCACATTGGAGGAAAGTGACATGGAAGGGTTCCATCCCATCAATATCTTGAACGCGCTGATCTATGCGGTCCTGGGCATCCTTATTTTCGTGGTGGCGTTCGCCATCATCGACAAGCTCACGCCTTATCACCTCTGGAAAGAGATCGTGGAGGACCATAACATGGCCCTGGCGATCCTGATCGGGGCGATGTCGATCGGCATGTGCATCGTCATCGCCATGGCGATCCGGTAACGCTTGACCGCCGTACTGTTCCTCTCGGTCTTCCTGATCGCCGCCTGCGGGCTGATCTACGAGTTGATCGCAGGCGCGCTGGCCAGCTATCTGCTGGGCGATAGCATTCTCCAGTTCTCGACGGTCATTGGGAGTTACCTGTTTGCCATGGGCGTGGGCAGCTACCTGTCGCGCTTCATCACGCGCGGGCTGGTGGCGCGCTTTGTCTCGGTCGAGCTGATGGTGGGCTTGGTGGGGGGCTATTCCTCCTGCATGCTGTTCCTGGCTTTCGCCTACGTGCAGGGTTTCCGACTGGTGCTCTACGCGGTGGTACTCGTGATCGGCGTGCTGGTGGGCCTGGAGATTCCTTTGCTGATGCGGATCCTGAGAGGGCGGTTCCAGTTCCGGGACCTGGTGGCGCACGTGCTCACCTTTGACTATCTAGGCGCGCTGGGCGCCTCGCTGCTATTTCCGATCTTGTTGGTACCCAAGCTGGGGCTGGTGCGCTCGGCGCTGCTGTTCGGGATCGTCAACACGGTGGTGGCTCTGTGGTCCACGTACCTGTTCCGCGATCAGCTCGGGCGCCCGGCGGGCCTGCGGGTGGGCTGCGCTCTGGTCCTGGTGGCGCTGGGCGCGGGTATGGCCGGCGCGGAGCGGATCACCGCGACCGCCGAGGACAACCTCTACGCCGACGAGGTGATCTTCGCTCGCAGCACGCCCTACCAGCGCATTGTGCTGACCAAGTGGAAGGACGACATCCGGCTGTTTCTGAGCTCGCACCTCCAGTTCTCCTCGCGCGACGAGTACCGCTATCACGAGGCGCTGGTGCATCCGGGCCTGGCGGCGATTCCCGGCGTGCGCCGCGTGCTGGTTTTGGGCGGGGGCGACGGGCTGGCCGTCCGCGAGATCCTTCGTTATCCCAGCGTTGAGAGCATCACCCTGGTGGACCTGGACCCGGAGATGACCCGGCTGTTCTCGACTCACTTTCTGCTGGTGCGGCTGAACGGCGGCTCCCTGACCGCGCCCAGGGTCCGCATCATCAACGCCGACGCCTTCCCTTGGCTCGAGCAGACCGCCGAGATGTTCGATTTCGCTGTGGTGGATTTTCCCGACCCGACCAACTTCTCGCTGGGCAAGCTTTACACCACGGCGTTTTACCGAATGCTGGGAAGGCATCTCAGCGTTCGCGGCCTGGCCGCAGTACAGGGCACCTCGCCGCTGTTTGCGCGCCGGTCCTATTGGTGCATCGTCGAAACCATGAAGCAGGCTGGTTTTCGGGTGCATCCCTATCACGCCTACGTGCCCTCGTTTGGGGAGTGGGGTTTTGTGCTGGGAAGCATGGCTGCCTACCAGCCGCCGGCACGGCTGCCCGAGGGGTTGAAGTTTCTGACTGCCCGCACCCTGCCCCAACTCTTCGAATTCCCCAGCGACATGTCGCCCGTCGAGGTCGAGCCGAACCGGCTCAACGACCAGATTCTGGTGCGCTACTACGAGCAGGAATGGAGCCAGATCACACACTGAGCCTCCCGCGGCGCCAGTTCCTGTGCACCGCACTTGTCGGGTTGGCGTCCAAAACCGATGGCCCTATCCGGGGCGCGTTCGTCAACCAGTCCGATCAGCTCGGGCATCGGCTGCGCAGCCGAGGCCCGTTTCGCACACCGTCCCAGCAGGTGAGGATTCCGCTGGTGATCGTCGGCGGGGGCATGGCCGGGCTTTCGGCTGCCTGGCGGCTCGATAAACGGGGCTTCCGCGATTTCGTGCTGCTAGAGATGGAGGGCCAGCTCGGCGGCGTCTCGCGCTGGGGAGAGAACGAGATCACGGCCTATCCCTGGGGCGCACACTACGTGCCGGTTCCCGGTGCGAAGTCGGTTCTGATTCGCGAGCTGCTCGAAGATGTTCAAGTCCTGGTCAAAGGGAAATGGGAGGAGCGCTATCTGTGCTTCTCGCCGCAGGAACGATTATTTCTGCACGGGCGCTGGCAGGAGGGCCTCGAGCCGGCCGTCGGTGTTGGGGCGCGGGATCGCCAGCAGTACCGGCGGTTCGAAGAGCGCATCGAGGAGTTTCGGGCTTCGGGCCAGTTCACCATCCCCATGGAGACCGAGGCCCGGCCCTCCTTGCTTGACCGTACTTCGATGGCCGATTGGCTGCGCCAGCAGCGCTTCGATTCGCCCTATCTGAACTGGTATGTCAACTACGCCTGCCGCGACGACTACGGCGCGCTGGCTTCAGAGACTTCGGCCTGGGCCGGCATCCACTACTTCGCCGCTCGCGCGCCGGAAGAAAAAGGGCCGCTCACTTGGCCGGAAGGCAACGGCTGGGTTGTGCGGAAATTGCAGGCCAGGCTCGGCCGGTACACGCGCACGGGCTCGCTGGTCTATCGAGTCGCCCGGCAAGGCCGCCGTCTGCGCGTCTTGACCGAGAGCGTAGAGTACATCGCGGACGTGGTGATCTTCGCGGCGCCGACCTTCCTGGCGCCGTACATTTTCGAGGAGGCGCCGCCAGTTTCGCAGTTCGAGTACTCTCCCTGGCTGACGGCCAACCTGACCCTGGAGAGGCTGCCGCGCCAGGGGGGCCTGGAGGCGGCCTGGGACAACGTGATCTACGACTCGCCCGCGCTGGGCTACGTCGTGGCCACGCATCAGTCGCTGCGCTCGCACACGGACCGCAGCGTGTGGACCTTTTACTGGGCGCTGGCCCACGGGCCGGCAACGCGCAATCGCAAGCTGCTGCTTGACGCAGACTGGGACTATTGGAAGGAGGCCATTCTGAGCGATCTCTCGCGCGCGCACCCGGACATCCGCATTTGCGTTTCGCGCATCGACATCATGCGTATGGGC
>CAVRZY010000071.1:0-7503 GCA_963725415.1 uncultured Acidobacteriota bacterium | reverse complement strand
CCCGCTTGGTCGCCCGGAACCGCCGGGTCTGCCACGCCAGCAGCGCCAGCAACAGGGCCAGCACCGAGATGCCGCCCAACAGAAACCAGCTCCGGCGTTCCGCCTCGGTCAGGTGGTAGATCATCATCGCTTCGTTGCGGGGATCGAAGAACCAGCGGAAGTAGATGGAGGATAACGTCCCGTCGCGGGCCAGATCCCCGATCTCGGCTCGAATCCTGTTGGCAGCCCTCACCGCCCCCGGCGTTTTCTGCGCAGCCCCAATCCCAAACCAGATACGCCCGCCAGGAATCACCGAGAATCGCAGGGCCGCGTGCTCGCAGGCCGCCACCTCTCTGTACCCGCGGGAATCGGCATAGCTGTCCGCCAACAGTCCCGCCTCGACCTGGCCCGAGCAAACCGCCTCCAAAACCCCCGCCGCAGTGTCCTTCCCCAGCAGCTTGGCGTCAGGAAAATAAGTGCGCGCCAGGCGTTCGTTCACGTTGCGTTTGATGTGCGCAACGCTCCGTCCCGCGGTGTCCTCCGGGTGCACAATTCCGCTGGATTCCCGCGATACCAGCCAGTAGCTAATGGCCAGCCACGGATCTGTGATATGAAAAAGGCCTCTTCTCTCCGGTAAATCCCCCACCAGAGGCCAGAGGTCCACCCGACCGGTCTGCAAGGCCCGATCCGGACCTTCCGGCGCGTGAATCCACTGAATCGCAATCCCCCGCCGCCGGCAGGCTTCATTGATGATTTCCGCTACCGGTCCCGTCACTGAGCCGTCCGCCTTCACAAGCTGATACGGGGGAGAGTCCTGGTAACCGATTCGAAACACTCTGTCAGCGGGAACCTCGGAGCGCCGCTCCACCAGAACCCACACCCCTGCTGCAACCAGGCAGGACACAAGCAACACAATGCCCCTCCGGGGTCTGCGCCGGAACAAGTGAGCGGATCGGTACACGGACCTCTCAACGTTCTTATCGGCAGATATTGACCCAGTCTTAGCAGATCCGCTCGCTTTCGGGGAATCTAGGGCTTCGCTGGCCCTACGACGCGCCGGGTAGTCAAGCTCTCGCAGGCCCCGGCCGGCTGATCACTATCAAGTACCCAATCAACCCTACGAGGTTCGTAAAGAGCACGAAGACGCCCCATAGCGCAGCCGCGTCGCCGCGCGCGCGGGCGTCCAGGTAAACCCACAAAGGCAGGCCCAGCCAGTACACCAAGAACCCCGCCAGAGCGGTCAAGAGCAAGGCAATGTAGCTGGCGCTTGGAGGACTGCCCAGCGCAGGGCTCACGTCGTAAGCCAGCACCACCAGCGCCGCCAGCTCTCCAGTCCCGTCCGGCAGCGCGCGAACCAGGTGACGGAACACGTCGTTGTGATCCCCTTCCCGCCGCACCGCCGCCGCCGCCAGCATCTGAAGCTTCTGGGATTGGGTCAGCCCCTCCGGTCCCAGCGCCTGGATCAGCGCAAGGGCATCGCCCCAGGCCAGATCCTGCACTTTGTCCCCCGGTTGGCCCGGTCCCCTCCAATGCAGCACGATCGTGCCGCCGCGATCCACCAGCCAGACCGACACCACGTAGCGCTCCTTCTGGAGCTGCTCGAAGGCCAATCGCAGCCCTGGGGCCTGGGCGGACTCCACCGTTCTCGGGAGTACCTTGCGCAGCGACGCTTCTACCGAGGCGCGCGTCTCACCGGTGTCCACCAATGTTCGAGAGCGCCGCCGCTCCAGCAAGACGCCTGACACGACCGCATAGATCAGGCCCGCCACCGCGGCCACCGCCATCCATTTTCTTCTACCGCCCATCGCACAACCTCCTGTTTCGAACGACCACCAGCGCGGCCACCGGACTCAGACCCAGGTTCGCCGCTAGCGCCGTCGCGGCGAACCAGCGCAGCAGGCACGCTTCACCGGGAAGGGACCACCCCAGTGCCAGCAGCCCAACCAGGCAGGCCGCGGACGCGGCCAGAACCCAGAAAGGAAACTCAACCGCCGGTCGGATGCGCGTAGTCGCCCGCCGGACTACCTGCCCGATCTGATCCTCGCCCATCCGGGGCGCCTCAACCGCCAGCGCGGACTTCAGTATCCGTGCCAGGTTCTCCTCCAGTATTTCCTCGCTACCGTGATCCGGACGCGCTGATTCGCTCATCGCAGCCCTCCTTCATCAAACTCCGGCAAAGCGCTTCTCGGGCCCGCGAAAGGACCGATTCGGTGGCCTTGTAAGAGCGCCCCAGCCGCGCAGCGATTTCCGGCACGCTCTCGCCGCTCACGTGGCGGGCCACCAGTGCCTCGCGATAGTCCTTCGGCAGCGACCACAGCGCTTCCACCACCGCCGACCGCGTCTCGGCCCTCTCCACCAGCTCATCCGGCAGCGCCTCGCGCTCGATGCGCTGCCACATTTCCGCGTTTATCGTGTCCAGCGACAGATGCCTGCGCTCGCGCCGTCGCCCCTCATCGGCCGCTTTGCGGCGCGCAATCCCGCACAGCCAGCCGAACAGAGGCGCCTTGCGCCGGTAGCCCTCTATGCCTTCGACCGCCGCCAGCAGCGTCTCCTGCCGCACATCCTCGGCCGCCGAGGCATCCCCCGTGCGGTGATACGCATACAGGAACAGCGCTTCCCCATACCTCTCGCAAAGTTCCCTCCAGGCCTCCGCATCACCCCGAAGCATCCGCTCCGCCAGATCCGAGTCTGCACTCACCGGGCTCAATCGAAACCCTCATACCATATGTCGAAGCAGGGCTGGGTTTCCTTCGGCCATCCCGCCTGCCGCAGGCCCCTGACGCCCCCAGTTGGCCCGTCCGGCGAAATGTGTCACATTGGTCTTGTATGTAGCACGTTCATTCCAGGGCGTCCTATGAAGACTTTGACTATCAGAGAGATGAGAGGCGCGCTCACACGCCTTGACCAGATCCTCGCACGGGAGGGCGAAATCCTGGTTACCCGCCGCGGTCGCCCTGTGGCCCGCCTTTTGCCGGTTCCTTCCAGCCGGCCCATGCCCTCCCATGCCGATCTGCGCGACCGAATGGCGCCGCTGCGTGTCCCCAGCGAAATCCTTGTGCGGCAGGATCGGGACAGGGAATGATGCTTGTCTACATCGACACCAGCGCCTTGGCCAAGTGGTACTTGAACGAGCCGCGATCGGAGGATTTCGAGGCCTTCATCCGGCAGCAGGCCTCGGCCGCTATCAGCCGACTGGCGGTGCTCGAGTTCCGGTGCCTGCTCGCGCGCCGGCAACGGTCAGGGGAGTTCGACCAGCGCATTGAAGACCGCGTATTCTCCACTTTCGAGGATGACGTTCGCAAGGGTTTTCTGGCCGTTCATCCGCTGGATGATTCGCAGGTCTTGACTGCCATCGACATCCTGACCCACCTGAAGTCGCATCCTCTGCGCAGTCTTGACGCGCTGCATCTGGCCATCGCCCAAGATCTTGGCGCTACTCTGATCGCAACCGCCGACCGCGTACTGGCAGGCGCCGCAACTGCACTCGGCATCCCGACCGCGCGGTTCGACTGAAACGAGCACGGCAGACCCCGGACCCCTCTTTCGGCGCCGCGCACGGTACATCAGGATGACCGCACCTGATACCAGCCTTCTCATCAGGACATTTCTTCCAGCAACTACCGCAGGATCGAGCCGAATCCCAACACGGCTGAGCTGCCGAACCGCTGGACGCGCCGCGTCAAAGCGCGCAACACCGTCTACCACGACCGCCGGCGTCCCTCCCGTCTGGAACTACCGCAGTAAGCCGGCAGCGGTGGCTATGACCTGGCGGTGTATACTGGCTGGGAACCGGAAGCCAAGACGGACACTCCGGTCTGCTCCGGTCAAAATCCCAGAATGGAGATCACGGGTTGAGGGGGACTGCGATGCCGCTGCGACTTCGACGCTGCGCCGCTGTTGGTGTGTTTGTTCCGGTGCTGCTATGGGCGGCCGGGCCAAACCCGGTGGGCAAGGTATGGCCGCGGCCGCTGGTGTTCGAGCCTAACCAAGGTCAAGCGGACCCAGACGTCAAGGTTTTGAGCCGGACCAGCCACTACACGCTCCGGCTTCACCCGAGGGAAGTGGAGTTCAGCAGCTCTGGATCGGGGACCTGGGTCCGCATGCGTTGGGAGGGCGCCGCCCCGCGGGCGCAGTTGGAGGGTCTGGAGCCTCTGCCCGGCAAGAGTTTCTACTATGTCGGGAACGACCCCAGCCGGTGGCACGCGAGGGTGCCGAACTACGGCCGGGTGCGGTACCGCGGTCTCTATCCTGGCATCGACGTGGTTTTCCGCGGCAGCGCGGGCGAGCTGGAATACGACCTGATTGTGGAGCCGCAGGCTGACGTAAACCGCCTGCGGCTGGGATTCGAGGGAGCCCGAGAGATCTCGCTGAAGCCCAGCGGGGATCTGCGGATCGAATCGCGGACGGGAGTGCTGCGGCAGAAGAAGCCGGTGATCTTCCAGGAACAAGGCGGGCAACGCCGGGCCATCGGCGGGCATTATGTCGTGGAAGGACGGCAGGTCCGCTTCGCGGTGGAAGGTTATGATCAACAGCGCCGCCTGGTGATCGACCCGGCGGTCATCTACGCGACCTATTTTGGCGGGGGCGGCGATGATGTGGGTGTTGACCTGGCCGTGGACAAGGCCGGAAACGCCTACTTCACCGGCTACACAAGGTCGGTGGATTTTCCGGCAGTCCCCAAGACGGCCGAAAACGCGACGCGTGGCGCGCGGGATGCCTTCGTAACCAAGCTGGATCCGACCGGCCAGCGCATCTTGTACTCCGTCATACTGGGAGGCACCAGCGATGATGGAGCCACCAGCATTGCCGTTGACCCAGTGGGCAACGCCTATATTACCGGGGGCACTTTTTCGGTTAACTTCCCAACCCTGAACGCCTACCAGGCCTACAGCAAAGGCGGGGCCGATGCTTTCGTGGCTAAATTGGATCCATCGGGGAACCTGGTTTATTCCACCTACCTGGGCGGAGGGCAGATGCAGCCTTGCCGTTGCGGCCCGAACGCCCACGGCCCCGGCCCACACGACCTGGGGGTAGCGATCCTGGCTGACGCCTCGGGCAACGCCTACCTGACCGGCCAGACCTGGTCAGCCGACTTCCCCTTCAACCTGGGCGTCCGGAACCGTACCCCGGACGGTGGTGACGCCTTCGTGGCCAAGTTCGGGCCTGCTGGGAACCTGGTTTTTTCGACCCTGATCGGGGGGAGCGCCTGGGAGGGGGGCAGAGCGATCACGCTGGGCAGTTCGGGAACCATCTGGGTGGCCGGGGAGTCATACTCGCCCGACCTGCCTGTGACGGCTGGTGTAATTCAGCCCCGTTACGGCGGGCATGGTGGCCACAGCGATTACAGGCTCGGGGATGCTTGGGTCGCCAAGCTGGATCCGGCGGCTGCTTCGCAGGACATCGTGGTGGCCTTGACCTACCTGGGAGGCTCCTTGGATGATTACGTCACGGCCATCCGGGCGGATTCTTCCGACAACCTGTATTTGACCGGCGGGACCATCTCGCAGGACTTCCCGGTCACTGCCGGCGCATTGCAGACGAAATTCGGCGGCGGCGCCGTCCACGGCGACGCCTGGGTGGCGAAGCTGAATCCGACTCTGACGACCCGGCTGTTCGTGACCTATTTCGGCGGGTCAGGGGATGACGTGGGGATGCATTTGGCTCTGGACCCCGCTGGCAACCCCTACGTTACGGGCCTGACCGTTTCAGCCGATCTGATGCCTGCCTCCTTGGGAAGCAATCCCAGCGCGCTCCAGGCGGGATATAGCGGAAGCGGGGCTGGTTTCTATCTGCTGGAGCTGAATCCGGCCGGCAACTCGGCTCTGTACTTCACCTACCTGGGAAGCGGCCTTGGGGTCTTTCCCGCCGAATTCAACACTGCCATGGGCGGAGGAATCGGGTTGGACGGCGCGGGCAGCGTCTATGTCCTCGGGTTGGCCAATTCGGCCGGCATCCCGGTGGTCCAGCCGGCCTTGCAGCCCAAACTGGCAGGCGGGCTGGACTGTTTCCTGATCAGGGCGAACCTGGCGCCGCCTGCGGTGCCGGTGATCAGCTCGCTTTCGCCGGCCAGCGTGACGGCTGGCAGGGCCGCTTTCAACCTCACGGTCAACGGCTCGAACTTCGTGAATACCTCCGTGGTGCAGTGGAACGGATCGGCGCGCCCGACGACATTCGTCAGCAGCACGCAACTGACGGCGGCGATCGCGGCGGCGGATGTGGCGGCAGCCGGTACGGCACAGGTGACCGTGGTCACTCCTTCGCCAGGCGGCGGCACTTCGAACGCCCTCTCGTTCAGCATCGCGGCTGCGCCGCCGGGCAACCAGCCAGTGATCAGCAGCGTAGTAAATGGGGCCAGCTATCGACCGGGCATCGCGGCGGCTTCGTGGGTGACGATCTATGGCTCCAACCTCGCCAATACCAGTCCCGGCCGGACTTGGCGCACGGACGAGATCGTGAACGGCAACCTTCCGACCTCGCTCGATGGAGTCAGCGTCACGATCAATGGCAAAGCGGCCTATGTCTATTACATCAGCCCCGGTCAAATCAACGTGCAGGCGCCGTCGGACAGTGCCCAGGGGCCGGTGAATGTGGTGGTGAGGAACAACGGCGCCAGCAGCGCCGCGGCGACCGCCCAGTTGCAGCCGTTCTCGCCCGCTTTTTTCCAATACACCGGGACCAGGTACGCCATCGCCACCCGGTATCCGGATAACGCGCTGATCGCCAATCCCAGCAGCGTGCCTGGCGCGGTCGGGGCAAAGCCCGGCGATGTCCTGATTCTCTGGGGCACGGGATTCGGCGCGACGGACCCCGAGACGCCGGCGGGCGTTGTGGTCAGCGGCGCGGCGGTGACCCGCACTGCGCCGTCAATCACGGTCGGCGGAGCCGGTGTAACGGTGCTGGGGGCGGCCTTGAGTCCGGGCAGCGCGGGGCTGTACCAGGTTGCGATTCAGCTCCCCAGTTCCCTTCCCACCGGCGATGTGGCGGTGCAGGCGACGGTCGGGAACTTCCAATCGCCGGCCTCGGTGAACATTTTCGTCTCGGGCAACTGAAACCGGCACGAAAACTCCGATCCCGCCGCTCTAACGCACGCCATATCCTACTCGCGTGTAGCCGATGAGCTACAATTGAGGTAGTGGCAACTGCGCCGCGCCAGCTCAGGATCTACGTTACTTCGGCAGGGCATTGCCCTTTTTCAGAATGGCTGGATTCACTCAAGGATCGCCGAGCGCGCTATGTGATAAAGGCTAGGCTGGACCGAATCGAACTTGGGAATTCCGGCGACTGCCGGCATGTCGGTGACGGTGTGAACGAACTGAGAATTGACTTCGGACCTGGCTATCGCGTCTACTTCGGGCAGGAAGGCGACATGATCGTCTTGTTGCTCTGCGGCGGGGCCAAACGAACGCAGCGCAGTGACATCGCCAGGGCGAAAGCCTACTGGAAGGACTATCGGAGTCGAAAAGATGCCTAGGAGCGTTTCGTACCATGACTATCTGATCCGATCGCTAAAGGACCCCAGGGACA
>CAVRZY010000070.1:0-4337 GCA_963725415.1 uncultured Acidobacteriota bacterium | reverse complement strand
GTCACCGATCCCAGCGGCGCCGTCGTGCCCGAGGCGGACGTGACGGTCCGCAACGTGGACACCAACGTGGCGCGCAACGTCAAGTCCAACGAGGCGGGCCGCTATGAGGTGGTGGCTCTGCAGCCGGGCCCGTACGAAGTCAGAGCCTCGAAATCCGGCTTTGCCAACCTGGTGCGCACGGGCATCACGCTGGCGGTTGGGTCCCGAGCAGTGGTCGACCTGGCGATGTCGGTCTCGGCTACCGCGGAAACGGTCACCATCAACGCCAACGCGTCCGCGGTGGAGACCGAGAAGACCGACGTCAGCACGGTCGTCAACCTGAACGACATGATGAATCTGCCCCTCAACGGCCGCCGCTGGGATGCTTTTGTGATGTCCACCCCGGGCGCCACCAACGATGGCGGCTATGGACTGATCAGCTTCCGCGGCATCTCCGGCCTGTACAACAACAACATGATCGATGGCGCGGACAACAACCAGGCGTTCTTCTCGGAAGCCAAGGGCCGCACGCGGCTGTCTTACGGGATCAGCGCCGAGGCAGTTCAGGAATTCCAGGTGGGCACCAGCAATTTCTCGGCCCAGTACGGGCGATCGGCGGGTGGCGTGGTGAACGCGGTCACCAAGTCCGGCACCAACGAGATCCACGGCGGTTTCTTCTACCTGATCCGCGACGACTCCCTGAATGCCAGGAACTCGATCTCCGCTCCGGCCCTGCGGCTGCTCGGCCTCCCCGAGCAGCCCAAGGACCGCCGCCAGCAGTTCGGCCCCTCGGGTGGGGGAGCCATCAAGAAGGACAAGCTCTTCTACTTCCTGAGCTACGACCAGCAGAAGCGCACGTTTCCAGCCACCGTGGTGCCCTACTCCTCGACGTTCCTCAGCCAGACCGGGACGGCGCCGGGATTCAGCAACGTGGTGAGCTATTTCAAGGGACTGACGGGTCCGCAAGCCCGGGACGGCAGCCAATGGATCGGCCTGTCCCGCATCGACTGGAACGCCAGCCCGCGCAATCAGGTTTCCAGCACCATCAACATTCTGCGCTGGGATTCTCCCAATGGCATTCAGACCGCTCCCACTCACGGGTACCACGAGAGCGCCAACGGTTCCGATGGGGTTAGCAATGAAACTCTGATCGGGCGCTGGACCTCCACCGTGACGCCGCGGCTGGTGAGCGAGCTTCGCGTTCAGTGGGGACGCGATTTCGAATCCCAGATGCCGAACGGGCCCGGCCCGTACGTCAGCGTCACCAACGGGGTCAATTTCGGCATGCCGAACTTCCTGCCCCGCGCCGCCTATCCCGACGAGAAGCGGTGGCAGGTCACCCAGAACTCCAACTGGATGCACGGGCGCCATTCGCTCAAGTTCGGTTTCGACCTGACGCGGGTGAACGACCAGATGATCAACCTGTATCGGGGCGGAGGCGAGTACGGCTACTCCACGCTCAGCGACTTCGTCAGCGACTGCAACAACCCGGCCCTGCCGCTGCCGTTGCAGAACTGCCAAGCCACCAACACCGGCGCCGGGATTGTGGGCAAGCATTACAGCAGCTACTATCAGGCGTTCGACGCCCTCGGGGCGGGCGGAGCTACCGGATTCAATACCTGGGACCTGGCGTTTTACCTCGAGGACAGCTTCAAGCCAGTCCCCTCCCTCACTCTGAACTTCGGTTTGCGTTACGACCTGCAGACTATGCCCAAGCTGACGGGGAATCCCGACATTCCCGCCACCAACCGCATCAACCTCGATACGAACAACTTCGGCCCGCGGGTGGGCTTGGCCTGGGATCCTTTCGGCCATCAGAAGACCGTCATCCGCGCCGGAGCGGGAATGTATTACGGGCGTACACAGAACTCCACCCTGGTCAACCTGATTACCAATAATGGGGTGCGCTTCAAGTCGTACACCTTCATCCCCTCCACGGCCGGCTCGCCCGTGTTTCCCAATGTTCTGCCCAGCATCCCCTCGGGCGCGGGCGGGAAGCCCGACGTGGTGTTCGCTTCCCAGGGTTTCGCCAACCCGCTGATCTACCAGATGGAGTTTGCCATCGAGCAGGAAGTCTTCAAGAACTTCACTCTGTCGGCGGTCTACATGGGAACGCGGGGCCAGCGAATGCCGCTGTTCCGCGACACGAATCTGTTCCCGCAGACGACCGCCGCCTACAGTGTGTGCGGCTCTCCGCAAGTGGGATCCAGCACCGCCTGTAGCAATATCGTTCAGACTTTCACGGTTCCGTTCTCCACGGGCGCCCGCCCCAACACGAATTACGGCTACATGACCACCGTCGACAGTACGGTCAACACCTGGTATCACGGGCTGGTCCTGCAAGCCAAGCAGCGGTTCGCCCACGGCTTCCAGTTGCAGGCGGGTTTCACGCTTTCCAAGGCCATCGACACCGACCAGAATTCGATCACCTTCACAGCCAGCAACCAGCCGCTGAACCCGTTCAATGTGGGCGCGGACAAGGCGCTCTCGGACTACGACCAGCGCAAGCGGTTCACCATGTCGGCTCTCTGGCAGCCGTCCTTCAACTGGGCCGGAGCGAAGCCCCTTCAGGCGGTGTTGAATGGCTTCCAGTTCTCCGGGATTCTGGCCCTGGCCGACGGCCGGCCGTATTCCGGCTCGACCTCGGGCAACCCGACACCGGCCGGTATTCTGGGAGGGCTTCTGGGAGTCGGCGGCAGTTCGCGGGTTCCGTTTGTGGGCCGCAATACGTTCACCGGACCCGGGATGGCCACTCTCGACTTCCGCGTGGCGCGGGAGATCAAGATCGGAGAGCGCCTGCGCTGGCAGTTGATCGCCGAGGCGTTCAACCTCACCAACCGGGTGCAAGTCACCAGCCTCATCACCACTCAGTACAACGTCCGCACCGCCATGCTGTTCCCGCGGACCGATTTCCAGTCTATTTCAGCCACCAGCACCAACCTCATCCGCGAACGGCAGTTGCAGTTGGGTACGCGGTTCAGATTCTAAGCGGACCACCGATCGGGGCAGGCCCAGCGGCCTGCCCCCTCGACAAGGGCTCGATAAGGGCTTGACTCTAAGCCACCTATAGTTGAGAATTGTTTTGACCGATAATAGAAGCGTGGCCTCTGGCCGGCGAGGCCTGAAACAGGAAGCTGGCTTCGTGTTTTTTTGATTTCGCGGCGCTCATGCACCGACAGATGATCCTTCGACCCTGCTGTCTGGCTGTTGCCCTCCTGCTCGTCGCCGGGGTCCCCTTGGGCGCCGTGGCTCCCCACAAGACCTCCAAGAAAGCTTCGGCCACGCGGGTCAAGAAAAAGACCAGCGTCTCCGGCAAGGCCACGCCGGCGGCCCTGACCAGGCGCAGCGCGCGCCGCTCGCGCGTGCGGCGGTTCTTCAGCCCGTGGACGGAACCGACTTATGCCGACTCGACCAACGGCGACCACGTGGAGGGCGAGGACCCGCTGGTCCGCCGCGCCGCCGTCGAGGCGCTGGGACCCTACAATGGCACGGTCGTGGCCGTGGATCCCGGCACCGGCCGGATCCTGTCCATGGTCAACCAGCGAGTGGCGCTCAGGAGCGGCTTCCAGCCCTGCTCGACGGTCAAGATTCCGGTGGCTTTGGCCGCGCTGAGCGAGGGCATCATCGACCGCGTCACGCCCATCCGCCTGTACGGACGCACGCGCGTGGACCTCACCCAGGCCCTGGCCCACTCCAACAATGTCTACTTCGCCAGCCTGGGCACGAAGCTGGGCTACGACCGCTTCAGCTACTACGCGCGCCTGTTCGGCCTGGGGGAGAAGGCGGGCTTGAACATCGAGGGCGAAGAACCCGGCTACTTCGCCGACGCTCCGCCCAAGGGCGGCGGCATGGGCATGATGACCAGCTTCGGCGACGGCATCACGCTCACCCCGCTGGAGCTGGCCGCGCTGCTGTCGGCGGTCGCCAACAGCGGTACCCTGTACTACCTGCAATACCCGAGGAACTCCGAGGAGGTCGACCAGTTTCTGCCGCGCGTGAAGCGCCACCTCGACATCGCGCAGTACGTGCCGCAGATCAAGCCGGGACTGATGGGCGCGGTCGAGTTCGGCACCGCGCGCCGCGCGATCTACGATCCCGAGGCCCCGGTCTGCGGCAAGACCGGCACCTGCACCGGCGGCACGACCCACCTGGGGTGGTTCGGCTCGTTCAGCGATTTCGGCCAGAACAAGCTGGTGGTGGTGGTGCTGCTGACCGGCGGCCGCGGCGTCAGTGGGCCGACTGCCGCGGAGATCTCCGGCAACATCTATCGGAGGCTGCAACAGGAAGGCTACTTCGTCCGCCGCCCGGTGTTCTCCCCGGCGGTGCTCGTGCCCAGGTAGCCGCGCCAGCACCCGCTC
>CAVRZY010000069.1:0-3843 GCA_963725415.1 uncultured Acidobacteriota bacterium | reverse complement strand
CCGCCCGGTCAGGATCGATCGCTCGACCCTCAGTCCCGATTCCGGGACAAACGGCAGATCTCCCGAGGTAAGTTCGACCGCCTTCGACGCGCAACCGCCGGATTTACAACCAGTGCCCTTGATGGATATGGACTTCGCTGTCAGTTGCCAGCTCGTCCGGCACCGCATGCCTCTGATCCGGTTTTTATACATCGGCTCGCGCCTTTGCTCCACGCTTCCTTCAGACGCTCCGTCACCGGGGCGCCCTTGCGCTTCGCTACTACTTCACCTCCATCAGGTTGTAGAGGGGACTTTCACCCCCGAGCTGTCGAACATGCTCGGCATACAACAGTGAGAGGCAGGCGAAACCGCCTGCCCCACAGAAAGGCAAAACCAAATGACATTGCGCCAGGCGCCCCTGGCACGACAATTGAACCTGTCCGATTCGCCGATCTCGGGTTAGGATGGTTAGAAGCCTGAATTTTACCGGGCAGGAGGGAGAAATGCCGGAGCAAATACTGGCTATATCGAGGGAAAAAGGCGTGCCGGAGATGGAAATTGTCATCGGGCAGGCGCAATATGGCAAGTACGTTGTCTACTTGTGGGACCCATCGGGGCGGAACCCGCAGCAGGTGGCCACGGGGGTTAACGTGGACCAGATTCCGGACAAATTCCCGGCAGGGGCGTCCGTGGATGCGCTCCAGCAATGCCTGCTGAGCTGGGAAATCATCATCTCGGCGTTCGAGAGCGGGCCTGGCCAGTTGTACAGCGCCACGGTCATATTCACGCAGCGGGGAGAGGCGGTGGCCGGGGGGCGGTTCGACTACCAAGGGGCGCTGGAGGGCGTGAAGTACCTGGGCGGTCTGGTGCGCCTGGCGGTGCAGTGAGGAACTCATGAATAAGACCGCACGAGTGTGCCTCTCAGTCGTTTTGTTGCTGTTTTGGGCAGCCCAGCCGGGTGCGGCCCAGAGCGAGGGGAAGCCGATTGCGACTGCGCAGGTGGACCTGTCGGTGCCCGAGTCGCCAGCCTTCACCGTGCTGGGGTTGACGCCGGAGACGGTGATTCGCCCCGCCAGCCCGCGCGAGTTTGCGACCGCGATATTGAACGGCGTGGACCGAAACGGGAATTTCCATTCCGGGGTGGCGTTAGACAGCGCGCCGTATCTGCTGTTGGCCGGGAACCAGGTGACGATCCGAGCCTATCGTGAGAGCCTGGCGACGCGGCTGCTGTCCCGCACCAAGGTGTCGATCGCCACCGCCCAGGGCGCCAGCGAGGGGGACAAATCCACGCGGCTAGCGGCCGGAGTCCACCTGACCTTCTGGGACAAGGGCGACGCTCGCATGGACAGCGCGCTCACAAAATGCTTCGACGAAGTGCTGCAATTCGGCCCGCCGATTTCACCGACGCTCACCGACAAGGAACGAGAGCTGGAGATGGCCAAGCGTCAGGAAGTGCTCAAAGTGAAGGCGCAGGCATGCCGGGAGAAATCGCGGAAGGCCAACTGGAATCGCAGCAGTTGGGTGGTAGGAGCGGCGCCGAGCTGGATCAGTCTGCCGGGCAACATTCGGAAGCTAAAGTGGGACGGCGGGGCGCTGTGGAGTTCTCTGGCGTACGGTTTCGAGAGGGTCCCCAAACTGGAGCAGTCGGCGCAGTTGATCCTGCACGCGCGATATCGCAACAACGAGGAGGCGCCGGACATCGTCGCTAAAGGCACGTTCATCCGGCAGAACAGCACGCTGGCGGGCGGGCGGCTGCGAGTGAGCCCCAGCAATCCGGATTACGCGTTCTCGCTGGAAGGAGTCTTGGTGCACACCTCCCCAGCAAATCGCAAGGCCGACAACTCCTATCGGATCTCGCTGGACCTAGAGCGAAAGTTAACGCAGGACCTCTGGTTGGCGGTTTCGGTGGGAGGGGAGAGCGGGCGGAAGGATGGGAACAACCAGGCATTCGTGCTGACGTCATTCAAGTGGGGTTTTTCGAGGCAGGCGGAGCTGGTAGCGCCGGGGCAGTGAGACGCCTGGCGGCGCCTTAGGCGGCCTTTTCGACTCCCACGACCAGGCGCCTGCCGAGCACGGCCAAGGCCGCTTCGATTTGCTCCAGGCGGGAGGCATGATTGAGATCCAGGAGCCGATCCACCTGGGTCACGTGCCAGTCAAGCCTGCGGGCGAGGTCCGCCTTTCGGATTCGAGCTTCCCTTATGACCCCATAGAGGGCGAGCTTGGCTTCACTGAGTGCCGGAAGAGCGACCGAGTAACCTTTCTTCTTCCCGTGAGACGGACGCGGCAGATCTCGGCGCTGGCTCATGTAGATCATCAGAGCTGTTTCCAGCGCGCCCACCGCATGATGGAGCGCGTCACCGACATGATCGCCCTGGGTGATCGCCTCGGGCACGTCGGGGAAGCTGACGACAAAGCCGCCAGATTCGTGATCGGGGGTGAGCGTTACCGGATATCGGATCATGGTCGTACTCCTCCTATTTCAGCCCAAGCCGCTTCTTGATGGCTTCCACAGTGCCTTTCTTCAGTTCCCTTGCGGATCCGTGAACAGGGAGCACTGCTGCCCTGCCTCTATAGAAGACCTTGAGATGACCGTCCTTGCCTGTTTCAAAGACGCAGCCCTTCTCAGCCAGCCATCTCTTGAATTGGGCCCTTGTCATGTCCGACCTTACCACAGATCTGTGGTGCAGGTCCACAGAAGACGCCACAGTTTCGCAATGCCTCAGTCTCGTGGGATATTATGTGTCGGGCTGCGGGTAGGAACGGCTCCGGCGGACGACCTCTTGCAGGAGGCAGCGTTGGCGGAGATAGGCGCTGCACGCGAGGCAGAGCTGTTCGGGAGTGGCGCTGTGGCTGACGATGCAGGCGGCGAGGCGGTCCAGCAATTGGGTGCTCTGCCGCAACTGGGCGGCTGGGACCTGACGGAAGATCCTCTCCAGCTTGCGCGCCCTGGCGGTCTGGTAGTCCTTCAGCAGGCGGCGGCCGGCGGCGGTGAGCGCGAGCTGGCTGGCGCGCTGGCCCACTTCCGCATGGGTGCGTCGCAGAAGACCACGGCGCACCAACCGGTCCACGGCCTTGCCGGCAGCGGCGCTCGTGAGGCCCAGAAAGGCGGCCACATCGCTGACGGTCTGATCGTCAAACTGGCTCACCAGCCGGAGCAGTTTCAACTGAGGCCAAGAGAGCCGCTCCCCGAGGACCTCGCGGAGGAGTGCTTGTTCCATCACGTGGCTGACCGCCAGGGCAAAGACGTGCGCGCTGCCCACGAAGTCGTCGATCAGTTGCGCTGTGGGGCCAGCCGGATTGTGCTCTTCCACTGGCATCGGCCGAGTCATCGAGAACCGCCCTAACAGGACCTTGTTATCCTTTCTGTTTTAGAATATCATTTGTACTCTTGTATTGGAGAAGCGGGCGCCAGGGCGGGCGGTTTTTTGCCGCTGCGGAATGGCGCGAAGACCCGCACGGGAGGCGCATGAAAGACACCAATCGAATCCCAGGTTCCTTGCCGGCGTCCGAGCAGGAACTCCGCAAGACCTTTCTGGAACAAGCCCATCTAGTGCCGGGCGGCGAACGAATTACGCGCTGCCTACAGTGCGGCACCTGCACGGGAAGCTGTCCCGTCAGCTACGCCATGGACATTTCTCCGCGGATGGTGATTGCGCTGTTCCGGGCCGGCCAAATCGAGGAAATCCTGCGCAGCCGAACCATCTGGATCTGCGCTTCCTGCTACATGTGCACGACGCGCTGCCCGCAGGCCATCAAGATTACGGACCTGCTGTATGCGCTGAAGCGCACCGCCATGGACAAGAAGCTGTATCCCGACCGCTTCCCGGTTTACCTGCTGTCGAAGAACTTCGTGCGGCTGGTGAA
>CAVRZY010000068.1:0-26587 GCA_963725415.1 uncultured Acidobacteriota bacterium | reverse complement strand
GAACCAGCTTGTGGCTGGCGAGGAATCTGGCCACCGCCAGGGCGTTGGAGACGTGCCGGTCCATGCGCAGGCCGAGCGTCTCGATGCCTTGCAGGAACAGGAAGGCGTTGAAGGGACTCATGCAGGTGCCCATGTCGCGCAGGCCTTCCACGCGGGCTTTGATGATGAAGGCGATGTTGCCGAAGGTCTCGGTGAAGATAAGGCCGTGGTAGCCGCGCGAGGGCTGGTTCAGTTGGGGGAAATTGCCGTCCCGCCAGGGGAACTTGCCGGAATCGACGATGATGCCGCCAATCGAGGTGCCGTGGCCGCCCATGAACTTGGTGAGCGAATGCAGCACGATGTCGGCGCCGAAGTCGATGGGACGGCACAAGTACGGGGAAGCGAAGGTGTTGTCGATGACCAGCGGGATCCTGTGCTCATGAGCGATGCGGGCGACGGCCTCGATCTCAAGCACGTTGCCGCGCGGGTTGGAAATGGTTTCCCCGTAAAGGCACTTGGTCTTCGGCGTGATGGCCCGGCGGAAATTCTCCGGGTCATCGGGGTCTACGAAGCGGACCTGGAAGCCGAGCTTGCGGAAGCTCACGTCGAACTGGGTGTAGGTGCCGCCGTAGAGCGTGCTGGAGGAGACCATCTCGTCGCCGGCTTCCATCAGGCTGGAGATGGCGATGAACTGGGCGGCCTGGCCGGAAGACATGGCCAGGGCGGCCGCGCCATTCTCCAGCGAGGCCACGCGCTCCTCGAGCACCGCGGTGGTGGGGTTCATAATGCGTGTGTAGATGTTGCCGAACTTCTGGAGCGCGAACAGGGCGGCGGCGTGCTCGGTGTTTTCGAAAACGAATGAGGTGGTTTGGTAGATGGGCACCGCGCGGGCCCCGGTCGTTGGGTCCGGCTGATAGCCGGCGTGGAGAGCGCGGGTGTTAAATCCGAGTGTACGTTCCATAGGGTTTCTCGCAAAGGCGCAAAGGCTGCGCAAAGACCGCAAAGCAGCCTAGAATTTTCCGTCCCTTACTTCAAAGTGTGTGGGCTTGTTCCACATCACCCCTCCGAGTTTGATCCAGCTCACCAGCCATTCTATCATCTGCCCGGCGCTGACTTCGGGGTAGCCGAATACGCTGTGGCAGCGGGCGGCGTTGCTGAGCAAGGCGCTGTCGGCTTCCGTGCCCTCGAAGATGGGCTGGATTCCGAAGTGCTCCCCGAAGCGACGGGCTATCGAGCGGACGGAGAGCGTTTCCGGGCCAGTGAGGTTGAGGATGGCTGGTGGCGACTGGCACAGGGTGAACGCACGCAGGCAGACCGAGTTGGCGTCGCCCTGCCAGATGACGTTGACGAGGCCCATGGCGAGGTTGACGGGGCGGCGCTCGAAAACTTTCAGGCCGATGTCCAGCAGCACGCCGTAGCGCAGGTCGATGGCGTAGTTGAGGCGCAGCAGGGTCACGCGGGTGCCGTAGCGTGCGGAGAAGTACTCGAACATGCGCTCGCGGGCCAGGGCGGATTGCGCGTACTCGCCGACCGGCGCGGTGGGCGTGGTTTCGGTGGGGCCGCCATGCGTGACGGGCACGAGAGCATACACGTTACCGGTCGAGAAGGCGACGATGTTCGAGCTGCGAAAACGCTCGGCGACGCAGGCGGGCAGGTAGGTGTTCAGCGCCCAGGTCAGGTATTCGTTGCCTGTGGTGCCGAACTTGCGCGCGGCCATGAAAATGACGTTGGGGATGTCAGGCAGCGTGGCAAGCTGATCGTCCTCGAGCAGATCGGCGACGACGGTTTCGATGCCGGCCTGCCTCGAGCTGCTGGCGCAGGCCGGCGTTGGAGAAGCGGGCCACGGCGATGATGCGCTTGTTGACGCCGGTCTCATCGGCGGCGCGGCGTGCACGGCGTGCCAGGCTGGGGCCCATCTTGCCGCCCACGCCAAGGATCAGCAGGTCGCCGTCCAGGGTGCGCATGAAAGCCTTGTCGCGCTCGCTGGGCTTCGAGAGCAGTTCTTCCAGTTCGGCTTCAGAGGTTGGAGTCACCGTTTGTACCCGATCTTGCGCAAGAAGTCGCGGCGCGCGGCAGCGTCCTGTTCGGTTTCAACGCCTTTGGGCGAGGCGCCATCGACGACGCCGAGGATGCTCCTTCCGAGTTCGGTTTCCGCCACGATCACCTCGACGGGATTGGCCGTGGCGCAATAGATGGAGCAGACTTCCGGCACATCTTTGATGCGGCCCAGCACGTTTATCGGATAGCCGTCGCGCAAGGCGATGACGAACAGATGGCCCGCGCCGATGGCGGCGGCGTTGCGAGCAGCGAGCGCTTCGAGATCGGTGTCGTTGCCGTCCACGCGGATCAGGCAGGGCCCCGAGGCCTCGTTGAAGGTCAGGCCGAATTTCATCTGCGGCACCGTGTTGACCATGGCCTCATAGAGGTCCTCGACGCTCTTGATGAAGTGCGTTTGCCCGAGGATGATGTTGCCGCCCTCGGGGACTTCGAGGCGAACAGTTTTCAGTTCCATGGGAATTTCCATTCAGGATACTACAGGCGATAGGCGCGGACAGACTCCATGGCGCGGTTAGCGGCGTCCGAATCGGGGACGCGCTCCACTTTGTAGAACACTCCGCCTGGGAGTTCGTGGCGGGTCAGTTTGTCCAGGAAAGTTGGATAGTCTGCGTGCACCACGAGCGGCAGGTCGCCGGCCCGAGCTCGTAGTTGCGGAAGCATCTCGATGGCGGGAGGGAAGCCCCTGTCATCGCCGAGTTGCAGGGCCTTGAGGTTGCGCAGGGAGCAGACGGCCTCGATCAGATGGCGGCCGTTGCCGTGCAGGTGCAGGACGCCTCCGTCGAACTGATCGAACATGCGCTGGACGGGCGCGCGGCCCCACTGTTCGAAGTAATCGACCGAAGTCATGTGGAACGGGTCAACGCTTTCGGAGACGATGCGGCCAGGCATCCACTGGACCATGTTGCTGAAGGTACCGCCGCGGAAGAGGGGGACGTTTTCGAAGAAGGCGTCCTGTACGGTCACGTTCAACTGGAAGGCGAAGTCGATGGCCTTGCGGACCATTTCCGGGTTTTCGAAGAGACTGAGGTAGGTTCGAGTAGCGCCCAGGAGCTCGAAGACGAAGTTGAGACTATCGATCAGAATGAAGTGGCTGATGCCGAACTTGCCGGCGGCGCCCCGGCGGAAGATCTCGAGCTGGCGCAAGTAGCGCTGGAACCAGGGGTGCGACCGGTCGATGAGCAGTGAGTCGAACTGGGGCCAGTCTTCGAGCAGGGGTGGAACCATCGAGGAGATCCAGCCGTTGTCCGGATGGGCGATGAAGCGAACGTCTCCGCCGAGCAGCCCGCCGTACAATCCCTGGTCGAACTCGCTGAGGTAGGCGGAGGGAATGGAGTCGTCGTGGACCGGGCTGCGCTGCTTCAGCAGCGTGTCCCAGAAGCGCAGGCGGTCGTGCGGATCCGGATAGTCGCAATAGCCGTGCGGATACCGCTGGCGGAACCTGTCGAGGGCCGCGCAGGGGATTTCGAACGAAGCACAGATCTGATCTTGCGCGGCTCTCTCGTACAGATGGTGGAGTCTTTCCAAGACCGCATGCGCGTCTGGTTTGTAAGCGAGCGAGTTCACGGATCAGTTTCTGACCGCCTGAACGGCGCGTTCGAGGAGCTCGTCGCGGCCCGCGGCGACGCCGGCGCGGGTGCGGGACACCGGGATGGTGGGCAGGATGCCGATGCCGTGGTGCTGCGAGCCGTCGTGTTTGAGGACCTTCATGCCGGTCCACGAGACAGCGTAGCCGCCGGGAAGGGAGAAGGAATTGACGTTGCCGTTGGTGCCCGCAGTCGGGCCGCCGACGATTTCGCCCAGCTTGTAGTGCTCGACGATGCCCAGGCAGGATTCCGCATAGCTGATGGCGCGGCCGTCGGTGAGGAACGCCTTCTTGGCTTTGAGATAGGGCGGCTGGGGCGCGATCTGCCACTCCCCGCTGCGGTCCCACTGGAGATCTTTCCGGTCCGGGCGAGTGACTATAGGAACGTGCCACTGAGCGCTGGTCATAGGCTTTTCGCTCAGATGAGGGAAAAGCCGCATGGCGTTCATTTTGGGATAGCCTCGCATGTCGAAGACGATGCCGCGGGCTTGCTCGAGTTGAGGCAGGGCGGACTGGAAGTCGGCGTCGGAGATGCGATCCAGGTCGACGTAGAAGATCCCTGGCACGAGTTGCTGGACCTTGTCGGGGCGCGGCTCTTGGAGCGCGCCGGGTTGACTGTCGCGTTTCAGCGTCACCTGGCGGCGCTCTCCGGGTTCCCGGAAGGGTTCGATCAGCAGGGTGGCAGGCTGGTTGCCGGAAGCCAACTGCTGGAGCGCCTTGTAGCGAATCCACTGCGGGGTGGCGCCGGAGATGAGGGCTTCGGTTTCGCCAAGCACCCGGGCGACGGGCTTTCCATCAATCTCCAGAACAGCGTCACCGCGGGCGATTTGTTGGCCCCCGGGGTTCTGCGCGTAAGTCACGATGAGCCGCTCTTCGACCCAGTCCCAGAGAAGCGGTAGGGCGGTCAGCGGCCGGGGGCGGGAGGTGAGGAAAACGTTACCGTGGCCGTCGTGCAGCGCGGCCACAAGCCGGTTGAGGGTATCCAGAAAGGCCAGCTCGTCTTTGTCGGTGGCGGCCGAGCGGAGGGTCGCCTGTAAAGCGGCGGGCCAGTCCGTGCGGACCACGTCAAAGTACGGGTAGAAGTGCTGGAAGACGTTCCAGGCGAGCACGACCGCAGCCAGGCGCGTGGCGCGATCGTTGGCCGAGTGGCGGGTTGTTGCAGGGGCCGCTGCCTTGCTGAGGGCAGGGGAGTGCGGGAGGGTGCCCTTGCTATCGGTGAACAGCGCCAGCGGCGCCAAGCAGCTCACGCCGCCCCCCAGATTTGCCTGAAAAGGTTCCGGGAGCCTGCCGTCCGGCGCATCTTTGGTCACGCGCTCGCTTCGATAGATGCTCTTTGGATTTCCGGCGCCGAATCCATAGTGACGCCACGCGATCATTTTCAGGGAGGTTGCGCCCTTGGGCGGGAGGAGTGCGGGCGGAATTGGAGGGCGGCGGAGGGAGGGGAAAACCTGGAGGGTGGGCGCTACCGGGCGGAACAAAGATTCGAGTTTCTGCGCCAGCTCGGCAGGGGCGGCGCTCTCGATGGCGCGTACGCCAGCGATGGCGAAGGCCTCCCAGTCGGCTTGCGCGGCTTCATCAGAGGGATGGAAGTGGCGCACGTAGCCTAGCAATCTGGCGAAGGCGATCAGGTTTTCGAGGCCGCGTCCGGTGAGCGGCCGTGGCGGTTCGGCGACAACGGGTGCGGCTTTGCCGAGGATTTCTAAGGAGGCGTCGTCGATCCAGACCTTTCCTGTGCCGAAGAGCATCAGGCCGATGTTGATGGCAACGGCATCGTCGTCAATGTCGCCAACGATGTCGTAGTAGCGCCACTCCGGTGCGGTGATAGGCCGGTCGCCCATGTTATCGAAGACGCCCCTCTGGCGGTTCTTGCGGTCCACGCGCAGCCAGAGCTGGGCACGCTCTCCGAATGTGGCGGGCTGAAGGCGGACGGCGGCGCGGAAGCGTACCCTCTTGCCGCGGTAGGGAGTCGCGTCGAAGGACTGCATCAGGTTGCCGAAGCTTGACGGGGGCGTCTGCGAGGTGTGAGAGAGGACGGCGCAGAACCTGCCGGTTTTCGGGTTCTGGTCGGTCAGGGTGGCGGTGTAGCCGGAGGTTGCCAAGCGAGTGGGGACGAACCAGCCCTTTGGGATCTGTCCCGGCTGGCCCTCTTCAAAATCGAGATTCACCGGTCCCGGTTGCGCGGCGAGAGACGTCGCCAGGCCCAGCAGGGCGGCTGCGATTCTAAGTCGGGGGCGGAGCAGGTGTTTCATAAGTAGTTCATCCCGCGAACTCGGCGTTGGCTCTCTCGATCAGCGCCCGCATGTAGGCGACGCTGTAGGCCGTGCCGGCCCGGCCGCCGCCCACCATGCCCGGTATGTGATCGGCGATGACGATGCCGTCGAAGTTGACTTCCCTGAGGGCGCGCATGACCTTGTACATGTCCATGTAGCCGTTATCGATGAAGGTCTCGACGAAATGCGGCAGAGGCGCGTTGACGTTTCGGAAGTGGACTTTGAAGATCTTGCCGCGCTGGCCGAAGTAGCGAATGGTTTCGAGGACGTCTTTGCCCATGAGCTTGCCGCCTTCGAGCCAGCATCCCACGCACAGGCACATGCCGACATTGGGGCTGTTGGCAATTTCCAGGGCGCGCTGGTAGCCGTCAAAATTGCCGAAGATGCAGCGCGGAATGCCGCCCAGCTCGGGCACCGGCGGGTCGTCGGGATGAATGCCGATGCGGATGCCCTCCTCCTCGGCCACCGGGGCCACAGCCTTGATGAAGTAGGTGTAGTTGTCCCAGATTTCCTCTTTGGAGTAGGCGCGGCCGTGGGTGAAGGGACCCTGGAAGGCTTTGCGGCCCCAGTAGCCCTTGTCGGCCTTAGTGAGGTCGAATGATCGCGCGGGCGCGCCGCCGCGCGTGGTTTCACGGCCGGTGCTCCAGATGCCGTTACCCATGTGGGCGTAGGTGGTGTAGTAGATGCCGCCAGTTTTGCCCAGATTGCGCAGGTAAGTCTTGTACTCTTCGACTTTCTTTTCCCGGCCGGGGAGGTTGAGGGTGACTTCCTCCATGTTATGCACGTCGCTGTTGCCGATGTTCCAAATCTTGAGCCCGGCGCCCTCGACCTTCTGGCGCAGGCGGAGGAAATTTTCATAGGTGGCCGCCGTGCCGCTGGTCCAGATATTGACGTACTCGACGCCAAGCTGCTTGACGAACTGAAGGTCCTCGTCGCTGGGGTCGCTGCCTACCTGGACCGAGAGCTTGATACCGGGAGGATTCTTGTGAACCTTGGCAGCGGCGGGCGCGGGGGAGAGCAGGGCCGAGCCTCCCAGGGTGCTGGCGAGGGCAAGTCTGCCGAATTGCCTTCGTCCAGGGTCGAATCCCGGCGGCGCGGTCTGGGTTGTTCGTAGTCTCATGTGGCAATCTCCTTTGCGCTGGAAGCGATCATCATACGCCAGGGCGGGCGGCAGTTCAAATCGGGGCTGAGGAAGGGGGTGGTGAGCGCGGCAGGAATCGAACCTGCAACCTACTGATTAAGAGTCAGTTGCTCTGCCAGTTGAGCTACGCGCCCAAGTCCTCTCGAAGGCCCTCTCCAGCGCCTCGGGCGTCGGATGGACGTACCGCTGGGAAACCGTGACGCTGCTGTGGCCGGGAATCCGCATGATGGTGAAAGCATCCACACCCGCTTCCCCGAGACGGGTCAGCATGGTGTGTCTGAACGAGTGTAGCACAAAGTCGGGGGGCAGTTTCAGCAGTGCCCGGACCTTCTGGTGCTGATGGTTGAGCGAGGTACCCCGGTAGGGCTTCGAGCCGGGCTTCCCGTCATTGGGGTGGCCGGGGAAGACGTGGAGGGATTGAGCCTGCTCCTGCCGGGCCGCCAGCACCTCTCCCAGGCGCAGTCCGGTGTCCAGCATCAGCACGGCCACATCGCACAGCGCTTGCGGCACCGCCGTGCGGATACTGGGGATCGCGGAATCATGGGACGGTTCGCTTTTCCTGATTGAGCCATAGCAGACTGCTCCCGGCAAGGATGGGGATGGTATCTGTAAGTTGATGAGGCTAAGGGCGTTATTTTGTGGGAAGGGATGAAAGTGGGGGCTGGAAGTCTCCGATTTTGTGGCGGTCCCGGGGGCCGCAACCCGGGTACCGGGAAGCACGCGGGAAGCCGAAATCCTTGCCCTCCCCCAGTTTCTTGAGTGGAGCGGTTCGGCAAGGGCAATTCGGGGACAGGCAACGAATTTAGAAGGCAAAATTCATCGCCTGTCCCCGAATTGCGCTGGCTGTGATGCCATGAGCTGCAAAACTGGGGGAGGGCAAGGCCGAAATCGCCTTGCATCGGCAGGCGAAAGGGTGGATAATCGGCGAAGTAGTTCCATGAAGGACGAGGAGAGATGAGACAGCACTTGCGGATGTTGATCGGTTTTGTAATTGTATTCGTGGCGACGGCCCAGGCGGGCATTATCTTCAGCGGGTCCGGGACAAGTGGTACCCTCAGTCCGGGTGAGCCGTGGATTGTCAACTTCGCGGATACCGACTCGTGGAGTATACCTGGCGTTGGCAACGGCACTGTGCCATGGAACGGATCGGTGGCCGCCTGGGATTTCCACATCTCATTCTCGGGACTGCCCCAGGGCGTTGAAATCTCGACGGACTATGGCACGGACTGCGACGGGGGACCCACGGGCGGCACGGTCATGTGCAGCGAACCGTGGATCACGCCGTGGACACCAACGTTGGATGGTCCGTCAGCGATCTCGTTTGTGGCACCGGGCCCGATGGACCCCGGCGACTCGTTCTTTGTGAACATCCTGTTCACAGGGCCGGTGAGCAGTGTGGACTTCACGGGAGAGTGGAGTACCGCCGTGCCTGAGCCGGCTACTCTTGGCCTGTTGGGCGCCAGCCTGTTCGGCCTCGCTATAGCAGGTTTCAGGCGGCGGTTCACGAATCGCTAACCCCCTCTTGATCTCCCCCTCGCTCCCCAGGAGGTTGCCGAAACCAGGTGGTTCTGGCAAGGCCTCAGACGCCGTGGGAAGGCTTTTTGTTTCCAGCTTCGCTCACAAAGCCTCCGCTATCGGGTCTTGGCTCTGGTTCCCTCTGCGCTCGGGAGTCTGGCCCTTTTGAGCGCTGCCCACCTCAGGCGTTGTCATTCTTCTCGTAGGGCCTAAAGATAAACGCCACGCAGCCGCTCGCCGTAAATCGCGAGGAGCCGGGCTTTCAGTTCCGGCAGCAGCGTCTGAATATCGACGTTCATCTCCTCAGCGCAAACCGAGCTACTCGGCTTCGAACGTGTCCAGCTCCGACAGCACCGGCTCTTCGGAAAGCCCGCCGGCGTAGTGCAGGCGGGTCTCCTCAGCGTAACCCTCGATGCCCTCGCCCAGCGGCGCTTCGGCTTCCGCCATCAGCTCCTCTTCGAGTCCCTCGCCCGCGATCTTGACCCGGCGATAATACTCCATGCCGGTGCCGGCCGGGATGAGCCGGCCCATGATCACGTTCTCCTTGAGACCCCGCAGGTAATCGACCTTGCCGTTGATGGCGGCTTCGGTGAGCACGCGGGTGGTCTCCTGGAAGGAGGCTGCGGAAATGAACGAGTCGGTCGAGAGCGAAGCCTTGGTGATGCCCAAAAGGACGGCCTTGCCCTGGGCCGCACGGCCGCCGGCCGCCACTACCTGGTCGTTCTCCTCGCGGAACCTGAACTTGTCCACTACCTCTTCGGGCAGGAACTCGGTGTCTCCGATGTTTTCCACCCGGACCCAGCGCATCATCTGGCGGACGATGGTCTCCAGGTGTTTGTCGTTGATGTTGACGCCCTGGAGGCGGTAGACCTCCTGGATCTCGTTGACCAGGTACTTCTGGAGTTCGGTCTCGCCGAGAACGTCCAGGATGTCGTGGGGGTTGCGCGGCCCATCCATGAGGGGATCGCCGGCCCTGACGCGCTCGCCCTCCTGCACGTTGATGTGGACGCCTCGGGGAACCGAGTACTCGCGCTCCTGCCCGTCATCGCCCTTGATGTAGACCCTGCGCATGCCCTTGCTGACGTCGCCGTACTTGACCGCCCCATTGATCTCGGCGATGACCGCGGTTTCGCGGGGCCTGCGGGCTTCAAACAGCTCGACCACACGCGGCAGACCGCCGGTGATGTCCTTGGTCTTGGTGGTGGCGCGGGGGATCTTGGCCAGCACGTCGCCGGCGTGCACTTCCTCGGCGTCTTTCACGGTGAGGTGAGCGTGGGTGGGCATGAGGTACCTCTTCTCTTCCCCGCGGCCGCCGCTGGTGGGGCGCACGATGACGGTAGGCAGGCGCTTCTCGTCGGGTGATTCCACCACCACCCAGTGCGACATGCCGGTGATTTCGTCCATCTGCTCCTGTAGGGTGAGTCCTTCGTGCAGGTCTTTGAAGTGAACCGTGCCGCTGACTTCGGTCAGGATCGAGAAGGTATAGGGATCCCATTCCAGCAGCACGTCGTTGGCTCTGACGCGCGCGCCGTTCTCGACGCGCAGCTTGGCGCCGTAAACCACCTGGTAGCGTTCCTTCTCGCGGCCCTTTTCGTCCACCACGGCCAGGATGCCGTTGCGGTTCATGGCCACCAGGTCGCCGGCCTTGTTGCGCACGGTGAGGATGGTGACGAACTTGACAAAGCCGTCGGACTTGGTGTCCTGGGTGGACTGCTCGCTGATGCGGGTAGCCGCGCCGCCGATATGGAAGGTGCGCATGGTGAGCTGGGTGCCCGGCTCGCCGATGGACTGGGCCGCGATCACCCCCACCGCCTCGCCGCGCTCGACCAGCCGCCCGGTGGCCAGGTTGCGGCCGTAACAAAGCTGGCAGACGCCGCGTTTGGATTCGCAGGTGAGCACGGAGCGGATCTTGACCCGTTCGATGCCCGCCGACTGGATGGCCGCGGCCAGCTCCTCGGTAATCTCCTGGTTCACGCCCACGATCAGACTGCCCTCGTAGTCCAGTTCGTCCTCCAGGGCCACGCGGCCCACGATGCGGTCGCGCAAGGGTTCGATGATCTCGCCCGACTCGACGATGGGCTCGACATAGATGCCGTTGACGGTGCCGCAGTCGTATTCCGTCACGATGACATCCTGGGCCACGTCCACCAGGCGGCGGGTCAGGTACCCGGAGTCGGCGGTCTTCAGAGCGGTATCGGCCAGACCCTTACGGGCGCCGTGCGTGGAGATGAAGTACTGGAGCACGTTCAGGCCTTCGCGGAAATTGGCCGTGATGGGGGTCTCGATGATGTCTCCGGAAGGCTTGGCCATCAAGCCGCGCATCCCGGAAAGCTGGCGGATCTGCTGCTTGGAACCGCGCGCGCCCGAGTCCGCCATGATGTAAATGGGGTTCAGGTAGCGCCCGGTGCGGTCGTCTTCCTCCATCACCTTGAACATCTCTTCGGAGACTCTCTCGGTGACCTTGGACCAGATCTCGATGATCTTGTTCAACCGCTCGCCGTTGGTGATGGCGCCTTCCTGGTACTGGGCCTGCACCCCGATCACGTCGCGCTCGGCCTCTCGGACCAGGGCCGCCTTCTGCTGGGGCACCACCATGTCGTCGATGCCGATGGAGATGCCGGCCCGGGTGGCGTAATAGAAACCCAGATCCTTGACCTTGTCCAGCATCTGCACGGTGGTGTTGAGACCGAAACGCAGGTAGCAGTACTGCACAAGCTGGGTGAGTCCCTTCTTCTTCAGCAGCCCGTTGATGAAGGGCATGTCCTCGGGCAGTACGTCATTGAGGATAACGCGGCCCACCGTGGTTTCCATGTACTGCTTGATGAACTCGATGGGCTCGGTGTGGAGGAGGTTCTGGTTGTCGAAGGCATGCGCCAGCTCGATGACCTTGCCGGTATAGCGCAGCTTGATGGGGCTGAGGGTCTCGACCTCGCCCATCTCCAGGGCGATCAGAACGTCTTCCGGGGAGGCAAAGGTGCGGCCTTCGCCTTTGGTGCCGGGCCGCGCCTTGGTGAGGTAGTACAGGCCCAGCACCATGTCCTGGGTGGGCACGGCGATGGGAGCGCCGTGGGCGGGCGACAAGATGTTGTTGGCCGAGAGCATCAGGGTGGCCGCCTCGATCTGGGCCTCGGGAGAAAGCGGGATGTGGACCGCCATCTGGTCGCCGTCGAAGTCCGCGTTGAAGGCGGTGCAAACCAACGGATGGATGCGAATGGCCTTGCCTTCCACCAGCACTGGGTCGAAGGCCTGGATGCCCAGCCGGTGCAGCGTGGGCGCACGGTTCAGTAGAATGGGATGGTCCTTGATGACTTCCTCGAGGATGTCCCACACCACGGCGTCCTGCTGCTCGACCAGCTCTTTGGCCTGCTTGATGGTGGTGCAGTGGCCGCGCTGCTCCAGGCGGTGATAGATGAAAGGCTTGAACAGCTCCAGGGCCATCTTCTTGGGCAGACCGCACTGGTGCAGCTTCAGCTCGGGGCCGACCACGATGACCGAACGGCCGGAATAGTCCACGCGCTTTCCGAGCAGGTTCTGGCGGAAGCGGCCCTGCTTGCCCTTGAGGTTGTCGGAAAGGGATTTGAGCGGGCGGTTGTTGGCGCCGCGCAGCACCCGGCCGCGGCGGCCGTTGTCGAACAGGGCGTCCACGGCCTCCTGGAGCATGCGCTTCTCGTTGCGCACGATCACGTCGGGGGCGTGCAGCTCCATCAGCTTCTTCAGCCGGTTGTTGCGATTGATGACGCGGCGGTAGAGGTCGTTGAGATCGGAGGTGGCGAAGCGGCCGCCGTCCAGGGGGACCAGGGGACGCAGCTCCGGCGGGATCACCGGCAGCACGTCCAGGATCATCCACTCCGGCTTGTTGCCGGATTTGCGGAAAGACTCCACCACCCGCAGCCGCTTGGCAAACTTCAGTTTCTTTTGCTGCGAAACCTCGATCTGCATGCGGTCGCGGATTTCCAGGCTGAGCGCTTCCACATCCACTTTCTTGAGCAGCTCCTTGATGCCCTCGGCGCCCATCATGGCCACGAACTTCTGGGGATGCTCCTGGTCCAGTTGGCGCTTGCGCTCGTCGCCGATGACCTCGGCTTTGCGGAGGCCAGGAACCTCGCCCGGATCCACGACCACGTAGGCTTCGAAATACAAGACCCGCTCGAGTTCCCGCAGGGTGATGTCCAGCAGGTAGCCGATGCGGCTGGGCAGGCCTTTGAAGAACCACACGTGGGAGCAGGGGCTGGCCAGCTCGATGTGGCCGAGGCGTTCGCGCCGCACCCGGGAGAGCGTCACTTCGACGCCGCACTTGTCGCAGATCACCCCGCGGTGCTTCATGCGCTTGTACTTGCCGCACAAGCACTCCCAGTCGGCGATGGGGCCGAAGATGCGGGCGCAGAACAGGCCATCCCGCTCGGGCTTGAAAGTCCGGTAATTGATGGTTTCCGGCTTGGCGACTTCTCCGTGAGACCAGCTACGGATCTTTTCCGGCGAAGCGAGACTGATTCGGATGCAATCGAAGTCCGCAATCAAGTTGGCTCTATCGTAGGGAGAGGATCGAAACAAAACCTGCCTCCTTATTAACTCATTGACGATTGAATCATTGAGTCATTGACGATTGATCCATTGACGATTGCACTGCGGCCGCCGGGCCTGCCTCCGCCAATCGTCAATGAGACAATCATCAATCGTCAATCCTCAATCACCCAATCGTCAATTCCTTCAGTCTGCTGCCAGCGCGGTGTCCCGGATACCGCGCGGCTTTTTCATCAGTTCCACATCCAGGCACAGCGATTGCAGCTCGCGAATGAGCACGTTGAAGGACTCCGGCACGCCGGGCTCGGCGGCGGCTTCGCCCTTCACGATGGCTTCGTAGATCTTAGCGCGGCCGTAGACGTCGTCGGACTTGGCGGTGAGCAGCTCCTGGAGGATGTAGGCGGCGCCGTAAGCCTCCAGGGCCCAGACCTCCATCTCCCCGAACCTCTGGCCGCCGAACTGGGCTTTGCCGCCCAGGGGCTGCTGGGTGATGAGCGAGTACGGCCCGATGGAACGGGCGTGGATCTTGTCGTCCACCAGGTGAGACAACTTCAACATGTAGATGTAGCCCACCGTGACCGGCTGCTCGAAAGGCTGGCCGGTCATGCCGTCGTAGAGCAAGACCTTGCCCGAAGTGGGCAGTTTGGCCTCGGCCAGTTGATGCTTGATATCGCGCTCGGTGGCGCCGTCGAAAACCGGCGTGGCGAAATAGCGACCCAGCTTGCGGGCCGCCCAGCCCAGGTGCGCCTCCAGGATCTGGCCTACGTTCATGCGGGAAGGGACGCCTAGCGGGTTCAGCACGATCTCCACCGGAGTGCCGTCGGGAAGATAGGGCATATCCTCTTCGGGCACGATCTTGGCGATCACGCCCTTGTTGCCGTGCCGTCCGGCCATCTTGTCACCCACGGAGAGCTTCCGCTTCATGGCGATGTAGGCTTTGACCAGCTTAATGACGCCGGGCGGAAGCTCATCGCCCTTCTTCAGCTTTCCTTTCTTCTCCTCGGTGATCTTTTCCAGCACGGCGATCTGCCGGGAGGTCATCTCCTCGATCTCGTCGATCAGCTCGTTGAGCCGGGGGTCCTTCTCCTTGAGCTTCATACGCTTGAGGTCCCGGGCCTTGAGCCGTTCAATGACCTCGCGGGTCAGCTCGGCGCCCTTGCTGAGCAGGCGCTTGTTGGTCTTCTCGTCGTGGAGGTCGGCGACAAGCTGCTTGCCCTCGAGCAGGGCGGCCAGCCGCTTGGCGCGCTCGTCGTTGAGAATACGTTTCTCGTCGTCGAGGTTGCGGTCCAGGGCGTGGATCTCGTCCTCCTGAATGGCCTTAGAACGCTCGTCCAGCTCGACGCCTTTGCGGGAGAAGACCTTGCAGTCCACCACCGTGCCTTCGATTCCGGGCGGGCAATACAGCGAGGCGTCCTTGACGTCGCCGGCCTTCTCGCCGAAGATGGCGCGCAGCAGCTTCTCCTCCGGGGTGAGCTGGGTCTCGCCTTTGGGGGTGACCTTCCCCACCAGGATGTCGCCCGGCTTGACGGTGGCGCCGATGCGAACGATGCCGCTCTCGTCGAGGTTGCGCAGGAAGCTCTCCGCGATGTTGGGGATATCCCGGGTGATCTCCTCGGGCCCAGCTTGGTGTCCCGGGCTTCGATCTCGAACTCCTCGATGTGGATGGAGGTGTAGTAGTCGTCCTTGACCAGTCTTTCAGAGACCACCACGGCGTCCTCAAAGTTGTAGCCACGCCAAGGCATGAAAGCCACCAGGACATTGCGTCCCAGGGCCAGCTCCCCGCTGTCGGTGCAGGGTCCGTCGGCCAGCACGTCGCCTTTGCGAACCCGCTGCCCCTTGCGGACGATGGGCTTCTGGCTGATACAGGTGTTCTGATTGGAACGCTTGAACTTGGTGAGGGTGTAAATGTCGGCGCCCACTTCGCGGGAAAGCTGTCCCTCGTGGACGTTGCCCTCGACGCGCACGATGATGCGGGTGGAGTCCACCGAGTCCACCGCCCCGGAACGCTTGCACAGGACCACTGCGCCGGAGTCGCGCGCCGTGACCCTTTCCATGCCGGTGCCTATGTACGGCGCTTCGGCCCGCAGCAGCGGGACGGCCTGCCGCTGCATGTTGGAGCCCATCAGGGCGCGGTTGGCGTCGTCGTTTTCCAGGAAGGGGATCAAGCTGGCGGCCACCGAGACGAGCTGCTTGGGGCTGACGTCCATGTACTGGATTTCATCGCGCTGCTTCAGGAAGGTGTTGCCGGCCTGCCGGGCGTTGACCAGGTCGGGAACCAGGCGGCCTTTCTCGTCCAGCTCGACGTTGGCCTGGGCGACGGTGTACTTGTCTTCTTCCCAGGCCGAAAGGTACTCGCAATGCGCTTCCACCTCGGCGGGCTGCTTCTTGGAGCTGAGGTCGCGGTTCACCTTCTCGACCTCGTGGCGCTGCAGGATGTCTCCCACCTTGAAATGCGTGTCTCCGGGATTGAGGATTCTGACCTCATCGACCACTTGGCCCTTGATCACCCTGCGGTAGGGGCTCTCGATGAACCCGTACTCGTTGATGCGGGCAAAGCAGGAGAGCGAAGAGATCAACCCGATGTTGGGACCTTCCGGGGTCTCGATGGGGCAGATGCGGCCGTAATGGGTGGCGTGCACGTCCCGCACCTCAAACCCGGCGCGTTCCCGCGACAGGCCCCCCGGACCCAGCGCCGACAGCCTGCGCTTGTGAGTGATCTCGGAGAGCGGGTTGGTCTGGTCCATGAACTGGGAGAGCTGGCTGGAACCGAAGAACTCGCGAATGGCCGCCATGACGGGCTTGGCGTTCACCAGGTCGTGCGGCATGGCGGTGGACATCTCCTGATAGACCGACATCTTCTCCTTGATGGCGCGCTCCATGCGCACCAGGCCGATGCGGAACTGGTTCTCGAGCAGCTCGCCCACCGCCCGTACGCGGCGGTTGCCCAGGTGATCGATGTCGTCCACCGACAGCGCAGCCACCCTGCGCAGCTTCAGCAGGTAGCGGATGACGTTGTAGAAATCTTCCGGGTCCAGGGTGCGCTTGTCGAGCGAGGTGGCGTCCGCCTTCTCGAACAGCTTGATGTTGAATTTCATCCGGCCCACGCGCGAGAAGTCGTATTTGCGCGGGTCGAAGAACATGCCCTGGAACAACTGCATGGCGGTGTCCAGGGTGGGGGGATCGCCCGGGCGCAGTTTGCGGTAGATCTCCAGCAGGGCGTCGTTCTGGGTCTTGACGGGGTCTTTCCTGAGGGTGGCGCAAATGACCGTGCCGGCGTCGTCCCGCTCGGGGAAGAACACCTCGAAGCTCTCGATGCTGGTCTCGTTCAGCTTGGCCACGCCGGTGGTGGTGAGCTCGTGGTTGGCCTCGATCAGCACCTCGCCGGTCTCCAAGTCCACCACGTCGGCGGCGAGGAAGGCCCCTTCCAGGTCGTTGGGCGCCACCTCCACCTGCTCGATGCGGGCTTTCTGGATTTCCCGCAGCAGGGCCCCGGTGATCTTCTTGCCGGCCGCCACCAGGGTGTCCCCGCTGCGGTTGGTCACCGGGTGGGAAAGCTTCATCCCCAGCAGACCGTTGGCGGCGGGCGGCTCCTTGGACACGTTCCAGAAGAGCTTCTTGCCCTTGATGGAGAGCTTGTCTACGCGGTAGAAAATGCGGATGATCTGCTCGTCGGATTTCAGCCCCAGCGCGCGCAGGAACACCGTGCCGTAGAATTTCCGCTTGCGATCGATGCGCACGTGCAGCAGGTTCTTGACGTCGTACTCGAACTCCACCCAGCTCCCGCGGTAGGGGATGATCTTGCCCAGATAGTAGCCCTGGGCCGCCACCTTCTCGAAGAACACGCCCGGGGAGCGGTGCAACTGGGAAACGATGACGCGCTCGGTGCCGTTGATGATGAAGGTGCCGTTTTCGGTCATCAGGGGGACTTCCCCGAAGAAGACCTCCTGCTCCTTGATGTCGCGGACGGTTCGCGCGCCGCTCTCGGCGTCCTTGTCGAAAACGGTCAGACGGATGGTGACCTTGAGCGGGGCGGCGTAGGTCATGCCGCGCTCCTCGCACTCGGGCACGTCGTACTTCAACTGTAGGCCGACCGGGTCGCCGCAGCGATTGCAGAAGGTGACGATGTTCCGGTTGAAGGTGCCGCAGCGGGCGCACAAGACATCGCCGGCGTGGAACGGATCGGTCCGGATGGTGGCGCCGCAACTGGGATTTCGGCAGGTCGAGCGCAGGTGGTGGAGCCCTTTCAGGTTGCCGCACTTGCACTCCCAGTTGCCGATGGAGTAATCGACGAACTCCAACTGGCTCAGGCCCCGGAAATCCGAGATGGGAAAGACGGAATTGAAGACGCTCTCCAGGCCGACGTCTTCCCGTTCGCTGGGCAGAAGATCCATCTGCAAAAAACGCTCGTAGGATTTCTTCTGGACCTCGATGAGGTTGGGGATGGGAATCGAGGTCCTGATGCGGGAGAAGTCTACTCGCTCGTGAGAGGCGCCCATTACCGGATTCTGCATGCTTTAACTCCTGAAGGCCGATAGGCCGAAGAAGCGCAATGTCATGAAACAGTCGAACACTAAAACGGGCCCTGTCCGATCGGTGTCAGTGGACCCGCTGCGGACCCAGCCAGCGACCGGAGCCGTTGTGGAAACGGAAGCGCAACCGCGGGATGACGCCGGAACGGATGCGAAAAACTGAAGGGGATGGAGGGAGACTCCCTTGGCGCAGCCCCAGCCGGCATGCGAGGAGACACCTCCTCTAGGACTTCAAACGGACTGAAGACACAAACGCAGGATGCCAGGTTCACGCGCACTCGTGGTGGATAACTCGCCCGGTCTCTAGTTTAACAGACCCCGCGCGGCGGCGTCAAATGCCGCCAGGGGCAGTTCCCCAGCCGGACCGAGGTCCGGCTGGCTGGGGCCTGTCCAGCAGGGCCTACTTGACCTCCACAGTGGCCCCGGCCTCGGCGAACTTCTTGCGGATCGCCTCGGCCTCGTCCTTGCCGATGCCTTCCTTGACGGGCTTGGGCAGCCCCATCGACCAGATCCTTGGCCTCTTTGAGGCCCAGGCTGGTGACTTCGCGAACGGCTTTGATAACGTTGATCTTATTGGCCCCGGCAGCCACCAGGACGACGGAAAACTCAGTCTTTTCCTCGGCGGGGGCGACTGCCGCCGCTGCATCCGGCCTGGGTGCTGCGGCGATGGTGGCCGCAGCCGCCGAAACGCCGAGCCTCTCTTCGAGCAGTCTGACGAGCTGAGATGCTTCTAGCAAGCTCAGCCCCTGAATCTGGTCCGCAATTGTGTTGATGTCCGCCATGTCTCTGTGAACTCCTTAGCTTGTAGCTTGTGGCCTGCAATCGCCTCACCTGCATCTGGCAGGCTACAGACTGCAAGCTGCAGGCTGTTAAGTTGAAAACTTGTTCTCCTTGACTCCCTGGTCCAGTGCCAGCGCCAGGTTCCGCCCCACCGCGTTGAGAGCGGCGAGGAGCCGCTGCGCGGGCGCCTGAATCAGGAATAGCAGCTTGCCCAGCATCTCCTCGCGTGAAGGCAGGTTGGCCAGCTCCTGGATGGAGCGAACAGCAATGACTCTGCCCTCGACCATGCCGGCCTTGAAAGTGAAACTAGGATTATTCTTGGCGTAGGTGGTGAGGGCCTTGGCCAGGGCCACCGGGTCGGAGGCCGTATAGGCCAGGGAGGTCATTCCCACCATCCCTTCGAGCAGCTTCTCGGCTGGGGTGCCCTCGGCCGCCTTCGGCCGCCAGGTTGTTCTTAATCACCTTGTACTTGCCGCCCGCGCTACGAATGATCTTCCGCAACTCGAAATCCTGGGCCACGGTGAGCTGGTCAAACCCGGTTACAAACAGGTGCTGGGTTTGATCGAGCTCCCGGCGCAACGACTGCACTTCCTTGTGCTTGTCCGATCTCTTTTTCATGGCTTGCCTCCGCGGGGCGCTCCTATACGAGCTTGGTGTTATAGGGAGTCACGTCCAGCGATACGCCCGGACCCATGGTGGAGCAGATGGTGGCGCTCTTGACGTATTTGCCCTTGGCCGCCGCCGGCTTGGCCTTGACGATCGCCTGAATGAGGCTCTGAGCGTTCTCGACCAGCTTGGGGGTGGCAAAGCTGACCTTGCCAATGGGGGCGTGAATGATTCCCGTTTTGTCCACCCGAAACTCGACCTTGCCAGCCTTGATTTCCCGGAGGGCTCTGCTGACTTCCATGGTCACGGTGCCGGTTTTAGGGTTGGGCATCAGGCCCCGCGGGCCGAGCACTTTTCCCAGCCGGCCCACCGAGCGCATCATATCGGGGGTGGCGATCACCGCGTCAAAGTCCATCCAGCCGGTCTGGATCTTCTGCACCATGTCCTCGCCGCCTACGAAGTCCGCCCCGGCTTCCCCGGCTTCCCTCTGCTTTTCACCCGAGGCGATCACCAGGACGCGCTTGGACTTGCCCAGCCCGTTGGGCAGAATCACGGTGCCGCGCACCATCTGGTCGGCGTGCTTGGGGTCAACGCCCAGGCGCAAGTGCAACTCGACGGTCTCGTCGAATTTGGCGAACTTGATCTTCTGGACCAGCGGCACGGCCTCTTCCAGAGAGTACCCGCGCGCCTTGACTTCCTGCACGGCAGATTGGTAATGCTTTCCTGATTTGCGAGCCATGCTATTTCCTCATTGGTGCAGACGGCTTCAGCCGGTCAGGCCTCCGCCTCCCACTGAGACAGGGAGTGCGACTCAACGTTTCGGTGAAGAACCAGTATAACAAAAACAAGCCGTCAGCCGTCAGTCCTCAGCCCGCACAGCAGTTGCTGAGGGCTGATGGCTCTCAGATCACGTCCACCCCCATGCTGCGGGCCGTGCCTTTCACGCAGGCTGCGGCCGCATCCAGGGAGAAGCAGTTCAGATCGGGCATTTTCAGCTTGGCGATCTCCTCGATCTGCTTCTGGGTGATCTTGCCGACCTTGGTCTTGTTCGGCTCAGGGGACCCCTTTGCCAAGCTCACGGCGCGTTTGATCAGCACCGGGACGGGCGGAGTCTTGGTAACGAAAGTAAAGGAACGATCCGAGTAGATGGTGATGACGACCGGAATAATCAGCCCCTCCTGGTCCTTGGCGGAAGTCTTGGCGTTGAAGGCCTTGCAGAACTCCCCGATATTGACGCCCTGGGGACCCAGCGCGGTGCCCACCGGAGGGGCGGGGGTGGCCTTGCCTGCCGGTATTTGGAGTTTCACTTGTGCGGTAACTTTCTTTGCCATTCAAACCTCAAGTGGCTTGTAGCTGGTAGCATGCAGCTTGTGGGACGCGCTCCACCGCCCACAGGCTACAAGCTACAGGCTACAGGCTCCTCAAATCTTTTCCACCTGCCCGAACTCCAGTTCGACCGGGGTAGCGCGCCCGAAAATGGTGACCAGGACCCGCACCGTGTTACGCTCCGAGTTGACTTCGTCCACCTTGCCCGAGAAGTTGGTAAAAGGCCCGTCGTTGATGCGAACCGTCTCGTTCTTCTCGAAGGTCTGCTTGGGACGCGGCCGCTCGGCGGAAGTTGCCTGGCGATAGAGAATATCGTTGACCTCGGTGGCGCTGAGGGGCACAGGCGTATTCCCACCGCCCACAAACCCGGTCACGCGGGGTGTGGATTTGACGGCGTGCCAGAGGTCGTCGTTCATTTCCATTTCCACCAGCACGTAGCCCGGATACATCAGGCGCTTGCTGGTGACCTTGCGGCCGCTGCGGACTTCGACGACTTCTTCGGTAGGAATGAGGATTTGGCCGATCTTGTCGGCGAACCCGAAGGCTTGGGCGCGGCCCCGCAACGAGTCCGCCACCTTCTGCTCGAAGCCCGAGTAAGTGTGAATGATATACCACTGCCTGGAGGAGGGGACCTCGGCCGCGGGCGCCGGGGAGGGTTCCGGGACGGCTGGTTCCCTTATCAGCTCCGGCGCGGGCTCCGCCTGGGTTTCCTGCTCCCTGGCTCTGGCCTGCGAGCTGCGGCGCCTCCGGCGGCTGCGGAAGGGCTTCCGTCGGACCTTCGTCCACTGGGAGTTCGAGCTGTTCTTCGTCTGCCATATCGCTCGGTCTAGGTCCTGGCGAAGGCGCTGAAAATCTTGCCGATCGTTCGTGCCAGCGCAAAATCGACCACGAAGAAATACGCGGCGAAGGCGAACACCGTCAGGATCACCACCAGGGTGGTGGCCTGAACCTGCTTGCGGCTGGGCCAGGTGACGCGCCGCATCTCCAGATGTAGTTCCTGAAAATAGTTCTTCAGGCCGACCGGCCACTGCTTGATCTTTCTCAAGTAACGACTTGTTTTCCATGTTAACTGCCTGTCTCAGGCCCGCAGCGGCCGGGCCCCCAGGCACCTTACTGGCAGGGGCGGAGGGATTCGAACCCCCACTCGCGGTTTTGGAGACCGCCGGTCTACCGTTAAACCTACGCCCCTGCGGGAGAGCCCTCAGCCCTCCAGAAACGGTTCCCTTCAAGCACCACTCCTGCCGCCGGGTTGGAAGCTTCTTCTCTTAGTTTACTTGATCTCCTTGTGCAGTAGGTGCTTCCGGCAGAAGGGGCAATACTTTTTGAACTCCAGCCGGTCCGAGGCCGTCTTCTTGTTCTTGGTGCGGGTGTAGTTGCGCCTCTTGCACTCGGTGCACTGAAAGGTGATGATCTCGCGTGGCATCTTTCTTAGCTCGTAGCCTGTAGCTTGTAGTTGCCGCCCGTGGTGTCCCACAGGCTACAGGCTACAAGCTACAGCCTGCTCCTACTCCATGATTTCGGTCACCGTGCCGGCGCCCACCGTGCGGCCGCCCTCGCGGATGGCGAAGCGCAGACCCTTGTCCATGGCCACCGGCGTGATCAGCTCCACCTCCAGGTTCACGTTGTCGCCCGGCATCACCATCTCCACCCCGGCCGGCAACTTGGCCACCCCCGTCACGTCCGTGGTGCGGAAGTAAAACTGCGGCCGATAGCCCGCAAAAAAGGGCGTGTGCCGCCCGCCCTCCTCCTTGCTCAATACGTACACTTCCCCCCGGAAGAGATTGTGGGGCGTGATCGAGCCTGGCTTGGCGATCACCTGCCCGCGCTCCACTTCGTCCTTGTCGATGCCCCGCAGCAGCAGCCCTACGTTGTCCCCGGCCTGCCCTTCGTCCAGGATCTTCTTGAACATCTCCACGCCCGTGATCACCGTCTTGCGAGTCTCCCGGAAGCCTACGATCTCCATCTCCTCGCCCACCTTGACCAGCCCGCGCTCGATGCGCCCGGTCACCACCGTCCCCCGCCCCTGGATGGAAAAAATGTCCTCAATGGGCATCAGGAAGGGCTTGTCAATGGCCCGCTTGGGCATGGGGAAGTAGTTGTCCACCGCCCCCATCAGCTCCATGACCCCCTGCTCCCACTGCGGCTCCCCGTTCAAGGCCCCCAGCGCCGAGACCCGGATCACCGGGATCTCATCGCCCGGAAACTCGTACTTCTTCAGCAGCTCCCGCACCTCCAGCTCCACCAGATCCAGAAGCTCCGGGTCGTCCACCGCGTCCACCTTGTTCAGGCACACCACCATGTAGGGCACCCCCACCTGCCGGGCCAGCAGGATGTGCTCGCGGGTCTGGGGCATGGGCCCGTCGGTGGCCGCCACCACCAGGATGGCCCCGTCCATCTGCGCCGCCCCGGTGATCATGTTCTTGATGTAGTCGGCGTGCCCCGGGCAGTCCACGTGCGCGTAGTGCCGCTTGGCGGTCTCGTACTCCACGTGCGCGATGGCGATGGTGATGCCGCGCGCCTTCTCCTCCGGCGCGTTGTCGATGGAGTCGAAGCTCCGGAACCTCACCTTGGGGTTGGTCTTGCCCAGCACCAGGGTGATGGCCGCCGTCAGGGTGGTCTTGCCGTGATCGATGTGCCCGATGGTGCCCACGTTGATGTGCGGCTTGCTGCGGTCGAATTTTTCCTTAGCCATTTATGGAACCCTCAAAAAGCCTCTTTTTCTGTCCGCGTTTCTACAGCAGGCGGGACGGAGAATCTGGAGCCGATGACCAGGATTGAACTGGTGACCTCGTCCTTACCAAGGACGCGCTCTACCAACTGAGCTACATCGGCCCGAAAACTCGCTTTAACTCTGGTGGACGGGGGAGGATTCGAACCTCCGTAGCCCGCAAGGGGCGGCAGATTTACAGTCTGCTGCCATTAACCGCTCGGCCACCCGTCCGACCCTGTCGCCCGTCTCCAAGACGCCTCAGATTGACGGGAACGCAACCTGGAGCTGGCGGAGGGACTTGAACCCCCGACCCTCTGATTACAAAATCCTTTGTAATCAGTCTCTTACGTAACTCCGCGTCTATTTTCAACACCCTAGTAACCAGAATATTCTACCACGTCTACAGGAAACGTGCCTTTTCTATCCCCGTGGCTACCTCGGTGGCTACCTCGGACTTTCATTTCGGAGTCGAAATTCCCGGAATTGGCCGCGGGCGAAAGCTGTTAGGCCGGCGGCTTCGGCTTGGGGTTTTGCGACAGGGCCCACTCCAGAAGCCATCGGGCCGCTGCGGTCCGGGAATCGAAGCGATGCTTGAGCCGGAAGTCATCCAGGCGCTTCAGGAGAGGCTGTTCCAGGCGCATGTGAACCATCTGCTTCGGAGTCTGGGGCTCGGCCATCTCAGGCCCCCTTCGGCTTCGGCTTTCCCCACCGGGCCAGGGCACCTTTGCGGCCCAGTTCCCGCCGTTCCTCCGCCGTCAGAGCTTGCATCCGGGCCTTGCCGCCCTTCGGCCCGCCCTTCTTGCCGAGTCTCGATAGGTGCTGGCGAAGCACAGACTTCTTTCTTGCCATCACCATCATAGTAGAACGGTTTTGGCTTCGGTGTCAATTCCTATTGACACTGCCAGAACGGTTCTGCTATTCTATAGCAGAACGGATCTGCCATGCCCCGCAAACCCAAACTCCTGCCGCCCGGCGCATTGGAGTTCAGCCGCAGTTTCCACCGCCGCCTCGGCCGGGCCCTGCGGCATCTGCTGGCGGAGGTCCCGCCGGGTCACAGGTATTTCAAGATCGAGGTTCTGGGCGATTACGACCCCCGAGACAGAAGCGGCGTGCTGTTCATGCGGCTATTCTCTTGTCCGGTGGCACGCGGTCAAGCCTTGGAGCAGACGGCCCTGGAGGTTCCGCCGCGCCGGATGGCTGATCTGCGGAAGGCGTTGGAGGGACCGGCCGGCGGGCCGGGGAAAACCACGGTCCAATGATGTCAGAAACGAACTTCACCAACTAAAGGAGGAAGCATGAAGCAACCAACGAAGCCGGCGAAGCCGAGCGCTCCGCCGAAACCGAAAATTGACAGGATCACCCAGGCTGAATTGGGACACGCCATGGCCCAGAAGAACCAGGGCGAGCGGGCCGTGTGGGAAATCGCCCACCGGCTCAAGCATGGCGCCGTAGTCGAACCCGGCCCGTTGACCGCCGAACTGACAGGGGAGATCGCCAGTGAGACATTCGAGCCGCTCGAAGAAATTCACGCCTTCGATCATGGGGTTGCCATCGAGCGGAGGGAGTGAGGAGCAGATGCCAACCGTCGAAGACGTCATTACCCAATCAGAACTGAAAGCGCTGGCCGCCGTCTACGCGGCCAACGATCTGCTGTGCGTCTCGCTCTGCCGGCGCCTCGAAGGTGGAGCGACCGTCGAGCCGGGCCCGATCACGTTGGGGACAAGCGGGGAATCGCTCGAAGAGGCTGAGCACGCAGCCCTGGTAGGCCGGGTGAATGGGTTCATCAACTCCGGTATTGACCTCACGCTCCCCGAACCCGAAGAAGCTGCCGGCACGGAGGTTTTTCACATGGATAACGAGTCCCCAACCCAGCCGGCGCCCGCCGTGCTGGAAACCGCAACCGAACTCCCGGACTGGCTCACTGAAACGCCACTTCCGATTGAATACTCGCTACTCATGCTGGATGGTTGCGTCCACGAACAGGAAGTCGATGTCACCCGTGAAGAGTTCATCGCCCTGAAACAGCAACTCGCCCGCATGCGAGGATTCAAGTTCGAAGAAAGCGAGGAAGCCGCCTGAATCGGCCCCGATACTGCACCCGGATGAGCTTACCGCCTTTGACATGTCCATCATTCAACCGCCCCAGGCCCGCTTCCAAATCGGCCGGGAGGCCATCTGGAAGCGGGCCGGCGAATTGAAAGGCCACCGCCGGGCTGAACAGAAGCGGAAAATGAGAACATGCGGAGTGACGAAAACAGAAAGGAACCGACAAATATGAGTGAAAATGAATCCAAGGTCAGGAGGTTCAAACTAAGCGACCTGAAATTTGAATCGAAGGCCGAAGAGATCGCCGCGACAACCGATCCGGTATATGGGAAGTTTTGCGTTGATCTGGCGCGCCGCGAACGACCATCAAAGGCTGCAATTGCGGAACTAGCGGCCCTGCCGTTAGAGAGACGCTACACCTGGCGGGTCATGTCTGCGCTGAAATGGGCCTTCGCAGACTGGGATAGTTATCTGGTGGAACTCGACTGCAAGGTACTCTCGAAAGAAGACCTGAACCGTCTCTTGGAATCTTTCGGGGTTCGGCCTTATCAGTTCTGCTCGCTGGTCTGCGCGCTGGTCGGCAAAGAAAACATGAAACGACTCATGGTAGAAGCAATCCAATTCGTCGGCCGCGAGCCGTCAGAATCAGGTGCCCGAACGGTGATGCTAGATTTCCGCGTCTGGGAAGAAATTCAAGGTGAACTAGCCAAAGACCTCCCCCGTGGCAGACCGGAAAGGATGTGGGAACTGAGGGATCCAGAATTTCATCGGGAATTGAAAGAGGCCGAAATCATCGTGGGTCAGGACGAAAACACCGGCAAACAGTGCCTGGTCTTTGGCCGTTCGACCTTGGAAGCCATCATCGCCTCGGAAGCCGGTGATTATTTGCACCATCACGGCGGACAAACCAGCTTAAATGCAGTCGATCTGATTCCGCGTGAATTAGGGCTCAGCATTTACGCGCACTAACCGCCAAAGCTAAACGCTCTGGAGCTTCGGTACACGGGCGGTGCAGTAGCATTACAGGTAAACGAACAAACTAATCAGGTACGTTTAGTCGTCCATCCACTCGTGGATGGAGATCATGCTGCGTATCGGTATTTAGGTGATGTTTGAGCCATGTGATGGCAAGCATTACCAATTGCGTCGGAATATTTCCGCAGGTCTAGAACCAGTTGATACGAAAACAGTGATTAGAAACAGGAATACGAAGGCAATAGTCAGGAGTTTTAATTTTTCCATATATCATGACTGTGTTTAGTTTACTTCAATCATGCTAAAAGGAGTTTTTGTCAACGTTTCTTGACTAAGCGTCAGTCAAGGTTTCTTGACAAACTGATTCCACAATCCATGCTCCTCGTGTGTCAGTCATCTTACTCAAGAGAATTCACCCCTTCCACACGCTTAATCAGCCTGAGTTCTGGCCCAAAAATTCAAACATATATTTGGTTCTCCATGTTGAGAAAGATTTAGATACTTTGAGCAGCTAGCATAAGAAACCATGACGCCGCAGAAGCCATTAGA
>CAVRZY010000067.1:0-12788 GCA_963725415.1 uncultured Acidobacteriota bacterium | reverse complement strand
AGTTCGACTCGGGGGGGCGCAGGCGGTTGAGCCGGAGAAACGGTGAGCGGACGGGAGAGGCCAAAGGGGAGGAGATGACCGTGGCGGATTACCTGGAATTTCCGGTTCGCGATCAAGACGGGGAGACGAGACGCACCCTGGACCTGCTGCAAGGATGGAGATCGGTCGGGCCAGGATCGTTCCGGTCGCGTCTAGCCCGGGCGCTGGTGCGGGTCGGCAATGCTCTGCTGGGATCGTGGCCGGTCCCGAAAGCGACCATGACCTCCCCGTCCCGTTGCGGGCAGCGGTGAGGGTGCAATGGCTGATCTCGGCCACGGACGTAGTCTACGACGCTCAGAGGGGACGACGATGTCGAGGACATCGCGTGGACGTGGGCTGCTGGAGAGCGCGCTGCAGTGGCTCGCCCAGACTCCCCGGGTCCTCCGAGCCCACGTGGAAGGCCAGACGCGCGAGGCGTTGGATCGGCCCCCCGGCAACGCGTGGTCCCAGACCGAGATCCTGGCGCACCTCACCGATTTCGAGGTGGTGTGCTTCCAGGACCGGATCGAGCGCATCCTGAAGGGCGAATCCTTCCGCAGCTTGAATGCGGAAAAACGTGCAGCCGAGATCCCGTATGCCGCCATCAATCCCATCACATCGTTGGAGGTGTTCGAGAGGGAGCGGGAGCGGAGCCTCGCGCGCATCCGGCAGCTCTCTCCGGAGCACCTCGAGTGCCGGACCATGCACAGCGAACTCGGAGAAATGACACTCGGCCGCCTCCTCACCGAGTGGGTAAACCACGATCTCTCCCATTAGAAGGTATTCACCGTGCTGGAGGGTGGCCGGGTGGCGTTGCTCGACAGGACCGGATCATGACGGGCGGATGCAGGGCGGACACTTCGCTTACATTGTATATACAACTGTCCGGATTCCGCCCGCAAGTTATTGAAAACACATGGCGGACACTTTGCGTCACAAAGTGTCGGACACTTTGTCCGCCCGTTGTCCGGGCGTCCGTAAAAAGCGGCCAGATCCGATTGCAAATAAAGCTGGTGTGATGTCCGGACGTTTGTCCGCCACTTTCTCTCTCTTCCGGCGGACACTCTCCTCCCCTCTATAGAGGGGAGTGTCCGCCAGAGAGAGAAAAAAGCAAAAGGCTGTCCGCCTGTGTTGTGACTCGGGCTGGCTGTCGGCTGAACTGTTCGACTGGATGACCAGCGCCTTCGACACCCTCGACTGTCCGCCGTGGCCGAAGCCGAGACCTACTGATGGGAACCCGCTTGGGGGCGAGTCGTGAAACTAACCGCCCGGTCTCGTGGTTGTCTGCGCAGTCTGCGGCCAGCAGCACAGTGTTCGCGATGCGGAAATGTCCGAGTGGTGGCGCATGTCCCCTTGGCCTACAAGGGGACTGCCTGCTCTCGCTGCTGCCCCGCTTGTACAAACTGGCTGCTGCCGGTGGTTTCCATAGCAACGGTGGGTGCGGCAACTCGGAAGGCGGAAGTATGAACGCGGAAGAAGCGCGTTGCCATCTCCGCGAGCTGGCCAAGCAACTGCCGGGGCTGCGGGAAGCCGAAGAGCAGGCGGCCGCAGCGGTTGCGGAAGCATGGCTGGTGGTGCGGGAGTTGGACCGTGAACAATGGACCGGGAGCGGGCGCGGCCGGCTGGACTTGGCAATCGCAGATTGGCGAAAGGCTGAAGCCAGACATCGGGAGGTGGCCCAAAAGCTCGAGGAAAATCTGCGGCAGGCGGGCAAGTTGCGGCGGAATCTGGAGGCGGCGCCCAGAATGCCCGGCGGCGGCGTTGCTGGGGGCCAGGGCGGGTCGGCGGAATGAAAACTGATGTGATCCGTCTAGGTGGCCAACAGGCGATCAGTTTGGAGTCTCTTCCTGCTTGGGAATCGCTCCCCGAAATCTGCTTCGATCCAACCGAGGTTTATGCGATTGACTGGGGCCGGCTGCTGCGCAGACTCAAGACCGACCCGCAGGAGCGCGCTTACCTCCGCAAAAAATACGGAGAGGCCATCCCCAGAGCCGCGCTGCCAAAGGAACTTCAGTGGACCCGCCGGGAAGTGGATCGCGTCAGGATGCGCCTGTTCCGGAAATTCCGGGAGCTTCGGCAAAAGGCCAAGCCCTCAGATTTTCTCGTTCAACAAGGCGGGGATTCGCGTCACCTAGTATTCCACCGGCGTCTCTCGGACGGAAGGCGCATCTGGGACTTGGCCTGCTTAGGCCAGCAGTTTCTCAGACTCATGCTCGCTGAGTGGCCATGTCGAACGAAACGTTCCGACCGGAAAATGTTCCAAAAGCACAAATTTGGGCGTTAGTTTATAGGAGACCATGAGGGCAGAATTGTTAATCGCGTACGAACCGATGGGGGCTGGCCGGGCCCTGGCTATCGCCCGAGTCCACAATCCCGCGCTGTTGCGCGCCGCCGCCAGAGCCGCGGTAGCAGAGTCAAAAAAGCAGGGCGAGCGACTGGTGGAAGAGGATCCTGTGCTTGGTATGGTCGCCACTGAGGAGGCGCGGCGTCTGGAGCGTGTGCTCAAGCAGGTTGGCGCCCTCTGAGGCTCGGAACGGGGTCGGCGGTGGCGGACCGAGGGCCTGGGGAAGCCGGGCCCCGTGGAAAGCGCGAGCCGGGCCTGGCGCATTGAGTCGGATGCCTTGGGCCGGTTCGTCGATGATTGTTGTGTCGTGGGCGACTATGCTCAGGCCAAAGCCCGGCAGTTCTACACCGCTTACCGCGAATGGGCTGAAGGGGCGGGAGAGCATCCCCTGAGCGAAGTTAACTTCGCGGCAAGACTCAGAGAACGCGGCCTTGATGGGCAGCACACCAAACATGGAAAGGTGTACCTAGGCATTGGTTTGAGGGTCGAAAGGTGACGGGTGACGGCTGATGACGGGTTTTCTTCAGAAGTCCCTATACGCGCGCGTTGTAGAAAGTTTTGAAGAAAAGCCATCAGGACCCGTCAGCCCGTCAGGATTCAAGCGGTTGCGGCTGACGGACCTGACGGGCAGACCCGTCAGCCATGTTGAAAAACGCAATGACGAACCGGAAAAACTCCGATCAGGTCCGCAACCGGGAAGCGGCAAGGGTGATCCTGGAAGACCCAACCAGTTACGGCGGGCCGGACTCCTTATCCGTGCGGTGGGCGCGTCTGGTATCAGAACGGGTGGAACCGGTGCCCAAACGGGAAGCGCAGTCGGGCCCCTTCGAGCGGATGGAGTTGCCATGAGCGCACAGAAGGCAGTGCAGAAGTCGAGCGGGTGTTATCGGAGTGTGCGCACGCCAGGACCTTGCGCGAATTGTGGACGGCACCGGAGCACCGTTCATGTGCCTACGCGAGTTGTCGGGATCTACTGCGGTGCCTGCTGCGTCGTATGCCGGAAGCAACTGGGGCCGCCGGTCTTGCCCGTGGTGGCGACGGCGCGGCAGGGTATGGCGGTAAGTCGTTGAAAGCAAAGGGCAGTAAGAGAGGCAGGAGCGTGGAGGCAGGTGCAACGGTTCTAAGTTGTTGAAACCAAAGACCGAGGCAAGGTTAGTTTCGGACTCGCGGGTCCTGTTCTCCGGTTCTTCCAGCGGAGGTAGCTTTGTTGCACTCAGGCGCTACCGACAGGCCAAAAATGGGGGTTAACCAGGTTAACTCTGGAGGTTAACGGATGAAGAAGTTCATGAGTCAGGCCGAGTACGCCAAGCACCGGCGGGTCTCACGTCCCTACATTTCCAAACTGAAGGCGAAGGGCATCCTGGTCATGCGTGGCCAGTTCGTTGACGAGGTGGGGAGCGATGCGGTCTTGGACGATAAACCCGGCCCGAAGCCAGCGGACGGCGAGCCGGTGACCTTAGCCGATGCGAAGCGCATGGAAGCCGTGTACAAAGCCAAACGTTGCCGACTGAACTTCGAGCGGCAGTCGGGGAAGTTGGTGGATGCGGAGGAGATGCGGGGAGCGACCGAGGCGCGCCTACACGAAGACGCGGAGGCAATTTTGAACTTCCCTTCCAGGATATCGGGGCAGGTGGCTGCGGAACTGAATTGCGAGGAACACCTGGTCTATACAGTTCTGAATAGGCAGGTGCGGCAGTTCATGTCCGACCGCAGTAGGGCCGGCTCAGAAAGCTGAGGAGAACAAAGCACTGTGAGCGAGATGAAAAAGCGGGCAACCATATGGCCCCTACTTGCTTTGGTCTGGTCTGCGGCGGCGGCTTCGGCCCAGTGCACGCGTTGGCTTTTTAACGTCCACACCGAAAGGATGGACTGTGCTCAATGGGCCAGCGGGTTGCCTGGCGGCGCCGCTGGCGGAGCGCTCGCAGGCACTTACCCCAATCCCACGCTGGCCTATGTTGGCGTGAATCCCCAGACCGGCACAAGTTACGCAATTGTCACCGGCGACCGGCAGAAATTGGTCACGCTGACAAACGCCAATCCCATTGCTATTTCTATCGCCCAAGCTGGAAGCGCAGGGTTCCCCGAGGGTTGGGAAACTACGCTCCTGAACAGCGGGGTAGGGACGGCCACGATCACGCCGGCCGTATCCACCATCGAGGGTGCCGCGACATTCACTTTATCTATAGGCCAGTCGGCCAGGATCGTCAGCAATGGCACGAATTACCGGGCGATGCGTGGCCGGAATACGCTGGTATCGGCAGATATCCCCAACAACGCCGCCGACACTTCCGGCAAGGCGAGTACGGCGGGCACGGCGGATACCGTCATCTCGATTGCATCTCACGCCTCGACGGAGTTGTCTGACACCGCCGACCTAGTGCGAGTCGTCCAACGCAGCATTTCTTTCTCGGTTGATGGGGGTGGATCGGTGATCCCCACCGGCGACATTCGCTTTTATCCTAGCGTCAATTTCCCGTGCACAATCAATAAAGCCATGGTCTCGGCAGATGCTTCGGGTTCAGTTACCGTTGACGTGTGGAAGGCAGCCGGAGTGATCCCGACATCAGCCAACAAAATTTCCGCCAGCGCTCCAATTACGCTTTCCAGTGCGCAGTTAAATCAGGATAGCGACCGAACGGGCTGGACCAACACCGTGACGGCCGGGGATGTGTTCGGTTTTGATGTGAAAACCGTTGCAACCGTGAAGAAGATAATCGGGCAGATTTGGTGCCAGTGAGAGAGACCGAAAGGAGACCCCATACATGGGCTTACCAACTGAGTTACAGGTTGCGCTTGATGAAGCGCGGCAACTTGTCGCGAAGCGCGAAACCGGGGGCGCCGAAGCTGCGCTGGAGGCACTAATTGAAGCGCGAAAGCGGTTCGCCGAAGAAGTCCTGAACGAGTATGCAGCGGAGTATCAGGCTGCGATGAACACGGTCCTGCCCGTGCTCCGTCGAGGCTTCGTTTTGCAGGCGACATTGGGAATCTTCTTGCCCGGCCTCTTCTGTGCCTGCATCGCGGACCTATGCGATCCAGCCAAGGTGCTCTTCTATTTGTACGACCTCCGAAAAGTCGTGCAATCCTCCGGGTGGCAGAACCTGTTCGGCCCCGGCGGGTACAATGACCCGCAGGCCCTCGCTTTATATCAGGAATTGGCACCAATCCGCGAAGCTATCCAGGGGTTGGAGCGAGTGACCGGCAAAGAGAGTGAGGGTAGCGCACCTACCGAACCCTTCTCGCCTGGGGCTTACAAGTATGTTGGTATTTCAGGCGGGTGCGCGATCACCAGGTTGTGAAGGCAAGGAGCAATCATGTTTGGAGAATCAAAAAAGTCGAAGTTGGCGGCGGCACTGGAAGTGGGGCGATTGGCCAAAGAAATTGAAACCGCGCTGAAGCCTGTGGAACGGGTAATGGATGAACGGACCAAGATCCGGGCGGCAATCAAGGCAACCGAACAGGCCGTCCTCCGGGCGGAAGAGGAGTTCAAAACCGCTCTCCAAGCGCTGAACGGCGAAGAGGCGGCGCGCGCCCTTGAGGAGGCGGCGGTTGCGCTGGGCGAGACCGCGACGGTCGTCACCCCGAGGAAAGCGCGGAAACTTGTGAGTGCGGCGAGGGATGAGTTGGAGACCCTTGAGGCCCGGTTGACGGGCCTTCGGGCGCGTTTGACCGCCACGGAGGGCGATCTGCTGACAGCAGCGGACGAATTCGCGGTGGCGCGGCAAACCTTCATCCAGACGGTGCTGGATGAGTTCCGCGAGCAATACCGGAAGGCGGGTGAGGAGTTCGCGGAGACGCTCCGCCTCGGGTACGGCCTGGCGCAAGGGCTGGGGGTCCGATTGTCGGGGCTCAGGTCGATCAAGTTGGTGGACCCGCAAAACGACGGCAAAGAACTGGTACCGTTGTTCGACCGCGAACGCACCGAGGGGGCCGGCTGGCAGGAACAATGGCTCGAAAACGCGACGGCGCGCGCCGCGTTCGAAAGTGTCTCTCGGATCAAGGCCGTGGCTCAATCGCTTGAGCGCGACGTGTCGGAAGTTCGCAAACGCCGCGAGGAACAGGCCATGCGAGATGCGTGGGCGAAGGCTGAGATGCAGCCCAAAGCACCAGTGCTACGCTTCGCCGGGGCTGAGGCCGGGGGCCAGGACCAACATCCCTCGGTAGAATCAGCGCGGCCGCTTGGGCCGGCTGAGGAAGTGCGAGCCGGCCGGGAAGCTATCGAGAGATTGGCAGGGGGCGGATTATGAGCAACGACCCAGCGTCGAAAGAGAACGCGGCGTGGGACCAACTTTCGGACCTGGCCACAGAACTGCTGCCGCAGTACGGCGCCCGCCCGGCAGCCTTCCGGGAAGCCTCTCGGCGACGGCCGGATCTGGCGAGCGCGGCGATTGATCCCTTCGGCAAACCTCTGATGGGGCGGACGGTGAAAAGCGCTGGCCTCGGGATGATCCAAGGTTCGCCGATCGTTCAGGCAGCCGCGAGGCTTGCCCAGGTCGTGGGGTAGGTATGCTGCGGCCCGCGCGCGCGTGGCATTGAGAATTCGTGAGTGCATAGCGTTTCCTCCTTCCCGCGTTGGGGGCCGGTCTCATGGCATCGATCGGCCCCCGTTTTTTCTGAGGTTCAGCACAGAATTCTGGTCGCGCCGGCGAAATAGTCCTCCCCGGATGGCGGCCGGGCGGGGCGGTCGCCACCGCCCCGGTTTTTTCTCAGTCTTTCGAGGAGGTGAATCATGGGGATCTGGCGATGCAATCAAAATGTTGTTGACGCCCTGGAAGCGGCCAGCGCCGCGATTTGCGTGGAACTCATTGTCATCCAGGGGCTACTTGCTCCGTCGAAAGAGGGCCCCGCGAGGGCAGTTCCGCCCGATGTGGCAAGCATCCGGGAGGAAGCCCCCATGGTGGCAGTTTCCAACGTCGGCCGGAATTGGTTTCAACGGTTGATCGCTCGGGCGCGACTTTCGCAGGCCCGCAAATCCTCCTTGCCCCGCTAGAGGGCGCCGCCCGGGACTTTCGCCTTTCCTTTCACCCGGGCGGCGCCTTTAAGGTCGGCAGAGGGCGACTAACTGGAGAGGAGTTATAGACTATGGCCGTTGAACGACTCGGACTACTCATTGAATCCCGGACCACTGGGAGGACTGCCTGATGCCTGAAGAACTCATAACGCTCGCGGTTGAGGATAGCAAGGCGCGGGAGGCGTTCGCCCGAAGTAACCAGAGTTGGCAGGATCTGGAGAGGCGGGCGATCAAGGCCAATGCCGCCATCGGCGCATCCTCGGTCAAGGCCGGGGAGCAGATGATCCGCAGCCAGGAGCGGAACCTGAGCGTAACTGAACGCCACCTCCGGCAAATGGAGCGGGAGGCGCAACTCTACGGGAAGACTGGAGCCGAGAAAGTCCTCGTCCAACAGCAGCAAATGACCGTCGCCTATGGCGGAACCACGGCGGTACTTGAAAGGTTCAACGCCGTGGTTAAAAACAAAATCAATCTCGAAACTCAGGCGGCTCAATCAGCAACCCTCGCGGCGGCGGGGGCACGTGCATCAGCGCTTGCAAATCGTGCATCAGCGCTTGCAAATACGGAGGCTGGGGCGAGTTTCAGCGGGATCATCGCAGGCATCAAAGCCTGGCATGTCGCGGTGGTGGCTGCCGTGGCGAGTGCGCTAAAGCTGCCCAAGGCGCTTCTGAGCCTCGTTGCCGAGATGGGCGGCTATGCCCACGGGATTGAGCAGATGTCGATGCGCACCGGCCTGGGAGCGAAACAAGTCGAACAGTTATCGGCCATGGCGAGTTTGGCGGAGGTCGATGTCGGCGTGCTGGAGCGGACAGCATGGAAATTGGCTGAGGCGTTGGATGATACGGGGGAAGGCGGGAAGAAAGCCCGGCAAGCATTGCGGGATCTGGGCGTTTCGGCGCTAGACGCGACCGGCGGCGAGAAAGCGCTCGGCGTGGTCCAGTGGGAGATATTGCAGCGCCTCGGCGCGATGACGGACGAGACGAAGCGCATGGTCGTGGCCCATGCGCTCTACGCCAGGAGTTCCCAGGAACTTCAACCGATGCTCGCCAGGTGGACCGAACTGGAAGAGAAGGTCCGGGCGGGGGGCCTCGCCATGGACGAGAGCATGATAAAGAAACTGGCCGAGGCCGAGGAGAAACTCAAAATATTCGAGCGCACCTGGTTCATGCTCAAGGCGAAATTGGCAGAACCGCTGACGGCGGTTATCGAGGTCATCACCAAAGCCATCCAGCCGGGCCGCCTCCGTCCCCCAGAGGATCTTTGGCGGAAGCGAAAGCGCTCCGTCAGGCGGGTGGATGGGTCGCCCCGATTCCCGAAATCTTTCCGCCGGAATATCGGCTTGCGGCTCCCGGCGCTCCAGGGGTGGGTATGGCGGCGGCGCTCAAGGGCGAAATTCCAAAACTTAGCGGGCTTTATGGCGCAGCGATTGATGCGGAAGTTGCGCGGTTCCGGGCGGAACTCGATCGCGGCCAGGCCATGGCCGAAAGCTTCGAGCGGACCTATAACGCCACATTGGAGGGGCTAAAGGAACGCCTGAAAACGATAGAGGAAAAAGAGAAGGGACTGCTTCCTTCGCTACTGCCGGGTGCCAGGTTGACCGGGACGGCGTTTGCCAGGCGCAAGGCGGAGTTCCAGGCACTCACGGCGGAGAAGACCAACCTGCAAGCCCGAGTCGATGCCATCGAGGAATTGAGCCGGAAGGCGAAGGAGCAGGCCAAACTAGCGGAGAAGGGCCGAGCCGAGATCGAACGGTACAAATTGGCGGTTGCGGCGGCGGCGGTTAGTCCCTTCGGGGCACAAATCGTGGAGCCGGCTAAATTCGAGAAGCCGGAATATGCCAGGTATGAAGTTCCCATGCCCGCGAAACTGACACTAATGACCGAGGAGGAAGAGCAGGTACTCCACAACCTTGAGAAGGCGGGGGAACTTTTCAAGCACGTCGATGAGCAGCGGCTCTCGGGCCTGAAGCGAACCGAGCAACTACAAGAGCGCTTGATCCAACTCCAGACGGGGCCGGGCGGCGAGATGGAGGCAGTTGAGCGCGTCTACCGGCTCCGCCTGGACTACGCCGAGATGGAGTTCGAGATCCACAAGGACCGCTTCCGCTACGAGCAATCCATGGAAGAGGCCCAGATCGAGCGCGTGACCGCCGTAGCCCAATTAGAGCGCAAGCGGTTCGACGATCTGAAGCACGCTGCCGAGGGAATCTTCGATGCCCTGTTGACCCGCTCCGAATCCATCGGCAAGGCGATCCTCAACGTCTTCAAGGTGGCCATCCTCACCCCCATCAAGGAAGCATTCTCTAGCATGATCGCCAAGATGTTGATGCCCCTCTATGGTGCGCGGGGCGCGGCAGGCGGCGGCTTCAGTCTGGCCGGTCTCTTCGGCATGGGCGGCACGGCGGCGCTGGCACAGGTTAGCAATATCGTGGGCGGGCCCGGGGGACCTCCGGCTTCGCCGGGCCGGTGGGCGCGGCAGGCAGTTGGATGATGTACCCCGGCGCGCCCATGGGCTGGAACGCGGCCGGTACTAGCACGGGCCTGGCCATGGCGCCTAGCTGGGGGGCGAAAGTCGGGGGCATGGTCCCGCTCGGGTTGATGTTGGGAGGCGCGAGTCTCGCCAGTTATGGCCTTTCGGGACAGCGGACCGCGGCTAAATCTCTCACGGGCATTGCAGGAATGGGGGCGCTCGGAGGTGGCCTTGGTCTCATGTCGGGGATTGCCGGGTTCGGACCGCTGGGGATGCAGGCAGGCCTTGGGGCCGGGATGATGATCGATGCCTGGAAGCGCGGCGGCTGGTATGGTGTCGCCGGCGGGGCCCTCGGGGGAATGATTTCAGGGGCCGCCATCGGGACGATGATTATGCCCGGCATCGGGACAGCCATCGGCATGGGAGTGGGCGCTTTGGTAGGTGGCATCGGCGGCCTCATCAAAAAATTTCGCGAGAGCACCGAAGAGAAACTGCATAAGAAGATCCGTGAACTATACAACGTCGATGTTGCCGACAAAGGCATCCTGAAATATATCATCGAGGCCGCCAAATCGACTTTCGGCGGCAACCTGGACGTGGCGATCCGCTCCCCGCAGATCCGGGACATGATCCAGCTTTACGGCATGACAGTGGGGCAGCGGGGGACCGGTTTCCCCGCGCAGATGCAATCCCTGACCTTCCAGCAGGCCGGCGGGCGGCTATATGAAGTGCCGGTCTACTCGGGTGGCGTACAATTGCCCTCGGTCACGGCGGTCGCTGCGCCGATAATCATCAACCAGACTACGATCTTGGATCCAACCGCGACCACGAATTTCTGGGAAACCCAGACGCTTCGCACGGTAATAGCGAATCCCCGCGCGATCAGCACCGCGAATATCCGGTCCAACAACCAGAACTTCGGCCGGCGGCGGCAAGCCGCCCAGATGCTTGCGCCTGAACTAGTGACGCAATGAAGAAGAAAGAGAGAAACAAACACTTCATCAAGGGGTTCTCGACTCGAAATCCTGAGCGGGATTACAACCGACTAGCAGATTTCAATGAAATCGAAGTCTACTGCGGCCTGCTGAACCTGCGCCACGACGGAATAGCCAACCTGTCGGAAGTGCAGTTTGCGCGCTACGTGCGATTGACCGAGCCGGAGGTAATCCGAGCGCTACTCCGCTTGTGGCTGCGCGGCTTCGTCAAAATCCGTTTCAATGTGCAAGACTTTCGAGACTTGCGTGATTGGATCTGGATGCACGGGCAAAAAGCGCTTGTGCTGGCCGCGCTCCTGATCGCACCGGTGAAAAGTTGGTGGGGTGGTTGAAATCCGGTCACCAGCAGAGACTTCTCCTTGCCCCGCAATGGGCGCCGCTCGGGGCTTTGTTCCTTTCACCCGTGCGGCGCCCCGCCTCAGCAGAGCCAAAAAAGGGGATGCTCCGGCATCACCCGCCGCTCACCGATGCGTCCTAGGCCCTGGGAATGGCCTTCTTTGCGGGATAAAGCGCCATTGCGCCGGATCTGCGGTATTTCTCCGGTCCCTGAAGCCGCCGGACCCAGCGGGACACCTGGTGGTTGGTGATGCCGGTTTGCTTTCGGCCTCTGCCATGGACCAAGTCCCGCGATCAGCGGACCTGCTTTTGCTACGGTCGCCACCATGCAGAATCCCAATATTCGCGTCCCACCAAGCCACGAATACGCTCTGGTCTTCGAACTTCCGGAGGATGGCAGCCTCCAGCATCGGCCAGGCTCTCTCCGGCCTCGCGCCAGGCCTTTGCCCTCGGAACAGAACAGCGTTAAGATGTTTGCATGACGCCCAGGGTAGGGCCTGGCCGGCGCCCCGGTCACCGGCCGGAGGATGCGGTCCCCATGGCCATGTGCTTACGCTGCGGGCGGATCGGCCCGCACCTCGACTCAGAGGACTGCATCGAGTCGCTGCGGAGCGAATTGGCGGAACTGGAGTTTCGACTGAGCAACGCGCTCCAGCATCACCGACCCTGGGGCTTGCAGGGTGCCCGGAGCGCCGAAAGGGGGGATGCTGGGGCATCACCTCCCCGCCTCTGATTGCACCACGGGCCTGGAAACCGGGTTCCCTACGGGATACAGGGGCTTTCTTGAGAGCGGGCGCGAAAAAGAAGCCCAGTGTCGGCGATTTGGTTAAGCCACTGCGAGGGGTTGCCTTGGGATAGACTAACTGAGGGAGGTGCCATCAGATGCCTGAACAGCCGCGCAACAGGCTTACAGATATGATCGAAGAGGAGCTTGCGCCGTTAGAGTTGGATCACTGGGAGCCCGAATGGACTGGACGATGTCCAAGGTGCCCGAAGATCGTAGCCATCAAAGCTTACAGGGCACTCAGGGCCGTACGGGAAAACCGGACGCAGTGAGCCGCTCGTACTGGAATCCGCAACAATCGGCATGATTGGGGAAGCGGCCGTAAAGCTTGGATTCCAAGGCTACCCAGAGCCGCTGCGATGGAGCACATCGCCCGAGCTATTCCTCAAGTGAATTTCAATGAGTACCTCGAAGAGATCGCATCCCAATCCCTGAAGGGCGTCGAGAAGGTTCGAGCAAAACTCGCCAGGGAGTATGGGGACCTAACAATAATTGGAAAGGGTGAGGGACGCCACCCAGACCTTCCCGGAAAGGTGCGGCCTGATTTCATTGCGTTCAAAGAGCGAAACCAAAATCCAATCATCATCGAGATTAAAGACACTACAAGAATGAACCCAACCGACAACTTCCAAGCCGCCCTCTACAACGGCATAGCTGAACGGTACGGTGTGTATCTCATTGAAGAGAGGGTGGATGGCGGGGTGCGCACGTTCTCTCCGTTTACGATACAAGGAAATGCCGAGGCTGTTCTGATTTATCCAAGGCTCGCCGAATACTCCATCGTCAAAGACCGGTTTGTTCCAGATAGTGAATTGATAAAGGAAATTTGGAAGG
>CAVRZY010000066.1:0-11252 GCA_963725415.1 uncultured Acidobacteriota bacterium | reverse complement strand
GACCGCGGCGATGTGGCGCAACCTGCCCCCCAACTACCACTGGCTGCGCGAGTGGGAGTGGGTATAGCGGCGCACTTTCGCGTGGCGCGGGCTAGCAGGAACAGGGGCCAGCCTCAGTAGGCGCCGGGGCACGGATATCATGGGACGTAGCTGATCCCTATCAGGGGCGTGAATTGGTGGAAGAAGCCGCGGGCGGTGTTGAAGGGGGCTGGGGCGATGAGTTCTTTCGGGAACGGTGTGATGTAGTCGCGGAAGTCGAGACGGAGCAGCACGTTGTGGCCCAGCTTGAGCTTGACTCCGCCGCCCCCGGTCACCAGCGGCCGAGCTTGGTCGTGCGTCGTGAGCACCGCGATGTCACCCAGCGGCGGCCTGGGGTTGGGCGGACCGCTCACCACGTAGACCTTGACGCCGATCCCGGCTGCCACGTAAGGGCGGATCCTCTCATGCCTCCCGCGCAGGTGGAAAAGCGCGTCGTAGTGGAACGAGTGGGACTGACCCTCGATGTTCGTCTTAATGCCCCGCGCGGAGAGGAACGGGTCACCGTCCTGATAGGTGTAGCGGACCTCGCCGCCCATGTGGGCATACATGTCCTCGCCCATCAGGGCGCTCACCGCGAACCTGTTTCTTACGCCAGCCCTTGCCTTGCCGGCCGGCGAGAAAATCGTTCCGTTCCGGTACGCACCGTATCCGGCGGCTGCGCCAATCTCCCATTGCTGGGCGGAACAGGCCAGCGCGTAGGCGAACGCAAGCACGATTTCGGTCCTCACAAAGCAAAGTAAACACCCGATGGGGGTAGCCGCGCAAGTGCGAATCGGCAGGGCGCATAGTTTCCAACGAGGCTTGGCCCCAAACCGACGAGGCATGTTGCGGCGCTGCCATCCCCGCAGAGACCTGGCGCGGCAGAGCCGCAACCAGACACCGGCGCTTGCGGCACGAGTGACCGTGCTTGGGGAATTGACGATTGACGGTTGTGCTCGGAGTGTTTTCAGGCAAAATGAGACTCTAATGGACGCAATGGAGACGCAGGACTTAGAGGCGCGCCTGCGAATGCATGTCCAGTACCTCGCGGGAGAACTGGGCGAGCGGAATTCCATCCGGTACGCAAACCTGGAGCGGGCGAGGCTCTACATCGAGCGGGCCCTCATCCAGGCGGGCTACGTGATTCAGCACGACGCCTATGAAGTCTCGGGACGCACCTACCGGAATGTTGTCATCGAACGGCAGGGAGGCAAGGGCGAGGGGGAGGTCTTCATCGTCGGCGCTCACTATGACACCGCTCCTGGAACACCTGGCGCCGATGACAACGCCAGCGGTATCGCCGTCTTGCTGGAACTGGCGCAATCGCTGCGGGACTCTACTCCTGCCCCGACTATTCGGTTGGTGGCCTTCGCTCTCGAAGAACCGCCTTTTTATCGGTCTCGGCTCATGGGCAGCCGCGTCCATGCACGCAGGTGCCGAAAACGGGCTGAACGGGTGGTGGGCATGATGTCGCTCGAAATGGTGGGGTACTACAGTGACCTGCCAGGTTCGCAGCAGTACCCGCTTCCCTTCATGAGTTGGTTCTATCCGGAGCGAGGCAATTTCATCGCGCTGGCAGGAAACTTTCCCTCCAGAAAACTGGTGCGGCAGATGGCCGCCTGGCTGTCGGAGGCCGGCGCCATCCCCGTGGAGTACGCGGCCTTCCCACTGGTGCCCGGAGCCGGTCTATCGGATAACTGGTCCTTTTGGAGAGAAGGTTATCCGGCGCTCATGATCACCGACACGGCCTTCTTCCGAAACCCGCACTACCACTTGCCCTCGGATGTGCCGGAGACGCTCGACTATGCACGCATGGCTGCCCTGGTGGCCGCGTTGGACCAGGCGATCCGCACAGGCCTGGGCTTGGGAATCGCCTGAGGCTGCTGATTCTGGGGCTGCGCGCCAGCCGGCCGGCCCAGGCTCCAAGGTGGCAGGATGCCGCTCTACCAAGTCAGCCTGAGGGCGAACTGTAGCAATGCCGGCCTTGACCCGCTGCGGACCGGCTTCCACCAATTCGCGACCCTCGAACGCTCTCCCGCCGGTCCGCTGCGCCAGTTGGCGCATCATCGCACTCGCATCGGAACTGAGGCGCCCGCCAGCGAGCGCGAGCAAGCCGTGCGCGTCCACGGGATAGACGGACACGGCGGCGTTGTTCAGCTCGCGGACGGCAGACTCAAACTCGGGCCTGAAGGATTGCCGCCCCAGCAGCAGCGGAAAGCCGGCCGTGACCCAGATGAGGTTCTTCCGACCCGGTATGCCGCGCACGCGGTTCGGGATGGCCTTGAGCGCGGCGCAGGTTACGCGAAACGTAGATGGCGATGCGCTCCAGCGGCGGAACGGCGCGGAGAAACCGCGCGAAGCCTGGCCGGCTGCCTCTGAGGCGCCGGGGCCGCAGTGAAAAAGCTGATTCTCTGAGCCACACCGTTTTCGGTAAGGAGGCTGGAAACGTACGAAGGCGGGCGGTCTGGTGTATGCTGGCAACTGGCCGGGACCCAAGCATCCACATCCCGGCTAGTACTCTGAGAGGGAGAGACCATGCACGAAGAGACTCGGAATCATGCAAACCCGGACCGACGAGGGTTCCTCAAGACCGCTGGCGCCGGTCTGACAGCCGCCAGTGTCATTCTGACTTCCGAAAACCCCGCCGTCGCCCGCCCCCTGACTGGGACGGAGAAGCTGGCCCGCATCGCCTCCAACACCTGGCCGGTGCGTATGTTATTCAAGAGCCGAGGCGCCGGCCAGCGCAGCAATCCCCAAGTCGAAGCGCTGAAGAAGAAATATGGGGAGATCACCATGCTGGACTTCCCGCAGTTCACCAAGGACATCTTCCCGGGCATCACTCATATGGATCTGTGGTCCTCGCTGTTTGGGGACGTGACCGATGACAGCATGTTCGCTAAGAGCACCTTTGGCGGCGCTCAATCCACTCGCGCCTTTTACGAGTTCGATCCCTCCACCCCTTCGGGGAAAAAATGGCTGGACAAGCTCGCCAGCAAGATCGCGACTACAGGCGTCAGGTGCCACCACGTCTCGAACAACGCTCCGCGCGATATCTGCGAGCTGGACGCAGAACGGCGCAAGGCCGGTATCGCCGTAGCGAAAAAGTGGCTGGACGGCAGCGCTCAGATCGGCGCAAAAACCATGCGGGTGAACACCGGCGGTCCGAGGATCGCACCTAACGCCACTGCCACCCAGGAGTACCCGAAGAACGACGAGATCGTCAAGTACCTGAGCAATGCCATCGAGTCCTTCAAAGAGATGGCGGACTACGGCGGTAAAGTCGGCGTAAAGGTCACCATCGAGAACCACTGGGGGTTGAGTGCAAATCCCATGAACGTCAGGATCATTCTCGATGAGGTAAACCACCCGTTCTGTGAGGCCTCTCCGGACTTTTGTAATTGGGAACATGAGTACCTGCTGTACCATGGCCTGGAGGCCCTGGCGCCATATACGCACGAGACGGTTCATGCCAAGTACTGGAACCGCTGGAAAGAGGTTGACGTTCAGCGCTGTGTCAGGATCATGACCAACGCCAAGTTCAAGGGCATTTTTGCCCTGGAGTACGAGGAAGGTCCCTGGGACGGAGTGGAAGGCGCCAGGTACCTGCTTAAGGAGGTCCTGGCCGCTCTCTGACATGCTCCGCTTCCACCTGCGGTGTGGCCGGAAAGGGTGCACGACAAGAAAGTTGCAGGGAGGCAAACAGGTCGGCAAAGCGACCGCTGTCGAGTTCCTCGTAGCGCCACTGGATCCAGCTCACGGCTTCGGGCATGCCTCAGTCTCACGGCATATATAGCCGTAAGACAAGCCAAGAATAATGTCCCTCCTGTTCCTCTGCAACTTTGGAGTCGTGCACGCCTGGATCTGACAGGGATTGACCTGGGCGGCCTCATCAGATATCCTCCCTTTTGGAGCCTCTCCCTCCGCGGCGCGCCGAAACCCCAGCGCTCGCAGAAAGGCGGAAGCTGCGTATGGCCGGACGATGGCGAGGGCTGCTACTGTTTCCGCTGCTTTGTGGACTCGCAGGCCAAGAAAGGAGCGCGTCCCAGCCCCGCCTCACTCCGTTTGAAAAGGACGGCAAGTGGGGCTACGCCGGTAGCCGGGGCGAGGTCGTGATCCCGCCGCGGTTTCTCATCGCCCTGGACTTTTCCTCTGAAGGCATCGCGGCCATCGTGGATCAGTCCGGCTGGGCCTACATCGATCGGACGGGCGCCGTGATCATCCGGCCGTTCGTGTTCGACAACGGCCCAGACTACTTCCGCGAGGGGCTCGCCCGGTTCACGGAGGGCGGGAAATTCGGCTTCTTCGACAGAACTGGCAAGATCGTGATCCGCCCGACCTTCACTTTTGCACGCCCCTTCTCCGGAGGACTCGCTGCCGTGTGCGAAGGATGCAAGGAAGAGGCTGCGGGCGAGCACCGGCTGGTAAGGGGCGGGAAGTGGGGATTCATCGACCGAAAGGGTGTATTCGTGATCCCGCCGAAATTCGACGAAGCGGAGGATTTCCGGGGCGGCAGCGCCCGAGTGAAGGCCGGCGGAAAGTGGCAGCGAATCGACGGGAAGGGGAAGGCGCCCGGTTCCTGATCGGAACCCGGTCTGCGCCGCTGAGCGGCTCCGGCGACGCCGGGGGAGGAGCCGTTACCTAGTCAGAGAGAGGGAGCTGTGAGCTGGCGACTGGAAGGCTACGACACGTTCGCGCGTGATTCATACCCTTTGGAGGGAACCTACGCTGACGAAGCTTCCGCACGCGAAACCGCGAGGGAGCGTCTGAAGAAACTGGAATCGACCACGGGCCAGACCGGGGCCCCCGCCCGACGGAATCCAAGACTGCGTGATCGTCGTCCGACCAGACGAATCGAAATACTTTTACAGTGACGAGATCTTTCGGAATGAGAGAGTGGCTGTGCGGGATATCTCGGTTCGGCCAGGCGAGCCTGAACCCCCGCACATCCCCAGCCATCCTGCTCGGGTTGACGTCTGCTTGGCAGGCGGTACGATGCGGACCGAGCCGGATCGCCGGACCGTGTTACTCCGCCGGGGAAACGTCGATCTGGTGCTGCGTGGACAATCTGCGGGAAACAACGTCGGGGAAAGTGAGGTCCGGCTGATTCGAATCGGATTCCTGGGTCCAGGCCAGTCCGGCACCGCGGCTTGGGGAACGGCGGGCCTGTCCCCGAACTGCGTGCTGCTGTTCGAGAACCAATATGCGCGGGTCTATGCCATCCGGGTCGCTGCTGGTGGAGAACAACCCCAGCACTGCCAGCGAGACTGCGTAGTGGTGTGCCTGTCCGGCGCTGAGATGCGCTGCATCCTGCCCGACGGCGGCAGCGAGGTCGAAAGCCTGAACACCGACCAGATCGCCTGGCGTGCTGCGGCAACCCAGCAGCGCCAAAACGTCGGTAGCGCGGAACTATGGGAGATCGTGGTCGAACCGAAGTAACTCAGGGGCAGGTGACATAATGGTCCCAATGAACGGAAAACCGGCTCTCGAAGACGCTATCATCCTGGCGGCCGGCGCGCACCGGGGACAGGTGGATAAGGCGGGCGAGCCGTACATCCTGCATCCGCTCAGGGTGATGCGGCGGCTGGGGGACGAAGCGGGAAGGATCGCCGCCGTGCTGCATGATGTCCTGGAGGACACAGCAATCACGCTCGGCGATCTGCGGCATGCCGGCTATGGCGAAGAAGTACTTCAGGCGCTTGAAGCGCTGACCCGGCGCGAAGGCGAGGAGTATGCGGACTTCATTGAGCGTGCAGCGAGGAACTCGCTCGCCCGCCGTGTCAAGCTGGCCGATCTTGCCGACAACCTGGATGCCGCCCGGCTACCCGAGATCACCGAGAGAAGCCGTGAGCGGCTGGTACGTTACAGCGCCGCCTGGGAGCGGCTGAGCTCCCTGTAGCGTTCCAGCCTGATTCCACGCGCGGTGGGGCACCCTTGGCCATGGCAGTCAATTCTAGTATGAACGGCGGTGCAAAAGTGGACTACCACGGTTCGGTTTCAAGCGAGGGCTGCCCCATCTCCGCGCCGGCCATCTTATCCGCCTTTCCGGCAGACCGCGTCCGCACTGGCCTGGAGTGCCCGCTCGATCATGACGGCGTCCACCTCGAGATGCGTCACCATGCGCATGGTCTGCGGCGTTACGCCGTTGGCCAGAACGCCGCGTTCCTTACGAGCCGGATGTTGTGCAGTTTCAGCCAGACCTTCCGGGTAGCCTCCCTGTCGAGGCGGAACTGGAGCGCCCGCAGGTCCGAGTAGGGCTGGGCGAACGGCAAGCGCACCAGTTCTTCGCTCCGATCATTGGGTTATAGTAGATCGTACCTGGCGTGCGAACATGCACATGCCGCCCACGCTTGCCAGGCTGATGGAGGTTTCCCTGATGCGTCGCATGGTTTGTTCGGTGCTGATATTCGCCGCGCTTCCGGTCTGGGCAGCGCAGCCGGTGCGCGCCAGGCGCGCCATGGTAGTGACTCGCGAGCGCCACGCCACCCGCGTGGGCGTGGAAGTCCTGCTTGCCGGCGGCAACGCTGTGGATGCGGCGGTCGCGGTGGGTTTCGCTCTGGCGGTTACTCATCCGTCCGCCGGCAACATCGGCGGCGGCGGGTTCATGCTGGCGCGGTTCGCCGACGGTCGGACAACCTTCATCGACTTCCGCGAACAGGCACCCGCGGCGGCCTCCCGCAACATGTACCTGGACGCCTCGGGCAAGGCCACCCAGGACAGCCTGGTGGGCTACCGCGCCGCGGGCGTACCGGGCACCGTGAGGGGCCTGGAGTACGCGCACCGCAGGTACGGGCGCAAGCCGTGGGCCGAGTTGGTCGCCCCGGCGGTGGAACTCGCCCGGAAAGGTTTTCCGGTCTCCTGGGGACTGGCGGGGTCGCTGAAGAACGCGGCCAAGAGCCTGAGCCGCTTCCCTGAGTCGAACCGCATCTTCCTGCGCCACGGTAAATACCACGAACCGGGCGAGACCCTGGTTCAGCCGGAGCTGGCGCGCGTGCTGGCCCGCATTCAGGACTCGGGTGCGCGCGACTTCTACGAGGGCGAGACGGCGCACCTGCTGGCCGCCGACATGAAAGTGCACGGCGGTTACGTCACTCTCGAGGACCTGAAGAACTACACCGCTGTGGAACGGCAGCCGCTGAGCGGAAGTTACAGGGGCTGCACGATCGTCACCGCCGCGCTCCCCAGTTCGGGAGGCGCCGGCGTTCTCCAGATGCTGGGCGTGCTGGAGGGCACGGGCTTCGAAAAGGCCGGATGGGGCTCGGCGCTGGCTATCCATTACATGGCGGAAGCGCAACGGCGCTTCTTCGCCGACCGGGCGCGGCACTTCGGGGACCCGGACTTCGTGAAGGTGCCTCTCTCTTCGCTGCTCGCCCCCTCCTACCTCGCCAAACTGCGCAGTTCGATTTTGCCGGACCGCGCCACCCCCAGCCAGGAACTCCGCGGCGGCGCGTTCACCGGTCGCGAATCTGCCCAAACCACCCACTTCACGATCGCCGACCCGGAAGGCAATGTGGTAGCCCTCACCTACACCATCAACGCCGGATACGGCGCAAAAGTGACCGCCACTGGGCTGGGCTTCCTGCTGAACAACGAGATGGACGACTTCGCGCCCCAGCCGGGGGAACCCAACAGTTACGGGCTGGTGCAGGGCGAAGCCAACGCCATCCAGCCCCGAAAGCGTCCGCTGTCGTCGATGACCCCCACCATCGTGCTGCGCGACGGCAAGCCCTATCTGGCGCTGGGCTCGCCGGGCGGCCCCACCATCATCAACACGGTCCTGGAGGTGATCGTCAACGTGCTCGATTTCGGCCTCAACGTGCAGGACGCGGTCAACCGCCCGCGATTTCACCACCAGTGGATGCCGGACGCTATCTCCATGGAGCCGGGTTTCTCGCCGGACACCATGGCGCTGCTGGAGGCGCGCGGGCACAGGATCCGCCGCGTGGCCGGGCAGGGCGAAGTGGCGGCCATCCTCTTCGCAGGCGGCTATCTGCAAGGCGCGCCAGACCCCCGGGCCGAAGCCACCGCGGAAGGATTCTAGTGCATGGTCCGATTGGTCCTTTGGAGTATCCCGCTCGGGGCAAAACGGGCCTGTTTGACATTCGAGAAGCCCCCGTGTTGCGTGGCTCAGAAATCTGCTAGAATCAGCGCAATGCTTCTCACCGGTCGCCACAACACCCGGCCAGCGGCATCTAGTGTGGCCGCTTCGTCCAGGCTCGGCGATAGGGCTGTGTGTCCAGGCGCGGTTGCGCGCTTCGGCTCTTCGTCCCGGCATGGAATCGGACTACAATAGGGGCTGATACGGGAATCTTGTCTGCTTCCATGATCGATCATGTGCGCCGGACGTTGCGGTCTGGCGTATCCCTTGAAAAGTTCCCCACACAATTGGAGGACAGAGCGGCCCTTCCTAAGGCCAAGCGCTCACTAAACGAATACTTGCATGTACCCAGCTAGACACTTTCCACCCCGCAGACCGAGAATCCGCGAAAACGTCAACGAAGCCATCCGCGTCCGTGAGGTGCGGGCGGTCTTTCCGAACGGCGTGGTCGAGATCATGTCCACATCGGCCGCTATTCGTAAGGCCCAAGATATGGGCCTGGATCTGATCCTGGTGGCCCCCACCGCCGAGCCCCCTGTCGCCAAGGCGATGGATTACGGCCAGTGGCAGTACGAGACGAAAAAGAAGCAGCAGGAAGCCAAGAAAAAGCAGCACGTCATCCATGTCAAAGAACTCAAGTTCCGGCCTAACACCGACGATCACGACTACGCCTTCAAGAAGAATCACGCCATCCGCTTCCTGCAAGAGGGCAACCGGGTGAAGGCGGTGGTGCAGTTCCGGGGCCGCGAAATCGCCCACGTGGACCTGGGTCAGAAGCTGCTCCTCCGCTTTGCGCAGGACCTGGCGACCTACGGCGCGGCCGAAAGCCAGCCGCGGCTGGAAGGACGCAACGCCCACATCCTCATCAGCCCCGTCAAAGCCAAGGACAAGCCCAAGGCCCCGGCGGCCCCGGCTCCTCCCAAGGATTGAGTCATTGATTCATTGCATCATTGAGCACCTGATGCCTCCACTCGGGGCTTTTCAATGATTCGATGACTCAATCGCGCAATGGCTCAATAGAATAAGTACTTCTGCCACTGGTCGTCGCTCTTGGCCAGCAGCCGCATCAGGTGACGGCTGGTGTGCAGGCTGAAGGGACGTGGCTGCCGCACCAGCTTCATCCCCGCTTCTTCCGGAATCCGGTTGCCCTTTTGATTGTTGCAGGGATGGCAGCAGGCCACCAGGTTCTCCCAAGCGGTTTCTCCGGAGCGCGAGCGCGGGATCACGTGGTCCAGGGTGAGTTCCCCCGAGGGCAGCATCCGCGCGCAATACTGGCAGGTGTAACGGTCCCGCATCAGGATGTTCTTGCGCGACAGCGCGCGCGTCTGATGCGGTATGCGCCGGTATTCCAGCAGCCGAATGACCGAGGGCAGCTTCACCACGCTCCGCGCAGAGTGGAGCAGCAGGGACGAAAACTCCTCGGGCGCAGCCACGCCTTTCAGAACCAGGACCAGCGCCCGGCGGGCCGCGCAGATATTGATGGGCTCGTAGCTGGCGTTCAGCACCAGTACCGGCTTCTGCAACCCGTTTTGGCCCGGCATCAGAACACCTCCGCCGGCGCCGGCCCGGCAGCTTGAAACGGCGTGATCGCCAGGCGGCGGTCCGCGCGCGCCAGCGTGAGGACCGCCACGTACCTCGCCCCCGCCCTCTTCAAAGCCGCGGCGCAGGCGCTGGCCGTCGCTCCGGTCGTCAAAACGTCGTCCACCAGCAGAATGCGGCGCCCCTCCACTTTGCTCCGCCGCGGGACCACGAACGCTCCGGCCACATTGGCGCGCCGCCTGGGGTTGCTCAGCCCGGCCTGGTTGGCGGTGGCCCGGCGCCGCCGCACCACCGTAACCACCGGCATGGCATACCGCCGCGCAATCGAAGCCGCCAGCAGCGCCGCCTGGTTGAAGCCGCGCTGGAAGCGCCGCCTCCAATGCAGCGGCACCGGTACGATCAAATCGAATCTCTGGTCGCCTGGAATCGCCGAGGCCAGGTGCTCGCCCAGGGGTTTCGCCAGCGTTCGGATCCGCCCGTACTTGAACAGATGGATCAGCTCCCGCAGTGTCCCTTCGTAAGCCCCGAAAGAATAGGCCGCGTCGAAACCCCGCAGCCCGTTGCGGCACAGCCCGCATCGGCCTTCCTCATCCAACGGAAAGCGATTTTGAAACGGCGTGCGGCAGGATACGCAGAAGTACTCTGCCACCAGGGGCTTGGGTTCCTTCAGACAACTGGCGCAAACCGGGATGCGGCTCACCTGCTCCAGCGGCCGCTCGCACACCCGGCACTCATCCGCGAACAGGACCGAGAACAACGCCGCAGAAGCATGGTGAGCTGCCGATGCAACGCTTCCTGGAACAATCTCCGTGAGCCAACGACTCGAGAAGACCCACCTCCAACAGATAATAGTTTACCTCACGCAGTATCATGGCTGGTGGATGCAACCCTCTCTGTTCCCGGAGGAAGGCCCCGCCCCACCCCCCATCTTCTCCATCGGCCATTCCACCCGCAAGCTGGAGGAGCTGATCTGGGTGCTGAAGCGTTTTGACATCGAGAACCTGGTGGACATCCGTCATTTTCCGGCCAGCCGGCACAATCCCCAGTTCAACAGGCCCTTCGCTCGAGCAGGAACTGGCCAACCACGGCCTCCACTACGTCTGGCTGGAGCAGTTGGGGGGTTTCCGAAAGGGCGGTTACCTGGCCTACATGGAGAGCCCCGAGTTCGCTGCCGGAATCCGGGATCTGGAGGACTTCGCCCGCCACCGGCGCACGGCCTTCATGTGCGCCGAGGTCAAGTGGTTTCAATGCCACCGCAGGCACGTCTCGGACGCGCTAGCGGCCAAGGGCTGGAGCGTCACCCACATCTTCACCGAGAAGCGCGCCGACCCCCACGTCCGAAAGACCAATCGCATCAAGTGTGATTAGGCTGGAGCGAGTATCGAGATGCCACGCCCCGAGGTGAGTCGCCCGTGAAGCTGCCCGCCGGGAAGTTGCCCCCTGACATGCTGCGCACGCTGCTCGCGTCGATCCCGGTGGCCGACTCGTCGGTCATCCTGGGAGGCGCCTTGGGCGAGGACGCCGCGGTCATCGACACCGGCGGGCCCGAGCTGCTGGTCGCTACCACCGATCCGATCACCTTTGCCTCCGAGGACATCGG
>CAVRZY010000065.1:0-22786 GCA_963725415.1 uncultured Acidobacteriota bacterium | reverse complement strand
GGCGGGTCCGGGCGCTTGGCCGAAGCGCTGGATCAGGAGATCGTAGCTCTGGACCTCCTGGTCAGTGCGGCCAAGCTGTCCCAGGGTGATGCCCTTGTTGAGGAGAGCGTTGGCCACCTGCTCCTGGAGAGCGGGTTCGGGCGCCTGGCCGAAGCGCTGGATCAGCAGATCGTAGGTCTGAATTTCGTCGTCAGTGCCGCCAAGCTGGCCCAGGGCGACGCCCTTGTTGAGTAGAGCCTTCGCGACCTGCTCCTGGAGAGCAGGTTCGGGCGCCTGGCCGAAGCGCTGGATCAGCAGATCGTAGGTCCGGATTTTCTCGTCAGTGCGGCCAAGGTGGCCCAGGCTGATGCCCTTGTAAAGGAGAGCCTTGGCGACCTGCTCCTGGAGAGCAGATTCGGGCGCCTGGCCGAAGCGTGCCAAAAGGGCATCATAGGTTTGGATCTCTTCTTCGCCCCGATTGAGCTCGCCGAGGGTGACGCCCTTGTAGAGCAGAGCTCTGGCCATTTGAAGCCGGAGGGTCGGCTCAACGGAGCCCTCCTGGGAGAGCCTGTCGCCCGCTTCCACAACGAGGTCGTAGGCGCGGAGTTCCTCGGGAGAGTCGTCCAGGAGCCTCGAACCAGCGGTCCACAAGGCGTCCATCAGCTCACCGAGGCGTTCGGTGTCCAGGTCGCGGAGGGGGATATCAGCGCCTGCCCTGACGGCCTCGCGATACTGCGAACGGCGGATTGCCCCGCGCACGGCCTCAAGGTGGGTTTCAATGAAGTCCACCGACTCTTTGAGCTTCTGCCTGGCGCGCTGGATTTGAGCGATAACATTGCCAAAGGAGTACACATTGGGTTCGGTCTTGCGGATCAGGGCGGGCGGCAGGGAATCAAGAAGATTCTTAGCATAGAAACCCAAGGGATCCTGCGTGAGCGGGGGTTCCCGGAGTTCGAACCTGCGAATCAACTCATCGAAGACGGCGGAGGCCAGCAGGACAGACTCGCCCGACTTTTCGCCGGCTGTATCTTTACGGTCCGCGGCCGAGGTCAGCGCAAGGGCACCTGCTCCCTTGCTGCGCTCACCGCCGTCGGTAACGGCCTGTGCTGCAGCTTTTGGGGACGGGGGAAGCACAAAGTAGACGTTGGGGTGAAACTTCACTTTGGGCGGCAAGGAGTCGACGTTACCGCGCTCATAGCAGAACCAATACAGGTTGTAGGCCAGTCCGGTTCTCAGCCTCTTCTTCAGGGCGGTCATGAAGACGTCGTTGGCCCATCCGCTGTAGCCGATGACCAGGGGCGAACGGTTGCTCAGCACACGGTTGAGAAAATCGGCCATCGAGAAACTGCTGTAGGCGGCGTGCTCCGAGCGGATCTCGATTTCACCCTGGAGGTTACAGCAGTCGTAGAACCAGTAGGTGCCGTGGAGGTGAACGATTTGAAGGTCGTTCTTCTCCGGATCGATTCGCTGGACGGTGCCCGGGTGATCGCAGACAATGTGCGGCGCTCCGAACAGCAGCAGGGCCCGGGACAGGAAGTCATCGAAATTGACCGTGATCACGAGGTTGGAGATCTGTTTGTCCAGGAGAAGGTGGGCCAGCCGGAGGTTGGCATGGGAGACGAATTTACCCTCGATCAGAGTTCGGAGGTACCATTGGCGGTCGGCAGGGCTGTGGAAGGCCTTTTGGAACCACCACGAATACTCGCCCATGGAATCCAGGCGGGGAGGTTGTTCGGCCGGCCCAGCCTCGCGTCTACAGTCCTCGACGATGACTGGGGCGAGAGGTACCGGGGGGAAGGAGATTCCCGCACCGACCATGAAGAAGAAGGGGCGGGGATGGCGGCGACAAGTGTTTCGAATTTGGAGGGCTGCATCCGGCAGGCTGAGCTCCTTGATCTCGTTCATCGCTGATGCTCCGGTGACTATTGTACAGGCAGTGGAGGAAGAGTGATGCGGGCGACGAGCGATTTTTATCCGGAAAGATCGAAGGCGGTGCGAGGGAGGCGGAAGCGGTCCAAGAGTTGAGCGGCGAGGGATTGGCAGGCGGGGTTGGGGAGGATCTGGTCAGCGGAGAACCATTCTTCGGGGGGATGTCTCAGGTCGAATGAACGGAGGGCGGCCCAGGCCAGGAGCGCGGCGCCGCGGAGGCTGGCTTCAGGATCGCTGAGGAGGAGAACGGGGCGCTGGAGGATGTCGGCGCGGAGCTGGTTCCAGCGGGGGTGGCGGGCGGCGCCGCCGGCGAGGACGACCTCGCGGGCTTTGAGTTCGCGTTCGGCGCATTCGAGGACCAGTCGTTCCTGGAGGGCTACGCCTTGCAGGACCGCGTGGACCAGGTCCGGAGCGTGGTGCTCGGTGCGCAGGCCTTCGAAAGAGGCGGAGAGCTGGTGGTCCCAGTAGGGGGCGCGCTCGCCGTGCAGGTAGGGGCGGAAGAGAATGGGGCTGAGGGGGGTGGCGGGCGCGGGGTCGAGCAAGTCGAGAGTCTGTTCGGGAGTCTTTTCGAGCAAGGCGGCGAGCCAGTCCAGACAGGCGCCACCGGCCTGGGTGGGGCCGAAGTGTAGTTCGAGGCCGTGGAGATCGAGGAGATCCGGGGGGACGCGGTAGAGGCCGGGAGCGGGGCTGGCAGGGGAGCGGCTGAGTCCGACGATTTCGGAGGTGCCAGCCAGGACGAAGCCTCGGCGCGAGTGGTGGAGGGCGCCGGTGGCCAGGATACCGGCCAGGGCGTCGGACCATCCGACGCTGACTGGGGTTGCGAGGGGCAGGCCCCAGTCGGGGGCGAGGTGGGGCGCCACAGTCCCCAAGATGGCATGGGGCGAAAGGGCCGGAGGGGAGGGCGGGATCTCTTTGCCGAGGAGGCGCAGGAATTCGGGATGCACCTGGCCGGATTGGAGATGGGCCAGACCTTTGGCGCACCAGCGATCAGTGGCAAACCGGCCAGTAAGGTGCGCGGCCACGAAGTCTTTGGGCTGGACGACCCAGCGGGTTTCTCGCCAGAGGTCCGGGGCGTTGGCTTTCATCCAGAGGAGCTTGGAGGGCGTGGAGGCCGCGCCGATGGGGAGGTCCATACCGAACCAGTCGCGGCGTTTGGCTTCATCAATCTGGTTGAGGGAACGGGCTTGGCCGTCGGCCCGCGCGTCCTGCCAGAGGATGGCGGGGCCGAGGGCCTCTCCGCCGGCATTGCAGAAGACCAGAGTGGGAGTCTGAGTGCTGAAGCCGAGGCAAGCGATGCTGACGCCTTGGCGGTGGGCTTCGCGGGAAAGCTCGCGGCAGACGTGGCGGGCAGCGTCCAAGTAATCCTGGGGGTGCTGCTCGACGAACTGGGGAGCGGGGCGGTCGAGGGGATAGTCGTGGGAAGCGAGGGCCAGGCGCGCGCCGTTGAGGGAATAGAGGGCGCCCTTGCAGGAGCTGGTGCCGAGGTCAAGGGTGAGGACGGCGGAGGAAGGGCCCACGAAGCAGGGGTCAGGCACGGCGCGGTTCCTCGACGAGGACCTTTTCAGCGGCCAGGTAGCCGCAGGCCACCACGGCCAGGAACATGGCGAGGACTTCGCTATCTCCCAAGTTCAGTTCGAAAACGCCAGCGACCATGACGGCCAGGAGGACGGCGAGAGCGCCGTGGAGGATGAACTTCTGGTCGCTGGGGCCGGGGGGAAGGCGGCGTATGGCGCGAGCGAAATCGCGGAGGATCTTGGCGAGCAGCCAGAGCAAGGCGAGCAGAGCCAGCAGGCCGCGCTCGGCGGCGTAGTGGATGTAAATATTGTGAAGGTGGCCGTACCAGCCGGCGGGGAGGTTGTGGCGAATGTCCTGGGGCACGTAGTCCAGGAACTTGGTCTTGATCATCTCGGGTCCCAGTCCGAACCAGGGATGTGCCCGAACGATCTGCCAGCCGGTGCGCCAGCAGATGATGCGGTGCTGATTGGAATCGAGCTCTTTCTGGGGGTGAAAGCCGGAGAGGAACCGAGTGCGCACCGAGGCCGGACCCAACCATAGGAGAACGACCAGGAGAAGCGGGACCAGGAGAAGCAGGCGGCGCTTCCAGAACCAGAGGAGGTAGAGAGCGGCGACGGCCGAGGCCAGCCAAGTGCTGCGGGTGAGGCTCAGCAGGAGGGCGAGGCAAAGCAGGGCGGCACAGAGGAGCCCAAGCCAGAGAAAGGCTTTGCGGGCGGAGGGAGAGAACAGCAGGAAAGCGGCCAGCATCACCAGGGCGATCATGAGCAGGCCGCTGAAGGTCATCCAGTGGCTCATGGGACCCGTGATCCGATCACCCACGTAGTAGGCGTAGAAACTGAGCCCGGGGGGCGGGCGGCTTGGAGTTTCCGGAGGAACTGGAGAACGCCCCAGGCGGCTGCCAGGGCGCCTACTGCGGCCCAGCAGAGGACCAGCCAGCGGATGCTGGCAAGCTGCTGGAAGGTGGAGAAGATCACCAGGAGGATCAAGTAGACAAAGAACTTGCGGATCTGAGGGCGGCCGGCCGAGGGCTGTTCGGAAAGGGCCAGCGAGAGCGCGGTGGCCGCCATGAACAGAGCCAGGGGCAACCAGATGGGAGGCAGGCGAAGCTTGGCGCCGGACATCAGAAGGGAGGCCAGGGCGAGGGCGAGCAGAGTCTGGGAGACGGCGATCGAGAAGAGGGTCGAGACGGCGGAGGCGAAGGCGCAAAGGAAGGCGGCGCGGAGGAGAGCAGCAGAGGCGGTCATCTGATCACCGCATCTCAGTATGGCAGAAAGGCCAGCCGCTAGCTGCTAGCTGCTGGCACGTCAGACGAGGTCGAATTTTTCTTGCTGGAGGGTGGGGTCGCTGGTTACCAGGACGGGGCGGCCGAGGGTCTCTTCGAGTTCCTCGAGGTAGTCGTTGTCGCTGGATTTGAGGACCTTGGCGATGTCGGAATGGACCCGCAGGGTGACGTCCTTGCCCTCGACGGCTTTGGCGATCTTGTGGGCCTCCTGGATGATTTCGCCGATGACGGTCTGGACGCTCTTGACGTAGCCGGAGCCTTCGCAGTAGGGGCAGGGAGAGCAGAGGGTGCGTTCGAGGCTCTGCTTGACGCGCTTGCGGGTGATGGCCACCAGGCCGAAGTCGTTGAACTGAAGGATCTTGTTGGGGGCGCGGTCGGCGCGCATGGCCTCTTCGAGGGACTGCATGACTTTCTGGCGGTTCTTGCGTTCGTCCATGTCGATGAAGTCCACGACGATGATGCCGCCGAGGTCGCGCAGGCGGAGCTGGCGAACGATCTCCTTGATGGCTTCGGTGTTGGTCTTCAAGATGGTGTCTTCGAGGCGATTGGACTTGCCGACGAACTTGCCGGTGTTGACGTCGATGGCCACCAGGGCTTCGGTCTGGTTGATGACGATATAGCCGCCGGACTTCAGCCAGACCTTGGGGCGGAGAGCCTTTTCGAGCTCGGAGGTGATGTTGAAGGCATCGAAGATGGGGGTGGAGCGGGTGTAGAGCTTGACGCGGCCTACGGCGGCGGGCTGGAAGCGCTCGACGAAGCGGAGGATGCTCTCATAGATTTCTTCGCTGTCCACCCAGATGGTCTTGAAGGTTTCGGTCATCTGGTCGCGGAGAATGCGCCCGACCAGGTCGAGGTCGTGGTGGAGAAGTGCCGGAGCGGGGCGGGATTCGGCTTTCTGGCGGATATCGAGCCAGAGGTTGAAGAGGAACTGCATGTCGGTGGCGATGTCGTGCTCGGAGCGGCCCTCGCCGACGGTGCGGACGATGAAGCCGCCAGGGATGCCGGCGCGGTGGGACTGGAGGATGCGCTTCAAGCGGAAACGTTCTTCGTCGGAAGCGATCTTGCGGGAGACCCCCAGATGCTCGACGGTAGGCATATAAACGACATAGCGGCCGGGGAGGGCAATATGGGAGGTGATGCGTGCGCCTTTTTGGCCGAGGGGTTCCTTGGCGATCTGGATGAGGACTTCTTGTCCCTCGCGAAGCAACTCGGAGATGGAGGGGAGAGGGGGCCGTTCGGGGCGGGCGGGGCGCTGGGTCTCGGAGGGCGCTGAGGCGACCTCTTGGGGGGCTGGGCGGAAGGAATCAGGCGGTCGCTCGGGGCGTTCCTCGGGGCGAGCATCGGGCGTTGTGCCAGTGCGCGTCTTGCGGCGCATGCGGCGGGAGACGCGATGCATGTAGCGGTAGCCTTGCTCACGGAGGGTGGCGGTGAGGCTGACAGGCGTTCTGGCAGGCTCGAGTTCCTGGGGCGGCTCAGGAGGGCCGAGTGGCTGCTGGAGTTCGGCCTCGGTCTCCTGGGCAGCGGGTTCCGATTCGAGTTCAGCCTGAGGGGAGGCGGACTCAGCGAGGAGGTCCTCGGGAGCGACGGGAGGGAGATCGACGGTGTCGGGCTGTTCTGGTGGATCGAGGGGCGCAGGGGGGTCCTGTGGATCAGTCTCGAGAGGCGGGTCCTCCGGCGGGTCAAGCGGAGGCGCGGGCGCTGAGGGGGGATCGGTTGGATCTGCCAGAGGAGGCTGAGCATCGGTAGAAGGTTCGTCGGGGTCTTCGCTGGAGGTGGGGCGGTACTTAGCCAAGGATTCGCCGGGCAAAACGGAGAAGTCCGTGGGAGGGGGCTCGCGGTCCACGCTGGGAGGGGCCACCCGTGGTGGGGCGGCCTCGGGAGCGTATCTGGAATCGGCGTACTTGGAATCGGGGAAGCCGCGACCACGGGGGCGGCGGCGGGGGCGGCGCCCGCGGCGGTCCCGGTTCTCGGCATCCTCGGCACGGACATCGGGCGCCGGGGAAGGGGGCGCAACTTCGGCGGGAGGCAGCGGGGGAATTTCGGGTCTTTCGGCTCGTGGGGGCCGGTCGTCGGCTGTCGTGGCGATCTTGTCGTACTCCTCGTTTTCATCAAAGAAATCAGAGACGTACAAGAAGGCGTCGCGCTCGAGGCCGATATCCACAAAGGCGGACTGCATGCCGGGCAGGACACGCGTGACGCGTCCCTTGTGGATGCTGCCGGCCAGCGAATACTCGTTGGCCCTTTGGAAGTAGATTTCGACCAACTGGTCGTCTTCCAGGACGGCCACTTTGGTTTCGTGGCGGGTGCCAGAAATGATCAACTCTTTGCCCATGAGGCAACTCCAGTTCTCGACGGGGAGGAGGGTGGCTCAGAGGGTAGAGGTTAAGCGTGGGGCCATGGGGCTCGACAGCGCACCCGCGCCAGGCACAAGCCCTTCGTCCTACAAGAACCTTGGATCAGACCGGAAAGCTGGAGTCACGCTGCTCAACAGCTTCCGGCGGCTGGGGAACCACTCCGGGGGGATGACGGAAGCGCCCGCCCTACCGGGTTCCCCGACTAATTTCGTAGACGAAACTCTTCGCTAACCTCGATCTCCGGGCGGAACCACAACCGCCGCGTCAACTAACAAAACGCCAGAGCCTGACATTATTGACCAGCCCCAGCATCAAGAAAAACGAGAGGATGCTAGAGCCGCCGTAACTCATCAGCGGCAAGGGGATGCCGGTAACCGGCATGCGCCCGACTACCATCCCGATGTTCACCAAGATGTGAAACAACAACAGCGCACAGACGCCCATGCAGATATACATACCGGCGCGATCAGGCGCCATCTGGGCATTTTGGACGATCTGCATGAGCAAAACGAAGTACAAACCCAACATCACCACGACTCCGACGAAGCCGTGCTCCTCGGCGAGAGCCGAGAAAATGAAATCGGTGTGGGGGACGGGAAGGAACCGAAGCTGAGTTTGAGAACCCCGAGTCACTCCTTTACCCCACATGCCGCCTGAACCGACGGCGATCTTCGACTGAATCACCTGGTAGCCGGACCCGCGCGGATCCTGCGCGGGATCCAGGAAAGTGACCAAACGAGCCTTCTGGTAATCCTGGAGGAGATACCAACCCAAGGGTAAGCCCAAGGCCACCACGAGGGCGATGACCACCAGGTAGCGCCAGGACACACCAGCCAAGAAAACCCCGGCGGCCAGGACGGGCAGGTAGGTCAGAGCGGTTCCCAAATCGGGCTGCCGCATGACGAGAAACATGGGAAGCCCCACCAAGCCTCCTAGCTTCAGCAGGTCGCGGTTTTCCAGCCGGTCAGTTTTCAGCTCAGTCACGTACCGGGCTACTAGCAATATTAGCACTATTTTGACGAACTCCGACACCTGGAAGTGGATGGCGCCGAGGCCGATCCAGCGGCGGCTGCCGAAGACCTGCTTGCCGACCAGCAGGACCAGGATGAGGGTGGCGATAGATAAGAAATAGAAAACAAAGGCCTGGCCGAGGAGGGTGTGATAGTCGATAGAGGCGGCGATCCAGAGCAAGAGCAGGCCCGCAAGTACCCACAGAGCCTGTTTCCACCAGGCATCGGCCCACACGGTACCGTGGGTGGCGCTGTAGATCTGGAGGACGCCCATGGCACAGATGACCAAGGAAATGACCAGCAGGGACCAGTCCAGGCCGCGAAGGGAACGGTACTTAGCCATGACGGCCCTGCTTGTGGCTTGTAGCTTGTAGCCTGTGAGACGGGGAAGCCGGGAGCCGGGGGCCGGCTGGCACAAGCGACAGGCAACAAGCGACAGGCTGTTTCACGGCGCAGGCACCCCCGGGGGCGGTAGAGGACCGAGTTGGGGCGTGGTTGGCTTGAGTTCGGCCAGGACTTGGGAGGGCCTTGCGCGAGCCTTCTTGTCGAAGTAAGCCTTGATGACGTCGCGGACGATGGGGGCGGCGAGGGCGCCGTGCTCGCCAGCTTCGTAAAGAGCCCCCACGACGATCTCGGGGCTTTCGCAGGGTGCGAAGCCGACAAACCAGGAGTTGTCTTTCATGGTCTGGCCGAGGTTGGTAGCCTTGAGGAGCTCGTTGGAGGCGAGCTGGGCGGAGCCGGTCTTGCCGCAGACGCTGATGCCTGGGAGCTGGGCGCGGACCCCGGTACCGCCCTCGTTGACGACTCCATACATGCCCGAGACGACCTTGGCGACGTTGGCGGGGTCGATCTTTTCGATGCGGGGGTCGGGCCGGTTGGGATCCTTAACCAGATGGGGCCTGTACCAGACGCCGCCCATGGCCAGGCCGCCGATGGCGTAGGCCAACTGGAGGGGAGTGACGGTGAGGGCACCTTGGCCGATGGCGACAGAGATGGTCTCGCCGGCGTACCATTTCTGGCGGAAGTTGCGCATCTTCCATTCCGGGGAGGGCACCACGCCCTCGGCTTCGCTGGGCAGGTCGATGCCAGTTTTCTTGCCGAAGCCGACTAACTGGGCATAGTGGGCAATTGGGTCGATGCCCGTGCGGTTGCCGAGGTTGTAAAAGAAGACGTCACAGGACTGCACGATGCCCCTGTGGAGGTCAACCGTGCCGTGGCCGGTCTTGATATGGCACTTGAACCAGCGGCCGTAGAAGCTGGCGCCGCCCGGACAGCGGACATGGAAGTCGTCGTCGATGGCGCCGCTTTCCAGCGCCGCCAGGGCCACAATGGGCTTGAAGGCGGAGCCCGGGGCAAGCTGGCCCTGAATGGCGCGATTGAGGAGTGGGTTGTCGGGGTTGTTGGCCAGCGAGCGCCAGTCATCGGAGCGGATGCGGCCGGCGAACTTGTTGGGGTCGTAAGCAGGGGTACTGACCATGGCCAGAACCTCACCGTTGCGGGGATCCAGGGCGACGACGGCGCCTTTGCGGTTCTCCATGGACAGTTCGGCGACGACCTGGAGGTCGAGGTCGAGAGTGAGCTGGAGGTTCTTGCCGGGGACGGCGGGTTTCATGCCGATGAGCTGGCGCTCTCTGCCGCGGTTGTCCACCACGACGCGGCGCTGGCCGTCCACGCCCATCAGGGTGTCGTTGTATTCGCGTTCGATGCCGACCTTGCCGATGACGTCACCTTGCTCGTAGCGAGCGAAATCCGGGGAATTCAGCTCGGCTTCACTGACCTCGCCGACGTAGCCGATGAGGTGGGCGGCCAGACCGGATTGAGGATAGAGGCGGCGCTGGGCCAGGATGAGTTCCATTTCGGGGAAGGTTTCGGGGTCGCGATGAGCCTCCACGAAGGCAAGCTCGCCGGGAGTCAATTCGTCTTTGATGAAGATGGGCTCGTAACGGGGCCGGGAGCTGAAGCGGGCCAAGCGGGCCTGCAAGCGGCTGTAATCGAGGCCGAGGCCAGCGGCGATGGCGTGGACGTGGCCTTCTTTGAGGCTCTCCCGGGACAAGATCAGGCTGAAGGACGCGTGGTTGTCAACGATGACGCGCCCGTCGCGATCGAGGATCTTGCCGCGGGGGGCGAGGATGGGGTAGGAGCGGATGCGGTTACGCTCGGCCTGTTCGCTGTAAAGCTCGGGATCGCGCACCTGCAAGTTCCAGAAGCCGGAGATGAGGAACAGGAAGACGGCGACCGCCAGGTACTGGAAGAAGGCAATCTTGCCGGAGGCGAACTTGGTGTCGTCGCGCAAGACCGGCCGGCTGGGCACCTGCTGATCGTCGGGCTCGTTGGGCGAGAAGGTGGCCACGGTTTGGAGGGCTTAGTAGTACGAGTTCTGACAGGCCACGGGCCGGTCGGCGCCTAAGTCCTCTCCTTTAGTTTATCCAAAATGTGAAAAAGGGAAACAGCGACGAGGGCATTCAGCAGACCGACCAGAAAGGTTAGGCGGAGATCGAAGAGGGTCTGCTGGCCGAGCAGGGCGCGGGCGAGCACCCAGTAGAAGAACTGGTGGAAGAAGAAAAAGAAGAAGCCCAGGAGGAAGCGGATGACGACATGCTCGACGTCAAAGCGCATGCCGACGGAGGCCGCGAAATAGCCGACCAGGGTCTTGACGATGCCAAACATGCCGAGGGGCTGATGGGAGAGGGAATCCTGGACCAGGCCGATGGCGGCACCGATGAACATACCGCTGATGGGTCCGCGGCGCAGCAGGGCGAAATAGACGGTGACCAGAAGGGGCAGTTCCAGATAAGAGAGGAACGGGACGAACAAGGGGACGTAGACCTGGAAGAGAATGGCGAGCACGGGGATAACGACGAAGACCCAGCGGCGGAGGCGGGCGGCGCGGGTGGCTCCAGGGCTGGCGAGGAGAACCTGGTCGCTGGAATCTCTCATGGGTTAGGGGACTGCTCAGGAGCTGGAGCAGAGGGAGGAGGGGGTTGGGAGCCTGGGCGGAGGTTGAAATCCGGGGGTCTGGCGCCTGGGGCGTTCGAGCCGAAGACATGGCCCTGGGCAGCCCCGATTTCCTTGTAACGTTCGCGCAGGCGATCGGCGTCCGTGCCCGGACGGGGGGTGGAAGTGGGGTTGACGGGCGGAGGCTGGTCGGGTGAGGGCGGGGGGAGAATGTGGAGGTCGGAAGCGGCAGCCTGGGCATCGGGGACAGGCTGATGGACGCCTTCCAGAATGATGAGCACTTCCTCGACGCCATGCTGAAGGCCGGAGGGGGCCAGGTAGATCTGCTGGAAGGGATTGCCGGGACGCACTGCGGTGACGGGGCCAACGGGGAATCCTTTGGGGAAGACCCCATCGTCGCCGGAAGTGTAGAACCACTCGCCGGATTCAATGGGATGTTCGGCCTGGATGTAATCGACCAGGCAAGAGCCGTGGTCGAGGCCTTTGAGAGTACCGTGGACGCGGTGCTTCTGAGAGATCACGCCGGCGCCGAAGCTGGGGTCGGTAACGAGAAGGACCTGGGAGGCGGTGGGGTAGGCGGCGATGACTTTGCCGACGATGCCGTCCGGGGTGACGACGGCCATGCCCTTGATGACGCCGCTGGAGGAGCCACGGTCGAGGAAGACGACCCGGGAGTTGGCGCCGGTGCCGACACCGATGATGCGTGCGGCGATAGTTCGAGAAGGAGTGCGCGATTGAAAGACGGCCAGGGCGCGGACACGGTCGGCGGTTTCCAGTTCCGAGCGGAGGTACTGGTTGTCCATCTTCAAGCGGCCCAACTCGGCGCGCAGGCGGCGGTTCTCTTCGGCGGAATTGTGGAGCAGGACGTAGTCGTCCAGCAGGCGGGCCACGCCGCTGCGGACGCCTTCGATGAAGCGCGCCAGTGGGGTGACGGCAGAGACTGCCCAGACACGGATGAGGCGAACGTCCTGGTTGCTCTTGACTTGATAGGCCAGCAGGATGAGCTGGGCGAAAATGACCAGCAGCAGCACGGTGATGTTGCGATAGCGGTTGAGCAACGAGTCCATGTCAAGAAGCCGTCAGCCTTCAGCCAGAAACTGGGGGACAGATTCGGTCGGAGAAGCGGCGCCAGTCCCCTTTTTTGGCATGATTGTCACTCGGTAGAGATCTTGCGCAAGAGCTTGAAATCGGTGAGCATCTTGCCGGTGCCCAGGACCACGGAAGCCAGTGGATCCTCGGCGATGGAGACGGGCAGGCCGGTTTCTTCGCGGATGCGCCGGTCGAGATTCTTCAACAAGGCGCAACCGCCGGTGAGGACAATGCCACGGTCACTGATGTCGGCGCTCAACTCGGGGGGAGTGCGTTCGAGGGCGACGCGGATGGCGTTCAGAATGGTGGCGACGCATTCCGAGAGGGCCTCGCGGATCTCGCTGTCATCGACGGTGAGAGTTTTGGGCACGCCTTCGATGAGGTTGCGGCCCTTGATCTCCACGGTGAGGGGCTTGTCCAGTGGATAGGCGGAGCCGACCTGGATCTTGATGTGCTCGGCGGTACGCTCGCCGATGAGCAAATTATACTTGCGCTTCAGGTACTGCATGATGGCCTCGTCCATTTCGTTGCCGGCCACGCGGACGGAGCGGGAATAGACGATGCCGGAAAGGGAAATGACCGCCACGTCGGTGGTGCCGCCGCCGACATCCACGATCATGTTGCCGCAGGGCTCGGTGATGGGCAGGCCGGCCCCGATGGCGGCGACCATGGCCTGCTCGACCAAGTGGACTTCGCTGGCCTTGGCGCGGTAGGCGGAATCGACCACGGCACGCTTCTCGACCTGGGTGATCTCGCAGGGCACGCCGATGACGATGCGGGGGTGGACCAGCATCTTGCGGCCGTGAGCCTTCTGGATGAAGTAGTTGAGCATGCGCTCGGTGACTTTGAAATCGGCGATGACGCCGTCCTTCATGGGGCGGATGGCGACGATGTTGCCGGGGGTGCGGCCGAGCATTTCCTTGGCTTCCTTCCCGACGGCTTCCACTTCGCCGGTGTTCTTATTGATGGCGACGATGGAGGGCTCGTTGACGACGATGCCCCGGCCCTTCGCATAGACCAGGGTGTTGGCGGTGCCCAAGTCGATGGCCAAGTCGGAGGAAAACAAGCTGAAAAGGGAGCGGAAGTTCATTCTGGATCTCTCGGTAGCCGACCAAGTTGTAAGTCAGTCATTCGAGGCCACCTCCGACGACGGTGGTCTGGATGCGCTGGCGGGAAGGGACCAGTCCCCTCAAAGCGTAGCACAGAGGAGGGAGGGGCTTCAATGGAGAACCGCTAGCGGCTAGTGTGCTGTCCCATGTAATCCTTAACAATCAGTGGCGCACGCTTCAGCGTGCCGCCGTGGGCTTCAGCCCGCGGTCACGGCGAGCTGAAGCTCGCCGCAGCACCCTGAAGGGCGATGCCACTTACTTTCCCTTTCTGCACCTGCCGGAGGGTGTATCTTCTGGCGGTGGGATCAGGCTTTCCAGCCTGCGGGCCGGGCTTCTGCCCGGCCTGAACCGGGCGGAAGCCCAGTTCGCAGCCTGAAAGGCCGCCCCACGAGAGCTTCCATCCGTGGAAAGTAAGCGGCATTGCCCTGAAGGGTGCGCCACGGGACCGCCGCGTACTGTCAGAACGGGCAAGGGCGTGTCAGGGTTTGACGTCGTAGAGTACGGTGAACTTGTCGAGGAGGTAATCGAGGGTGTCCTGGTAGGCTTTGCGGTCGGGGAGGGGGGAGGAAGCAGCGGGCTGGAGTTGGCGGAGGCGCTTTTCGAGGTCCTGGGCCGCGGGCATGATTTCCGGGGAGAGCTTGGCGATGAGTTGCTGGAACCGGTCGAAGTTCTTCCAAAGCTGCGGGGAGAGGGAGAGGCGGACGTCGAGGAGCAGGGCGAACTGTGCCAGGCGCTGGCAGGGCGGCTTGGACTGGGGGGGCTGGGCGGCTTCGGATTTCATCTTCCGGAGGCTGAGATCGAGGCTGTGGCGCCAGAAGTCGAGGTGTGGGATGTTCCTGCGGGTGAGTTCGTGGCGGATCAGGAGGTGCTGGAGGGCGTCCGAGGCGTGGACGTGTAGGCAGGAGCGGTCGCCGGGCATGAATACCGGGGTCCCGTAGCCCAGCGCAGCCAGCCAGGCATGACCGAACTCGTCGGCGAGCACCGCGTCTTCAAAGCCGCCCCACTCATCAATGCGCGCCATGTTGAGAAGGACGAAATGAAACTTGCCCTCGGTGCCGCTGTAGTTAAGGCTGAGGGAATGGGCATCGACGAACAGGGCGCGGAAGCTCTCGTCGAGGAAGTAGCGGCGAAGGACCGCGCGCTCGGGGGTGTCTTCGGGAAGGACCAACTCATTGCGGAGGGGATCGGTGTAGACGCGCACCGGGATGAGCTTGCCTTCGCTTTTCTGCTCGATCTCCTTCTTCCATTGGGCGAGGGAATCGCTGAGGGCCACGAAGCTGGACTGAGCGGGCGCAGAGAGCGGGATGAGGCTGGAGAGCGCGAGAGAGAAAAAACAAAGGCGGAAAGGGGCTCACGGGTCCACTGTACCATGCTGGGGAAAGGGGGCCAGAGAGGGCTAGTCGTCGAAGGGCGGGGGCAGGTCTTCGCCTTCGAGGTCGGCGGTGCGGTTCTCGAATTTGGTGAACTGGCGGAGGAAGACCAAGTTGACTTTGCCGGTGGGGCCGTTGCGCTGCTTGGCGACGAGCAGCTCGGCCAGGCCGCGCAGGTCCTCGCGGTCGGGCTTGTAGAGCCTCCTCGCGGAAAATGAAGGCTACCAGGTCGGCGTCCTGCTCGATGCTGCCGGACTCGCGGAGATCGCTGAGCTGGGGGCGGTGATCGCCCTGGCGGACTTCGGGGGCGCGGCTCAACTGGGACAGGACCAGCATGGGGACGTGGAGTTCCTTGGCGAGCATCTTCAAGTTGCGGGACAGCGCGCTGATCTCCTGGTTGCGGTTCTCGAAGCGCCCGCGCCCGGTCATCAACTGCAAGTAATCGAGGATCACCAGAGCCAGGCCGTGCTCGGCTTTGAGGCGGCGGAGCTTGGCGTGCATGTCCATAACGTTGGCGGCGGCGGTGTCGTCGATGAACAGCGGGGCCTCGACGAGCTGTGTAGCGGCGGTTTGCAGGCGGCGGCGCTCCTCGGCACTCAAGAAGCCGGCGCGGAACTTCTGGGCGTCCACGCGGGCCACCGAGCAGAGCATGCGGGTGAGCAGGGATTCCTTGGACATCTCCAGGGAGAAGATCGCCACGGTCTGCTTGTGCCTGCCCATGGCGGCGTGCTGGGCGATGTTGAGGGCCAGTGCGGTCTTGCCCATGGAGGGCCGGGCGGCCAGGATGAGGAGTTCGCCGCCGCGCAGGCCGCCGGTCATCTCGTCCAGCCTGACGAAGCCGGTGCTGAGGCCTTTGATGCGCTTACTGGGATCGAGGAAGGCGTTGAGGCCGCCGCTGGCGTCGATGACTTCCTCGGGGGTGGCCAGGCCGGCAGTGCCACGCCACTGGCTGAGGTTGAGCAGGGACTCTTCGGCGCCGGCCAGGATCTCCTCGGGATCGTCGGCGCCGATCAGGGCGCGATCGATGACCTTCTGGGAGGCATAGATGATGCGGCGCAGGGTGGCTTTGTCCTTGACGATGCGGATGTAGCTGTCGAGATTGGAGATGTGGGGCAGGCCGTCGTCGAGGGAAACCAGGTAGCTCAGTCCGTCGCAGGACTCGAGCTGGTTGTGCTTCATCAGCTCGTTAGCGAGCGTTATGCGGTCGATCTTCTCGCCGCGCTCCTGGAGGTCGGTCATGCGGCCGAAAATGCGGCGGTGCTTTTCGAGGGCGAAATCATCGGCCTGGAGGACACCGGCCACCTGGACGAAAAGGGGGTCGTCCATGAGGATGGAGCCGAGCACGAAGCGTTCGGCATCGAGGTTGACGGGGAGCCCTTTTTCCAGCGCGATGTCAACGGCGGCCATAGCTATAAGGTCTTAACCTTAACCAGTTCGCAGCGGCAGAGCAAACAAAATCTCGGTGCTGTACTTTGAAGGGCTTAGCCTGTGATGAGCCTGTGGGAGAAGCTGTGAAGGCTTTTCCCGTTTTCCTCAGCGGGCGATGGGGGAGAAGCCGTTTAGAGTCAGCGGCCGGCTCCCCTAGGCCAGATTATTTTCCACAGGCCCGGCACAAACAAAACCCTTCCAGATTGTTTTACCACTAATTCGGGGGGTTGGGAAGGGGAATCGGCGCTTGCCCTTCCCCACTTTCTTTGACCGGAGCAATGCGGGGAGGGTAATTCGGGTGCAGGCCCACTGCTGTCCCGTCATAAATCGAAGAGAGTCAGTTGGTTAGAGGGCATCTCTGGAGGAAGGTAGTAGTTTGTGTCCCCCAATGCCTGTAAAATGGGCATTTTCTCAAATAGGGTCACGCTCAAAATCTGTAGGATTTTGTAGAGGCTCGCCTCCAGCCCCAGCCGCTTCTTGACAATCGCCACCAGCAGGTAAACGATCAGCCCCACCCAAAGTTGGGTCTTCACGGCGTTGGGGGAAGTGCCATAGAACTTCTTCACGCGCAGGTGCTGTTTGATCCATTGGAAGAACAACTCCACGTTCCAGCGGCCCTGGTACAGTTGGGCGATGGTCAGGGCGGGCAGCGCGAAATTGTTGCTGAGGATGCTCAGACGTAGATCGTGCTCGGCATCGTAGTAACGGATCTGCCGAGCCGGGACGGGATAGTCACGGCAGGAATGAAGGCCGCTGAGCATAATGGTTTGATCACCGCGCAACCCGGTGCTCTTATCCACGGGGTGGGAGTAGCGCCTACGGTACTGCATGTTCACATGGGCCCGCACCACGAAGAAGGCGGCCGCCAGCACGAAACGATAGAGGCGGGCGAAATGGATGTAACCGCGATCCATGACATAGAAGGACCCTGCTTCCAGGACCAGGTGATCCAACGCCCGCAGGTCGCTGACGCGGCCCGGAGTAATGAGCACGAAGCTGGGGATGTTGCCGCGCGCGTCCAACAGCGTGTGCATCTTCACGGCCGCTTTGCTGCGCTCATAGGGAGCCCACCCGAATAGCGACAAGCACAAGTCGATGGTGGTGGAGTCGAGAGCGTACACGGTCTGCTCCAGTTCCACGCCCAGCTCATCGTGGGCGTAAAGCTGGCGCGCCTCACGGATGAGCACTTGCGCCACGTCAGCATAGATGCGCCAGTCGCGCTGCTGGTTGGCATTGGCCAAGGTGTTGCGCGAAACCTGACTGCGGAAGCCCATGTGGTAAAGCCGCGGTTGCATGCTCCGCAGGCAAGTCTCAATGTCGCGGAGGCTCTCGCGATAGGTTAGCTGAGCAAAGGCCAGCGAAAGGAACTGGTCCAGACAAGAAAAGCTCTGCACCTTGTGATCGCCCCGATAGCGCTCTACGCAACGCGGAAACTCGCCGAGTGGAAAGAAATCCATGACCTGGGAGAAGATGGTCCGTCCTGTGTTCATCACCCCCCATCTTCCTCTGGGCAGATTGGAGGCAGTTCAAATCGTTCTTGTTGAACACCAGCACTAAGTGACGGCTATTCTGTCAGTTGCGGGGAATCGTGTTCACAACATTGGGACAGCAGTGGGCCTGTACCCGAATTACCGTCCCCGCATTGGTCCGGTCAAAGAAACTGGGGGAGGGCAAGGCAAAAACCGGGGACTGACTCCATTTGCTGCCTTTCGAAATGGCTGTCTGTGCCCGGTTTTTGCTGCGTTCCGCGCCCACTGTCTGAATCGCAGGGTCAGAACGAAAGCTTGAGGGCGAACTGGACGGTGCGCTCTCCCTGCGCGCCGGTCAACTCACCGAACGTGGGGCTGATCACATTCCGGATGGGGCTGTTGAAGATCGGCGTGTTGGTCAGGTTGTAGAACTCGGAGCGGAACTCGAGCCGGCTCCTCTCGGTTACGGCGAAATGTTTCTGTGCCGAGAGCGAGAAAGCCTTGAGTCCCGGCCCCCGCACCACGCCCACGCCGGAGTTGCCGAAAGTACCCTGGACGGCCGGCTTGAACGCGGTGGTGTCGAACCAGGCGGTGCCGGGGCCCACCTGACGCTTGCCTTCGCCGTTGCCGATACGGTCGGCTCGCGCGCCACGCGACACCGTGCCGGAGCGGTCCGGCCCGGTGATGGTCAGCGGGAACCCGCTATGCAGTGAGAGCAGGCCGGCCATCTGCCAGCCGCCCATCAGGCCGTTGACCACAGGGTTCCAGTCGCCACCGTAGCGCTTGCCTCTCCCAAACGGAAACTCATACACATAGCCGTACATGAAGATGTGCTTTGCGTCGAAGTAGGTCGGTCCCCATTCCGCCTTGCGGTTGTACTGGTCCTGCCAGTAAGCGGGTTGGGAGCCGGCCTGACCGCCTTCCCCGTAATAGCCGATGGCGTCGGACATGCCCTTCGAAAAGGTGTAGGAGAGCTGGTACTGGAGGCCGTGGCCCATGCGTTTGCGCAAGTTGACCTGGAGCCCGTCGTAGCGCTGGTTGCCGTTCGCTTCCGTCCCGCCGATGGCAGTGATGGTCTTCAACGCCGGATTCGACAGGATCGGTGGCGCCACCACCGTCCGATCCGGCATCAGCTTGCGCTGGTGGTAAGGCATCGGGACGACGAGGTGTGTACCGTGCTGGCCAACATAAGCTACCGACAACACGTTGTCCGCGGGGAACTGGCGCTCGATGGTGAAGTTCCACTGCTGGGTGTTGGCGGGACGGACGAACGGATCCCACACGCAGAGAGTGAGCCCCTTGTACGGGTCGGCGGCCGCCTGAATCACCGTGAAGCCCTGGTCCGTGGTCGAGACCATGACCTGCGGGTCGTCATACCGCGCTGCGTACTCCGTGTGGAAGGGCGGATTCATGGGCAGCCGCAGGGCCGTGCCCGTGCCTTCCATGAAGGAGGAAATGGTGTAGGCTCCGCGGAGGACGGTCTTGCTACCCAGGAAGTGCGGGGTCCACGCAAAACCCACGCGGGGCTGCCAGTCTTTCTTGAACCCGTTGTACAGGGCGCGGCTGTTGCCGTCCTTGCCGGCCAGCATGATCTGCCCGGTGGTCCGGTCGAAGTTGGACTGCCGATCCTTCACCTCCACGAGCGGCGTGTGATACTCCCACCGCAAGCCCAGGTTCAAAGTCAGCGCATCCGTGGCGTGCCAGTCATCCTGGAAGTAGAAGCCGAAAATGGTCTTTCGGTGCCCCCAGACATCGGCCCCGAAGCCGCGGGCCAATTGGTAGGGGTACCCCAGGAAGAAGTCCGCCTCGCCGAATCCCCTGTAAGCCGGGCTGCCGGCATTCGGCCCGGCGGTGTATTGGCCGTTGAACTGGATGTACCCGGTCCTGCCGCTGGTACCTGTATAGAGAGTGTTCATCTGCTGCCGCAGAACTTGGCCGCCGGTCTTCATCATGTGCCGGCCGCGGGTACTGGTAACGTTGTCGGCCCAGTGATAGGTGGTGTTCGCGCCGCGGAACTGGGTCCCGATGTTGGTGCTTCCAATTGAGCTGGCATAGCCCCCGAAGGCGATCCCCGGCAATCCGGCCCCCGCGCCCGCGATTCCGAACTTTCGGGCCAGATCTCCAAGCCCCTTATCCTCGCCGCCGTTCTCCAACGTGATGTTATTGACGCCGAAGCGGGCTTCGTTGACCATGCTAGGGCTGATCAACCGGGTCCAGTTCAGCACCCCCGCCTGGAAGGGCGCGGTGTTGAAGCTGTTGTAGAGGAGTGGGAACGTGTTCACTCCCGGAGTGTCCTGGCGGCTGTTCGAGTATCGGCCTGAAAAGTCGTCCTTGGAGGTCAGCTTCGCGTCCAGCTTGAAGTCCCCTTGGTCGGTCCGGAGGTAGCTGGTGGGGATGTTGATCTGGTTGTAGCGCAGGTCCCCAGTCAGCGGCAGCGGGTAGAGATCCTGGGCGGCGAACAGGCTCTGGGCCACCTTGTTGATGCGGCCGGCCGGGATCCGGTTGTTGGGGAAAGGCTGGCGCAGGCCGGATCTGTCGGTGGTCAGCGGATCGAAAAGCTGGATGGGGGGCGAGGCCTCCCTCAGCAGGCGGGAGAAATCACCGCCCCTGAATTCCGCCGGGATCACGCTGATGGAACTGGCGGTGCCGGGACTGGCCCGCCGGGTGGCTTGGTAGTCGGTGAAGAAGAACAGCCTGTCACGGATGATCCGCCCGCCGAACATGCCGCCAAACTGGTTGTAGCGCAGGGCCACTCGCTGGCTGCCTTGCCAGTTCCGCGCCCAGTTGTTGGCGTTGAGCTTATCGTTGCGCAAGAACTCGAACATGTTTCCGTGGAACTGGTTCGTGCCGGACTTGAGGGTCACGTTGATGATGCCGCCCTGGAAGTTGCCGAACTCGGCTGAAGCGTTGTTCGTAATCATGTTGAATTCCTGGATGGCGTCGAGGTTGGGTTGATAAGCCGTCAGGTTGTCCGAAACCTGGTTGTTATCCACGCCGTCCAGCAGGAAATTGTTGGCTTCCTTCCGGTTGCCGTTGACGTAGGGGCGCCCTCCGCTCTGGGTGCGGGCTCCGCTCATGAAGTCGGCCGGGTTGACCGTGGTCACGCCGGGCGCCATCAGGGTCAGCATGATGAAGTTCCGGGTGAGCAGAGGAGCGTTCCCAATGCTGGTAGAGGGCACCACGACGCCGACCTGCGCTTTTTCGGTTTGCAGCAGCACCGCGCCCGCGGAAACCTCGACTCGCTCACTGATGGCGCCGACTTCCATGGAGACATCGACGCGCGCCATCTGGTTCAGTTCCAGCGTGATGCCTGGACGCACCAGGGTCTTGAAGCCCTGGGCCGCAATGCTGAGCTCGTAGGCGCCGATCGGGATGCGCGGGACCGAATAGATGCCCTCCTCGTTAGTCTGGGTGGGCCACTCGGTGCCGCGCGCGATGTCTTTTGCCCTAACTGACGCCCCTGCGATAGCGCTGCCGGAAGGGTCGGTGACCCTGCCGGTGATCCCGGCACTGGCTTCCTGGGAGAAAGCGCAAGGGACGCCGATCATCATGATCGCTGTCAGGGCGAGCAGCGGTACCACAAGCCGGCCAACAGTCGTGGACTCAAATGTTATCAGCACAAGAACCTCCTCCCAACCGGGATTTCCGTTTCGGCATCCCCGGTAGCTGCAAGTATATACCAGGCTGCCTCCTCTTGGATCGTTCCAGCGCGGTTATAACCCTGACTACTGCACGACCTGCTGGAAATCGGCGAAAAGCTGGGATGCGGAGGCCGGCCGCTGTGCGCGGTCTGACGCCAGTGCCTTCTGGAAGAAAGACTCCCAGCTTGCCGGGGCCTCCCTTAGATGCGCGCTCACGGGGATCACGCGCCCCCCCAGCACCGCCCTCTGCCAGTCCGCAGCCACGGCCCCGGCAAACGGATAGGCTCCCGTCAACATCTCGTAGGCCACTACCGCCAGGGCCCACAAGTCCCAGCCTTCAGCCGGGGCTTCTCCGCGCAACTGCTCCGGTGACATGTACCGCAGGGTGCCGATCAGCACCCCCGGCGCCGTCTCGCCCAGGGTCAGGGTTTCTTCACCGGGGGCGATTGGTTTCACCACGCCGAAGTCCAGAACCTTAGCGGTTTCCAGGCCCTCCACCTGCGCTAGGAAGATGTTCTCCGGTTTGAGGTCGCGGTGCAGCAGCCGGCGGCGGTGAGCTGCCTCGACGGCTGCACAGGCGCCACGCAGAATCTCCAGCGCCCGCGCCGCCGGCAGATGTCCGCGCTGGCGGAGTTCCTGCCGCAGCGTGCAGCCGTGCAGCAGTTCCATGACCAGGTAGGCGCGCTGGTCCTCGGCCACGCCGAAATCGTAAACGGTTACGACATTGGGATGGGAAAAACTGGCGGCGGCCTTGGCCTCCCGCTTGAATCGGGCTGCCGCCTCTGGGCTGGCTAGGAGGTCAGAGCGGATCAGCTTGACGGCCACGCGCCGCTCCAGTTCCGTGTCCAGCGCTTCGTAGACCGCCCCCATGCCGCCCCGGCCGAGTTGCCGCTCGAACCGATAGCGACGTGCGAGCAGGCCCGGAACGGGCTCCAAGCCCTCCCGAGCGATGGCGGGCGTGGGGGACCGCTCCAACAGCAGGGCCAGACTGGCCGTAATCCCCTCCAGCAGGTCCTGATCTTCCCGCGAGTAGGGCTCTTCGGAGCGCTTCGGCCCCAGCGCCAGCAGGGCCTCGGGCCGGTCCGTGGCCAGCGAGATCGGGAACAGCCACTCCAGCCGGGACTGGCGCAGAAACTCGGTCTCTTCGTGCGGCAATTGGCGCCTCAACCAGCCCGTCTCGCTCTGCGAGATCTCGACCGGTTTGCCCAACAGGCGCACCAAACCCATCAGTTTGCTGTCGGCCGGGATAGGTGGAGGGGCTTTCTCCTTGGCCGCCAGGACGCGATAGCTGGCCTCCCCCGGTTGCCGCAGCAGCAGCGCGGCGAACTCCGGATGAAGCGCCGCCTCGATCTGCGCGACCACTCGAGGCGCCACTTGCTCGAAGCCGCCGGCCTGCCGGATCTCCTCCACCACCCCGCGCAGCACCCGTTGCGCATCGTAGTGCTCGCGGAAGAAGCGGCGGTCGAGCGCCGCCAGCCACACCCTCCGCCGCAGGTGCGCCAACAAACCGCCCAGGCCGAGCACTGCATAGAACCAGCCTCGCTGGCTCAGGATTTCGCTCAGGCGCTGATCCGCGTGGAGCAGCAGGTCGCCAGCGAGCAGGAGTGCGACAAACGGAACCAACGACAGCAACAAACCGCGTGCGGCGGCGTATTG
>CAVRZY010000064.1:0-5942 GCA_963725415.1 uncultured Acidobacteriota bacterium | reverse complement strand
ACCAATCGCCCGTGGATCTGGTCGTCGGTCAGGTCAGTTTCCGGGTTGGGGCCGGTGAGGAAACGCATTCCTTTCGCGTCCAGCCAGGCGCGGACCTCGTGGGCTTCTTCTTCGGGGACGCGGAGCATGGCGGCGTAGAGCGCCGACTGGCTGAGGCGCTCCTTGAAGACGCCGGTAGGCTGCAACAGCTCGTCCGGGATGATGGCATTGTACATGCCCATGCAGCCCTCGTCAAAAATGCCCATGATGGCTTTGTCGCGCTTGAGCTGCCGCGCCGCTTCACCGCCAATGCGCGTGGCCTTGCGGGGCAGCTTGAACTCCTTGAGGCGGTGCACGTGGCTGGTGTCGTGGACGAGGGTCTCGCCGTTGAGCCAGCGCTTCAGGCCCTGGACGAAAAAGTCGTCCTGGAAGTTCACGCTCCACAGCGAGCTGTAGCGGACGCCGGCTTTGGTCAGGCAGGCGTTGAGGTTGAGCATGCCTACCAGGCCGGGCCACTCGCCGCTCCAGTTGGCCACGGTGAGGATGGGCCCGCGGTGGGTGAGCAGCCCGGCGAAGACATGATGGCTGTACTGCCAAACCGCCTCGACCACTACCAGAGGGGCGTCCGGAGTGATCCGGCGAAAGATCTCCATGCCGTATTTCTGGCTATCTATGAATCCGTGGCCTTTCTCTGGATCGTACAGATGACCGCGCCTGACCTCTCGCCCTTCGCGGCGAATAGCGGCCATGACGGCCTCTTCGGCGCGCTGCTGGGCCGGCCAGCAGTTCTGATTGGCGGAGGGCCTCAGGTCTCCGCTGGCGATGAGTATGATTTCGGACATGCCACCATTCTGACACACTGGCTGGCGGAGGTCGGCGGTCTGGGCGGCTGGTGACGGCGGTGAGCGCGTGTGCTATTGTAAGGGATGACCCGCCGATGATCCCAGGGGCCGGTAGCTCAGGCGGTAGAGCATCTGCCTTTTAAGCAGAGGGTCGCGGGTTCGAGTCCCGCCCGGCTCACCAGAATTCAGCAGTTCAGCAGGGCGCGCTTCCTGGACTCGCTCAACCCAGGGAACAGTCCACGCAGAGGCTTTCTCTGGGGCGGCCGATGGCTTCGGCCAGATCCTCAATGGTGTTGTACTCGAGGCCGTCCACGCCCAGGAACGCAATTCGGTCTTCCATTGAAGGAATCCTGGAAGCCAAGACCTCGCCCTTCTTGGTGGTCTTTCCCCAAACGCAGTGCGAGCGCAGCTCGGGATTGGAGATTCTGAAGTGAATCTCTTTGACCCCCGCCTGTCTCAGTTTGGGCACCAGATCGGTCTGAGTCTGAGTTCCCCGGACAATGGAGTCGTCGCAAGCCGCCACCACCTTGCCCTGGCAATCCTCGCCGCTGGCCAAGAGCTTGATTCGGGCCTCGCGGTCTCTCAACGCTTGGTCCTGAGGAATGAAACTTCTGCCGGCATAGGGATACTTGAGCAGAAGCTCATCGTAAAGCGGCATCCGGGTGATTGTCCCGGCCATCATCTGACGGCAGAACTCCTGATGATACCCGATGGCATGGAACCTGCCGGAATCCGGAATGGGAATAACAACGTCGGGGACGAATCCTCTTTCGATGTCTCGGCGAGCCAGGGCAGCGCCCAACCTCTTTCTGACCCACGAGTCAGGAATGTTCTCGAAGATGTTATTGGGAAAACCAGTATAGACCCAGTAGAAGCTACAGGGTTGAAGCGTCGAGCCTCGGATTACATCCTTGGTCGCCCAGTGGCCGTTCTTCAGCAGGATGATCTCTCCCGGCTCCAGATCTCTCAGTCGCGTAAACCCCAGATTGCCAAAGCCGCCGGACTCGGAGGCCACCGCCACGGCGCCGGCCTTTTCGCCGATAACCAAAGGCCAGTGGCCGGTTGGGCAGCGCACGGCATAGATTCCTTCCTCGGCAAGAATCAGAAGCGAGTAGGCGCCCTCGATCTCTTTGGTCATCCTCTTGATGCCGTCAATGACATCGTTGCCCTGGACGACCAGTTTAGTAATGATCTCGATATCATCTTCCCTGGTAAAAATATGGCCGAACGTCTTGAAGCGTTCTATTAGTGCCTGGAGATTGGTGATGTTGCCGGAGGAGCAAAAGGAGAGCTTGCCCAACCGAGAATCGGAGAAGTGAGGCTCTCTGACGAGACCGCAGTAGCCGATTCCTTCCGTTCCGCGCAGGTCTTGGTAATCTGCGCTGAAAGTTACCCGAAAGAGTCCCCGATGGGTGCGAACCTGAAACTGCCCGTCGGCGGAAGTGGACAGTCCGGAATATTCTTCGCCGAGATGCTGGTGATAGAATGTGCCGAGGAACAGATCTTCTGCGAAGTCCCCTTTGTACTCGTCAGGATTGATACTAAGAGCAAATAGTCCTGGCATGACGCAGGTCCTTTCCTTATGGTCTTGTCGGGGAGCAATGCTGCCATTTCTCCCGAGCCACCCCCGGGGGGATGGCTTGGCCGCACGGGATCGCCAGAGCAGACGCGGAGACGGGCGCGACCGGCGCGGCCGTCTGCGTTGCCCCAGGATTTCGGTTTCGAAGCCGTGGGCTACAGCATTATACCGCCGTTGAGGACGGTTGCGGGACGGCTTCGTGCGGCCGGGCAGGCAGTGTAAAATGGAGGGCCTGTGGAGGCCAGGAGCCGGAATGGGTGCAGGGGCGGCGAGCAAGAAGCACCGGGGGCTGTTAAGCATCGTTGTGGAAGATTACTTCCAGGCCCGGACATTCCGCGAACTGATACCGCCAGAGCAGTGGTATCGTTTCCAGAGCCGGTTAGAGGAGAGCACCCTTAAGTTATTGGACCTACTGGGGCAGTCTGGCGCGCAGGCCACCTTTTTCGTTTTCGCGCCGGTGGCCGAGCAACACAGGGACCTGGTAAGAGAAGTGGCGCAGCGGGGCCACGAAGTGGCAAGCCGCAGCTACGATGTTCGAAATGCTGGGGTATTGTCAGAGGGGGAGTTACGGGCGGAGCTGGCGAGGTCGCGCGAAGCGGTGCAGAGGGCGAGCGGGAGGCGGGTTTACGGACACTGGAACGCCGAAGAGCGGGGTGGTTCCGCTGACTCGAAAACAGGGGCGCTGCTGGTGGAAGCTGGCTACGCTTATCAATGCGCAATCCCGCCGCGATTCGGAACTGTTCGGCGCCCGGCAGCGATTCACGCAGTTCGATATCCGCAAGGAGTGTTGTGGGAAGTGCCGGTGTCGAGTTGCGCGGTCTTGGGGTTCAATCTGCCGATTGGAGCGGGAAGCTGGCTGCGGAGGTTGCCGGTTGGGCTGACCAGGCAAGCGATCCGGCACTGGCGCCTGCGGCACCAGGACGCGTTCGTACTGAACTTTCACCTCTGGGAGTTCGATCCAGCGCAGCCCAGGATCAGCGGGGCGAGTTTGCAGGCTCGCCGGGCTCACTACCAGCATCTGGAGAGAAGCTGCCGCATCCTGGAGGAATGTCTCGAAAGCTACCAATTCACCGGAATCGCCAGGCACCTGGGATTGGAGGCGGGCAGCGAGCAGCCGGTCTTGAGGATCGGATGGTCTGAGGCGCCGGGGAAGGGCGAAGCGCCACGCCAGAAGGCCGGCGGCAGGAAGGCGGTGACCATCGTGATCCCCTGTTTCAACGAAAAGGAGGTCATCCCTTACCTGGCTAATACGCTGGAGGGCCTGCAAGCGAGCCTGGACGCCGACTACGAGGTGGAGTACCTGTTTGTGGATGACGGCAGCAGCGACGGCACGGCGGAGCAGTTGGAAGCGACTTTCGGCGGCAGGCCGGACTACAGAGTGGTACGGCACGGCCGCAACCAGGGCGTAGCGGCAGCGATTCTGACGGGGCTACGTGAAGCGAAGACCGAAATCGTCTGCTCGATCGACAGCGATTGTAGTTACGACCCGCTCCAGCTCAAAGGAATGATCCCCCTATTGAGGGAAGGAGTGGACATGGTAACGGCGTCGCCTTATCATCCCCAGGGCAGGGTAGGAAATGTGCCGGCCTGGCGGCTGAAACTGTCGCAGAGCGCCTCTGTCCTTTACCGCAGTCTCCTGAGGAATAAGCTGTTCACTTACACGAGCTGTTTTCGAGTCTATCGGAAGAGCGCCCTCAATGGGCTCCGTGTCAAACGCGGCAGGTTCTTGGGCGTCACGGAAATGCTGGCGCGATTGGACCAACAGGGATCCAGGATCGTCGAATACCCGGCAACGCTGGAAGCGCGTTTACTGGGTCACTCTAAGATGAAAGTACTGAGGACGATTGTGGGGCATCTTGGGCTGATGGCGGAGCTGCTGGTGGCGCGGATTCGGGGGCCTGGCAGGGGCGGCCGGTTGGGGCTAGAATAGTCCGATGTTCGAGTGAAAGAAGGTCGCATGGCCATTTCCGAAAGCCGGAATGAAGCGCTGGCGCTCCCCTCCGATCAGGACAGCTGGGTCGGACCCTGGGCGAGGAGGAGATCGGGTTACTGGCGGAAGCGGTTCGCAGCGGCACGCTGACCAGCACGAAAGGGAGCTTGGTGAAAGCTCTGGAGCAGCAGTTTGCCGAGATCCTGGGGGTGAAGCACGTGGTGGCGTGCAGTTCCGGAACCAGCGCCATTCACGCCGCGATCGCCGCCATCAACCCGGATCCGGGAGACGAAATCATCACCACTCCGATCACCGACATGGGGGCGCTGACGCCGATTCTCTATCAAGGCGCGATTCCGGTTTTTGCGGACGTGGATCCGGGCACGTTCAACGTGACCCGGGAAACCATTGCGGCCTGCCTTAGCCCGCGTACCCGGGCGATCATGGCTACGCACCTTTTCGGGACCCCGTGCGATATGGCGGGAATCATGGAACTGGCAAAGGCGAACCACCTGCCGGTGATTGAAGATTGCGCCCAGGCTTTTCTGTCGCGCCACAACGGGCATTTGGTGGGAAGCATGGGGGCCGTGGGGTGCTTCAGCCTTCAGCAGGGAAAGCACATCACCACCGGGGAGGGAGGGCTCATTACCAGCAACGATCCGCTGCTAGCGCGCCGGGCATTTCTGTTCGTCAACAAGGCCTGGGGATACGGGGATCCGAATCCGGACCACTATTTTCTGGCGTTGAATTACCGCATGACGGAACTGCAAGGCGCCGTAGCGGTGGCGCAATTGCCCAAGCTGGAAGGGGCAGTTGCGAACCGGATTCGAGCCGCACACTTGCTGACGGAGGCCTTGCAGGGGGTAGCAGGAATCCACACCCCGGTCTCGGAGCCGAACTGTGTCTCGACCTATTGGAAGTACTGCCTGCGCGTGGACGACGAGATCGTGCCGGGAGGGGCGGTCAGGATGGGGCGCCTGTTGAAGACCAAAGGAGTATCCTCCAGCCCCAGGTACATTCAAAAGCCCGCTTTCGAGTGCGAGATTTTCCGGGAACAGCGCACCTTCGGCAGGAGCCATTACCCGTTCACGCTGGCCCGCCCGGAGGCGCTGGACTATGACCGGCGCCGATTCCCCGGCGTCTACGAGGCGCTGGAGCGGATTCTGGTGCTCCCCTGGAACGAGCGCTACCAAGAATCGCACGTGACTTACATAGCCGAATCGATTCGCTGGGCGGCCGGGCAGTGCGCCCAGGAAGGCAGAGATGCCTGAAAGGCTGAGGTTCGGATTGGCGGGTGCGGGAGGCATCGGGCAGGCCTATGGCCGGATCTTCCAGGACCTGGAAGAGGGCGAGATGGTGGGCGTGGCGGACGTCCGGCTGGAGGCTGCCCAAGCTCTGGGCGAGGCCTTGCGCTGCCGGAGCTACAGGTCTTACCAGGAAATGGCCGCGCAGGTTGACCTGGATGCCGTGCTGATCTGCACTCCGCCGGTGAGTCACTTCGAGATTAGTGTGTGGTTCCTGGAACGCAAAATCCACGTGCTGTGCGAGAAGCCGCTGACCCTGGACAGCGGCAGCGCCAGAACGATGCTGGAGCAGACGGGTCATAAACCTA
>CAVRZY010000063.1:0-9415 GCA_963725415.1 uncultured Acidobacteriota bacterium | reverse complement strand
GCAATGCTTGGGTGGCGAAAAAGTCCCTGGCCAGGGCGGCGAGTTGTCCTTCGCGCTTGCGGCGCCAGGACTCGCGGATCAGAGACTCAATGACCTGGCTCCTGGACGGACCGCGTTTTCCGATGGAGTGGTCCACGTAATCCAGAGCGGCCTTGCTGATGCTAACAGTGACTCGTCTCTTCATACCCTAGTTCACACAGGCATCATACCATCCCGAAAGGCCAACGTCGCATCGGGTCCCCGGGGCGCTGCCAGCTTGGGGGGAACGACGATTACCTCAAGGACTGATAGAACGCCCGCAGGCGGTCGCGGTAGGCGAGGCCGGCGGCCTGAATGATGTCATTGTGGCCCGCGCCGGGAATGGCCCAGAAGGATTTGGGCTCGGGAGCGGCGTCGAACAACGCGCGGCCCAGATCGAATGGGATCACCTCATCGCGGTCCCCGTGCATGATCAACAGGGGCGCACGCACGTGGGCAATTCTTTGCTTTGAGTTGTAGCTCCAGATCACCAGCGGGCCGAGTACGGGGAGCACCCGCGCGGCTACGTCGCGGGCCGAGCTGAACGGCGCCTCAAGCACCAGGCCTCCGCACGGATGGCGGGAGGCCAGCTCCACGGCCACTGCACAGCCCAGGGACTCGCCGTGCAGCACGATGCGGCCGGCTGGGTAGCCCGCCTCAAGTAAATGCTGGTAGGCCGCCTCAGCGTCGGTGTAAAGACCCTTCTCGGTCGGCCGGCCTTCGCTTTTCCCGTACCCGCGGTAGTCCAGGATCAATACGGCCGAGCCTGCCGCGGTGATCTGCTGGAGGTGTCCGACGCGGTGCGTGAGGTTGCCGGCGTTGCCGTGCAGGAACAGCGTGGTCAGGCGCGCCTCGGGCTGCGGGACCCACCAGGCGTGCAAGCGCACGCCGTCGCTGGTCCTCAGCCACACGTCGGTGGCGTGCAGTTGCGATTGATACTGCCACAAGCCTTGCGGGTATTTGTGTGGAAAGTAAATGGCCCGGTTGACCATGAAGTACAGCACTCCGTAGCCCCAGGCGCCCAGCAACGGCCAGCCGATCAGTTTGGGCACGCGCGGCACGATGGCACCATTTTCAAAAATACCCAATCGTGTGGGGCGACGGTGTGCTCGGAGTAAATGGCCACGCGCCCCGAGGCGGAGGCTGCGGCGGCGATGGTTCGAGCCAATTCCGTGCCGGTCGCGGTGGCCGAGGGCAGGGTAGTGCCTGAGAGGTCGCGATCCGGCATCACATTTACGTCAAACATGAGCCGCCGCCGATCGCGCACCAGCCTCAGGTAGGTTTTCGCAAACCGCCGGTAGCGATCCGGCGGCTGCGCCCAGTAATGAGCCGGGTCCTCCACCTGGAGGGTGAAATCGAATCGCTTCATTAAAGCTGCGATACGGCGGGAGTCCACACCCAGGGCGGAGCGCACGTAGTCGCCGTGCAGGCTGTCCAGCATAGTCACGATGACCTCCCAGTTCCCGGTGCGGTGCAGGGCTTCGAGTTTCTCCAGCACACGGCGGTGCCAGTCCAGTACGATCTCCTCGCGATATCGCAAGAATTGCTGGAGCGCCTTCGGATTCTGCTGGTGGTAATAGCTCGAAGCCGGCCTGGAACAGCAGCGCGGGATCGAAACCTGCACGCCGCTGGAATTCGCGCCGGACGTCGTCATTCATTGGGACGAAGCGGTCGGCTCGCAGGTAGTCGTTGAAGTCGGCGTCGTAGTTAAGTTCGGCGAGGTTCACGCCGTCCCAAGGGTGGGCGCGCAGCATGGTCGTCATCCAGTCCATGGCCGCGCGGAAGCAGGCCGGGTCCTGGAGGTTCATCGAGTAGCGCCAGCCGATGTGGCCGTCCGCTCCCGCAGCGGTGCGCTCGCGCCATTCCGGATGCTCGTCCCACACTTTCCGGGTGACCATGGGGAAAGCGAGCCAGGCGTAAACCTTCAGCCCGCGCTGATGGCAGGCCTGTACCAGGTCGCCGTAAGGGAAAGGCTGCTGCCAGGCGGCTGCGTAGATGGTGTGGATGCCTGCACCTTGCCAGGACGCAGCCAGTCGCTCCGGGTCTGCGCCAGCTCGGAAGGCCGGATCGAAATAGGCCTCCAGGCGCGGGCTGCGAGCAGGCGCATTTCCGCCAAATGTTTCGGCGAGATATTGCGGGAAGTAGGGGTAGTGACTGACAGCGTCCCCGGTATGTGGGTCCAGGGGAGCGGCCAGGTAGAGGTAGCGCCCGGCGCCCTGCCTGCCGGCCAGCGCCAGCACCTGGCCGCTTTCCTTATCGACCATCAGCTCGCGGACGCCGCCGGGCGGGGTGAAACGTTCCACGGGATCTTGCCCCTGCCAGTACAGGGACATCTCCGGATACAGCAGATCGGTCACCGTCGAGACCGAGGCGCTTTGCCCCGACCAGCGGAAGCCCAGCTTCTCGAGCCACGCCTGCCGCCCGTCAGCGACCAGCAATCCGCCCGCGGCCAGATACTCGAGAATCTCCTGTTGTTGTTTCTGGCTGAAGCGTGCGCCCGCGCCCCTGGGGACAACTAAGACCGCATCAGACTCGGCCGGCGCGAGGGTGAACTTACTAAGTCTGGATACCTTGGTCTGGTAGCCGAGAAGTTCGAGAACCGAGCCGTAACTTAGCTGGTTATTGGCGTCGGCAGCCGCGGCATGATCCAGCCAGAGGATGGTGGCTTTCCTGGGCGGCGCGGCAGCAACGGCCCCGCAACAGACCGCGAGCAGCCAGAAGCTCGGCTTCAAGTTCGCACCGGATGGCAACTGCACCCCGGATAGTTTGGCGAATAGAGATAGCTCTTGGGCCGCAGTTGCAGTCTGCCGCCTTTTGCAAACTGCTCTCCACGCACGGCCAGGTGATCGATCAGGCGGTTCCGCCACTGCCGGAGCTGCGTCTGGTAGGCGGCGTCGGAAGCCAGGTCGGCCAGCTCGATGGGATCATGATCCAGATTGAAAAGTTGTTCCTGGCCGTCCTGCGCGTGGAAGATGTACTTCCAGTGGCCGTCGGTGAGCGCATTCCAGTGGTTGGCCGGGCTGTAACAGACGTCGTGCTCGAGGTCAATATAAGGTCTCCACTCCTGTCCTTTCACTGCGGAGAGCAGGCTGCGTCCATCTAACTCCTGTTTCGGTGGAGCCGCGGCTTGATCCAGACAGGTTGGGAGAATATCGCGCAGCTCGACCGGCTGAGTCAACACCTGGCCCCGTTTGGCGACTGTCAATCCCGTGGGCCAGCGCATCAACATGGGGATGCGGGCGGAGGACTGATAGGCGTACGACTTTCGCCACAGATGGTGGTCTCCGGTCATATCGCCGTGATCGGCGGTGTAAAGGATCAGGGTCTCGTCGAGCCAGCCGCGCTTGTCCAGTGCCTCGATGATGCGCCCGATCTGCTCGTCCACAAAGGTCACCGAGCCGTAGTATCCCTGGCGGGAGCGGCGCACCTGTTGGGCGCCCATGTCGCCGTGCCAGATGCTGTTTGAGTCGTCGCTGTGCGGCGCGTACCGGTTGGCCCATCGTCCCACGGCGGCTTCCGGCAGGTCGGCATCGGCATAGCGGCGCATCAGGCGTTCCGGCGGATCGTAAGGGCTGTGCGGGCGCGCAAACGACACTTTCAGGAAGAACGGTTCGGCGCGGTCGTACTGTTGAAGAAACCGGACCGCTGTCTCGCCGGTCCACTGCGTGGGATGCAGCCGCTCGGGCAGGACGTAGGCCCTCGACCGGTAATCATTCCACCCGATCCCGGTAGCGTCGGGATCCAGCCCCGGCGCCTCCGACCAGAACCAGGCCCGATAGTCGCTGCGAAACCCCGGCTCCTCGGCGCGGCCCGACTCATCCAGCAGCACCTGGTGGAAGCCGTGCGGATTGCGCTGCGGGTGGTAGTGCATTTTGCCAATCCCCAGCGTGTAATAGCCGGCGTCGCGAAGGGCCTGCGGTAGTTCGAGGGGATATTTTTCGGCCACGCGGCCGTAGCCCAACATCCCGTGGCGCCAGGGCGAAAGCCCGGTTAGCAGCGCGCTGCGCGCGGGAGTGCAGGTGGGCGTCGAGGAATACGCGCAGCGGAAGCGCGCCCCTTCCGCGGCGATGCGATCCAGGTTGGGCGTGTGGATGACCTTGTTGCCGTCTGCGCCCAGGCAGTCGCCGCGGTGCTGATCGCCCATCAACAGCAGGATGTGCGGGTGCTGCCGCGCCAGGGCGGGCCTGAAACCCAACCCGGCGCCGAAGCCGGCCCTGAGCACATCCCGTCGGCTGCATTTCGTGCTCTGCTGGTCCATCATGTGACTATCTCGAATCTCGCTCAAGAAGCATACCGCAGCGGGTCGTCCGGCTCAAGTCCGGTTCATTTGGGAGGCGGCTCGGTGTATACTGGATGCCGGCCAGGATGCTAGAAAGGGAAATCCTGGATAATGACCGGCTAGGCCTGTGAGTCGTCTGCGCTGCGTAATCCTGTTGGAAATCTCCACCACAGTACTCTGCCTGTGGGGACAGGGGGACTTCTACCAGGTGCGCCGGGAAATTCGCAAGGCCGCAGAGGCCAAGGCGGATGTGGCGCTGCTCGGCCGCGCTGCCAAGCTGGAAGACATCTCGGGCACGGCAGCCGCACGAGCGTACGCCGCGTGGGCGGGCGCGCTCGAGAAATCCGCGCCGGGGTCCGCCGAATATCGTCAGGCGCTGGAACGGGGGATGCTGGTCTCTCTGCGGGACGGTGACGATGAGCGGGCGGCTTGGTTCCGGGAGCGGCTGAGTGCCGTCGGAAGTACCCAGGCGGCAGCCTGGTTTGGTGCGGCCGGCGAGCCTCAGCGAAAGGGGATCTGGATCCCGGGCGGGCTGGAGGCGCTGGCGTTCGTAGCGCGGGGTAAGGAGAACTCGCCGCCCGAGCGGTTCTTCGCCCATTACTGCCGGACCATCGTCCAGCACACGGACTTGGTCGATCGGAGGACAGCGGCTACGTATGTCGACCGCCTCCAGCGATACTTCCGCAGGCTGGCAGCCCTGGAGTCGTTCGGCACGCGCAACGGCAACCGGGTGACCATCACGCTTTCCTTTGCGGATCGGAAGCCGCTGGGGAACACAGAAAAGGTGCTGAACCTGCTGGGTTGGAGGATACGCGCCTTGCAGAAGCGCGCCACCATGGAGGCGGATGAAAAGACTGCCGAGGGCACGCGCCTGGAATCGGCGAACGCTCTGGCCGTGGACGGGGTGGCGCTCCAGGAAGCCTTCGAATCCGGCAAGCCCTTCTCGTTCGATTTGCCGTACGAGTGGGCGCCCGTGGGGGTGGATGAGGAAGCCTGGCGCCGGCAGTTCTATCCGAAGGAGAACCCTCCGGGCGGCTTCGCGGAAGCCGTGGCGCGGGACCCGCGGCTGGCCAGAGTCTACGTGGGGCTGAGCGCGCTGGATGAAAAGACCGTCTCTGCGCTCATGGCCGGCATAGGGCTGAAAGACCTCGTGGAGCGATACGCGGCGCTGCTCTACCTTTACTCGTCGGCCCTCAGCGTGGAGCGGGGGAGCGCGGCGGCGCCGATCTGGGAAACGCTGGTGGGCGCGGCGCCAGCCCAACCGGCGCAGTTCTTCCGGCTCTATTCGAGAAGGACGAGGGGCGGTTGGTGGCGTTCTTCTTCATCGCGGCGCAACTGGATGCGGAACATCAGCGGTTCCTGACGCAAAGCGCGCGGCGGTTGGCCGGCTTTTACGAATTGTTCCGGGAGGCGCCAGAGCTGAAGGTCGGCGCCGACAAGCAGGCGAACGACAGCCCGCTGGTGGATTTTCTGCGCGCTGTGCCGCTCGATGCCCAAGGAAGAGTCAGGTTTCCGGGGGGTCGCGGGGCGTGGACAGCAGGGCCGGCAAAGGCGGGGGTTGAGGACGATGACGAGATCCTGCTGCGCCTGGCGCGCCAGCGCCACGTGCGGGATCGGTTGAAGCGCTCGGGGCTGGATGAATTCCTGGCCGTGGCGCGGGTGGACGCGCACCGGAAAGAGGCGCTGGATGAAGCGTCGGCGCGGATGCTCGCCGAGCGGATAGTCGAGAGTGAGGGAGCGTATTCCTACTTCGCGACGCTCACGGGCCTGAGCGGGCGGGACTTCGAGCTGTTCTTCAAACTGCGGGACAAGCTGCGTAGGCTCTCCACGCTGGAACTGAACGCCGCGGCCGGGCAGTTGCACGCGCTCATCGAACTGCTCTGCCTGGCGCAGCAGTCCGGGGCGCTGGAGGAGAAACGCAGCGCGACGCTGTTCCGAGTGCTGTGCGAGCGGTTCAGCGCGGCTGCTTCCCCCGCCGACTGGACGCGGGCCTCGCTCGAGCTGGTGCGGCAGATGACGTCTGGCGCGGCAGACCCGGACGAAGCGATTCGCGAAATGCTGCTGGGCCGCCAGTCGCCGGTGAGCTTCGAGCTGAACGGCGCCAGTCAACAGATCGACGCGGTGAAGATCCGCCGCGCGCGGTATCAGCGGGTGCTGGAGTTGCAGAAGGTCCCAAGGCTCAGTACGCTATTCGAGTTGTACGACGTGGCGGGGGACCGCGCGGCGGCCAGCGCGCGCCTCCCAGATGTGGAGATCCCGAAGTCGCTCGGCATTAAGGGCCGGGAGCTGAAAAACCTCCAGGCGTTTCATCCGCCGCGGATCAGGCAGATGGTGGCCGACCGGAAGGGGATGGAGAAGCCTTCGCGCGAGCTTCTCTCCGAGATGAACCCGCAGGTGCGATTGGCGCTCGCCGGGATCATTTACGCCTATTTTCTCAGTCCGGATGATCTGCCGGTTTCCGAAGATCCGCTGCTCCTGCGCAAGCACCAGTTCGTGGCCCTCCACGAGAAAAGGGAGGAGGCCGTTTTTCCGGCTTCTGATGTGTACATTACGAGCGACAGGGCGGGCACGCGGCTGACCGGGGGCTTCGCGAATTTCCCAGGGGCGGCCTGCCCACTGGCGATTAAATCGATCGGCGGTGGCATCGACGCGGGGCAATGCGCGCAGATCGCCGCGCTGCGGGCCACGGATTGGAGACAGCTTCGGGACGAAGACCTGCGCCTGCTGGGTCTGAAGATCCGCATGGGACGCGAGTGGGTGCTGGGGAGCGCGGTAGAACCGGCTCTCGTTTCCGGCCTGGCGGAGGCGACGCAGGGACTGCTGTCCGCGACCCGGCGGGGGGCGTTGCTGAACGGAATAACGTTGCGAAACTGGGCGGCCGCGCGGCAAGCCGTCACGTTGAGTGATCTGTATTTTCTGGGAGAGGAGTATTTGCGGCGCTACCGGGACGATCCCCGCCCCTCGCCGGTGACGCAGGCGCTGCGGGAGGCCACGGCGCGGAACGATGGCTCGCGCCTCCAGTGGCTGGGCGCTTCGATGCCGGGCTTGTTGGGGTGCAGCCATCCGCACCTGGTTCGGGTGGCGCCTTACGAGGAGTACGAGAGGTACCTGCAGCCCGGGAAAATCGCGGAGCGCGTGGCGGAGTTTAAACTGTACCTGGCGGACTACACGGATCGCGCTGGCATCCCGGCGGCGGCCTTGGGCGCGCTGGCGGAGCCGCTGGCCCACGCTATTTTTCAGAAGCTGCGGGCCGCGGATGTCCGTGATTGGCAGGCGGTGCTCGCGGCATTCGCGGAGATCGACGATCAGGCGGTGGCAGAGGTACTGGGGGCACTATGAAGCTGCTCATAACGCTCTGGCTGTCGGGAGCTGCCCTGGCCCAGGATCCCGACGTGGTGTTCAAAACCAGCGTCCGGCTGGTGGAAGTGTATGCCACGGTGTTGGACCAACGGGGCAAGTACCTGAACGGCCTGACCAAGGACCGCTTCGAGGTCCGGGACAACGGCGCACCGCAGCCCATCGCGATCTTCGAGGCCGAAACGGCCGGCCTCTCCTGCGCCATCCTGATGGACACCACCGGGGCGCAGACGTGCGCGCGGAAGTCGTAGACAGCATCGAAATCGTGGATGGAGTCGTCGTCGGTCTTGCTCATGAGGCCGGCTTCGACCATGGCGAAGACGATGTGGCCGAAGTCGGAGGTGCATTTGACGCCCCAGCTTTCCAGGACGGTCTGGGCGAGCATCCGAAACGGTCGATGGCGAGTTCGCGGATGGCCTGGGAGAGCTCGGCGCCTGTGAGGTGACGACGTTTGCCGATGCGCTTGAGGGCCAACTCGAGGGCTTCGAGGAGGAAGTAGTAGGCTTCGACGTCGTAGCGCTTCAGGTCGCGGGCGACGTCTTCGATGCGCTTCTTTCCCTTGGGGTTCAGCGAGTCACGGGAGGACATGTTGGGCACCTTGAGAGGAGTCAGGGTTCGAACCCGGGGGAAGAGGGGTTGGCCCTTGTGAAATTTCGTCCGGGGACGATGCGTCCCCAGGTCGGCGACTTCGGAGAGTCTGGCGGGGATCGGACCGAGGGCGAACTGGGCGCGGATGCTGGCGCTGGTCTGGGGCATGAAGGGCGAGAGATACACGGAGATTATGCGACAGGATTCGGCCGAGGTTATACATCACCATTTCCAGGCGAGGACGGGTGTCGGGGCTCTTGGCCAGCGCCCAGGGCTGGGTCTCCTCGACGTAGCGATTGGCCAGACGTACCAGCTCCCAGACGGCTTCGAGGGCGCGGTTGAATTCGAGGGCGTCCATGAAGGGTCCGGAGCTTTCGTGGACCTCGAGGGAGGTGGCGCGCAGGGCCTTGTCCAGCGGGGACCGATCCTCGGCGGGTGCCGGCGGGACGGGAGGGATCTTCCCTGGAAATAGCGTTCGATCATGGAGAGGGTGCGCAGGACCAGGTTGCCCAGGTCGTTGCCGAGGTCGTGGTTGAAGCGGCCGACGAGCTTTTCCTCGCTGTAGGAGCCGTCGCTCCAGAAGGGTATCTCGCGCATGAGGTAGTAGCGCAGGGCGTCGGCGCCGTAGCGCTCGGCGATGTCCTCGGGTGGCAACGACGTTGCCGAGGGACTTGCTCATCTTGGCGCCTTCGACGACGACGAAGCCGTGGGCGTAGACGCGGGAGGGAGCTCGAGGCCGGCGGCCATGAGCATGGCCGGCCAGAGCAGGGTGTGGAAACGGACGATGTCCTTTCCGACGACGTGGACGTCGGCGGGCCACCACTTGCGGAACTGCTCGTCGTCGGTGAGATAGCCGACGCCTGAGAGGTAATTGGGGAGCGCGTCGAACCAGACCCAGACGACGTGAGAGGGGTTGACGGGGACGGGGACGCCCAGTTGATGGAGCTGCGGGAGATGCAGACGTCGCGGAGGCCGGGCTTGAGGAAGTTGGCGATCATCTCGTTGCGAGCGGAAATCGGGCTGGATGAAGTCGGGCCGCTCCTTGAGGAGCTTTTCGAGACGGTCCTGGTAGTCTGGCGAGGGCGAAGAAATAGGCGGCTCTCGGTGAGCTTGCGCACGGGACGCCCGCACTGGGGACATTCGCCGGCCTTGGCCTCGGTCTCGGACCAGTAG
>CAVRZY010000062.1:0-14743 GCA_963725415.1 uncultured Acidobacteriota bacterium | reverse complement strand
ATGTTTATGTGGTACCTGGTTGAGTTCTTCGTATTGCTGGCCACGGTGAAGGCTGCGCCGAACAGAATGTAGAGGGCCTGTGGCATCACTCGACAAACCCGGCGCGGCTAAGAATGAATCCCAGCCTGGCGCCATCGGCGGCAGCAATCCAGGTCTTGTCGATCTCCGCGGCCACCACCGTGGCGGCATTGGTCCGCAGCCAAGCCGCGGGGACCGGTCTTTCGAAATGCATCTCGCCGCCTTTTTCGTAGCGCACCTTGTCGAGCAGGTGGCCGTTGATGAAGAACGAAATGGTGACGGGCCCTCGCTGCGGGAAAGTTACTTCAGGAATCGCGAAGTCCATCACGAACCGGAGGTTCTCAGTGAACTCCAGATAGAACTGGAGACTCGGGGCGCTTTTGGGTCCAGCGCCAGGCGTCGGCTTCGAGGCCGGGGCTGACATCGCGCAGGATGTGGGCGTCGGCGTTGGGGCCGTTCATGCTGACAAAATGGCCCACCGGATTGAGATCCGGGCCGTAGGAGGGGCGTTGGATGGGCGGCGGATAGGTGTCCGGAAGGATAGTGCAGCCCACCAAAGGCAAGGCGACTAGAACAACCCAGCGCACAAGAAAGCGAGTATAGCGCGAAAAGGGGCGGGGCTCGGTTTCCAAGCCCCAACCAGATCCATCATACGCCCCAGCTTACGCCCGGATGGCGCTTGCTCACTCCAGGTGATTGTGTCCAATTCAACGCGGCCCAACGCTCGATAGTGATCTCCGATGCGCACCGTGAACCGATCCGTGCTGCCTTTGAGCAACTGGAACTGGAGCGAGGGGTGATGGGGATCCTCTCGCCAGAGTTGGTAGTTTTTGATGGCGAGCCGCCGGATGTCTTCGGGGAGAGCGTGAAACAGATCCCAGAAGCGCCTCGTAGCAACAGACTTCATGTGGATGGCGGGAAGTCGCGAAGGGATCCCTTTTCGCGTTCGGCATCGGCCTCTTCGAACAGGAAGTCGAGCTTGCCGCAAGAGGAATCGCGATCGAGCTGCTCATCCCAGCGCTGTTGTTCGCGCTCACGCAGCCATCGAGCGAGCCGGAAAAACTCATCGGAGGGCAAGCGATCGATCGTCTGTTCGATTTCTTCAACGCGGCCCATATCAAGAGTCTATCACGGGGCGCCGGCCAGGAATGCGAAGAGGGGTTCTTCCTGGCCCAAGCGGCGGGGACCGGTTTTTCGAAGTGCATGTTGCCGCCTTTGTCGCAGCGCATGGAGTTCGGGGCGCTTCTGGTTCCAGCGCCAGGTGTTGGCTTCGAGGCCGGGGTTATACTAAAGGTATGAAGACGGCGATCTCCATTCCGGACGATGTGTTCGAAAGTGCGGAGCAGCTCGCCCGGCGGACAAAGAAGTCGCGGAGTCGGCTGTACAGCGATGCGGTCAAGGAGTACGTGGCGCGGCACGCGCGGGAAGATGTCACCGAAGCCATGGATCGAGTTTGCACCGAGTTGGGACCTTCGACAGATAGATTCGTTTCATCAGCCGCCCGTCGCATCCTGGAGCGAAGCGAGTGGTGATATCGCAGGGCGAGGTCTGGTGGGCCGATCTGCCCGCTGGTACAGGATCTGGTCCGGGGTTTAAGAGGCCGGTTGTCGTCGTGCAGGGGGATGCCTTGAACCGCAGTCGAATCGGTACCGTGGTGTGCGTGCCGCTGACCAGCAACCTTCGATGGGCCAACGCACCGGGGAATGTCGCTCTGTCGCCCCGCCTTACCGGGCTCCCGCGGGACTCGGTGGCCAACGTCTCTCAGATTGTGACATTGGATCGAGAGCTTATCACGGAGCTCGTCGGTAAGCTCCCGCGCGCTAAGTTGGAACTGATTCTCGCCGGGGTTGATGTGGTTCTTGGAAAATAGTCAAGCGGCGTGCGGCATGGAATCAGTGGCGCCGGGGTGGATATTGGAACCCGCCCATGGCCGCTGTTGCTGGACCGGGAGCTCTCGCCGACGGGATGGGACAGCGAGACCTGGGAATACCTGCTGGGCGAGGCGGAGCGCCGCCTGCGCCAATCGACTTACAAGGGTTGCGCGTTGGGTGGCCAGGGTTTCGTGACGCGGCTGGAGAAACACGCGGGGCGCTGGGGTCGGGGTGCACAACGAGTGCTGTCCCCTTTTAGACCGCGTCGGAGACGCTGGAGAAGGTGAAGTTCGAGGCAACCATGGGAGGCGCGATCATGGAGCCGCCTTCAAAGCCGCGGGTGCGGGCGACGCGACCGAGCTTCTGAGCGTTTTCCAGCAGGCGGACCGGGCTTTCGTTGAAGCGGAAGTTCACTACCGGGGTGGCCAGTTTGCCGTTCTCGATCAGGAACAGGCCGTCGCGGGTGAGGCCGGTGAGCTGGAGGGTCCTGGGGTTGAGCACGCGGATGTACCAGAAGTGGGTGACCAGCAGGCCGCGGTCAACCGAGCGCATCAGATCCTCCAGGCTGGCGTCGGCGCCCTCCAGCACCAGCGAGGTTGGGAAGGGAGTAGGTTCCTTCTCTGCCTTGCGTGCCCAGTAGCGGTCGTACCACAGATTGCGCACCACGCCTTTTTCGATCCACGCCATCTTGCGGTTGGGGAGCGAGTCCATGGACCATGGCGAGGCTGGCATCCTGCGATCGAACGGGTCACTGTAGAGCGTGATGATTTCCGGGAAGAGTTTTTCGCCGAGCAGCGTTCCTCCGCCCTTCTTGCTGAGGAAGGTGCGACCCTCTTCGGCGCCGCGGGCGTTAAGGGAGAAGCCGGCCATGCGCAACAGGTCGCCGACGGCGTTGGCTTCGAGCAGGACAGTGTACTTGCCGGGGTCGAGGCGGACGGGCTTGCGCCACTTCAGGCACTTCTCGACGGCGGTGGCGGCCAGAGCGGCCCCGTTGATCTCGCCGACGCGGACGGCCGGGTGAACTGCCCACCCGGAACTGGCGCCGTCGGAAGTTCGGATGGTGGTGCTAAGCCGGGAGTCGGTGGAGCGGCTGTATCCGAACAGGCCGTTCTTGTTGGCGACCGCAGAGGCGGAGGCGGAGCGTTCGAAGAAGCCCGCAGCCACCAGCTTCTCTTTGACCGCGGCGTCGATGATGGCGCGGATGTGAGGGATGACGACGGGCGAGCGAGCCCGGGCGGTCTCCTCATCGTAGTTGTCGATGGCAGGGTATTGCTGGGGGCCCAGCGGTGGCATGTGCTCGGGATTGGCCGGAGCAATCGAGGCCAGCTCCTCGGAGCGCTTGACGGCGGCCCGCAGCGAGTCGTCATCGATCTGGTCGGTGCGCGTGGAGCCGGTCTTCTCGTCGCGGGTGGAGGAGATGGAGACGGAGCGCTCGATGGTGAAGCCCGAGGTGGTGATGCCGTTTCTGGCGAAGCGCAGGTTGAGATCCTCGGAGGACGACAGCATCAGGGAGCACTCCGGGAAGGTCGAAAACGAGAGAATCTTTTCTGCCAGCTTTTGGGCTTCTTCGCGGGTGAACATGGTTAGTCCGTTTGAATAACGTTGATCTGGCGGAAGCGCGCCGGCGAGCAGCCGTGGCTCACCGAGTTGACCTGCATGGGTTCGCCCTTGCCGTCGTTGGGCGCGCCGTACTGCTGCCAGAGGCTGGGGCCGGCGATGGCGTCGCAAGCCTGCCAGAAATCGGGCGTGCGCGACTGGTAAGCCACGCGGGAAAGCATGCTGCGCTTCTGGCCGCCCTTGATCTGGTAGAAAGCGTCGCCGCCGAACTGGAAGTTGTAGCGCTGCTGATCGATGGAGAAGCTGCCGTTGCCGTCGATCAGGATGCCGTCGTCCACGCCGGAGATCAAATCCGCCAGGGTGGTTTCCGGCTTGCCTGGGGCCAGCCAGATGTTGGGCATGCGCTGGAAGGGAATGCTGGACCAGGACTCGGCATAGCAGCAGCCGTTGGACTCTTTCTCGCCGGCCAGAGGCGCCATCTCGCGCGTGGTCTGGTAGTGCTTGAAGATTCCTTTTTCGATGATGGGGAAACGCAGCGTCTTCACGCCATCGTCATCGTAGCCGGCGGTGGCCAGGCCGCGCTCGTAGATGCGGTCGCCATAGAAGGTGACCAGATCGCTGGCGATGCGCTCCTTGCCCATTTTGTCGAGGGTCAGGAAGCTGGTGCCGGCGAAATTGGCCTCGTAGCCCAGGGCGCGATCCAGCTCGGTGGGATGGCCGATGCTTTCGTGGATGGTCAGCCAGAGGTGACTCGGCAACAGCACCAGATCCTTCTTGCCCGGCTGGACGGGGGGCGCGGCCAGATGCTCGATCACTTCCTCGCGGATGCGGCGCGCGTTTTCCTCCAGATTCATGATAGGGACGTACTCGAAGCCGGTCTGGAGCGGCGCGGGCGAGTAGTTGCGGGTGCGCGTGATGCCGTTGGCCAGGTCCACGCCCGTGGCCGTCAAGGTGGCGTAGGTCTGGATGACGAGCTGCTGAATGGAGGAGCCTTCCGAAGAAGCGAAGTACTTGTCTTCGGAGCGGAACCACAGCAGGGCGCTGGCGGCGAAGACGCGTTTTTCCTTCTTGATCTCGGCGGCCGCGGCGCGCAGTAATTCGAGTTTGTCGCGGACCGGGACATCGAAGGGGTTGCGCTCCAAGGGCGAAGTCCAGCGGTCTTTGTAGGCCTTTACCGGGGCCAGAGTGACGGGCCGGCTCTTGAGGACGGCGTTGGCGCGGGCCACGGTCACGGCCTCGGCGGTGATGCGCGCGATCTCCTTAGGGGTAACGATGGGGGAAGCGGCGAATCCCCAGGCGCCATCGGCGATCACGCGCACGCCGAAACCGAAGCTATCGCTGTCGGAGACGCCGGGGACCTCGAGGGTCTTGCCGGTGCCGCGCTCCGGGGTGAGCTGCACAAAGACGTTCTGGTTGCGGTATCGAGTGATCCGGATGTCGCAGTAGCCGGCCTTGAGCCTGGCGGCTTCGCGCAGCGCTACGGAGCCCAGCTTCTCCAGATCCGGCGAGGGTGTCTTGGAATCGGCCGGCCGGGCGAACAACTCCGAAGCCAGCAGGGCGGAAGAACCCAGAAACGTTCGTCGCGTAATCATGTCGTCTTGTCCCTTGCGTAGCAGATAGTATCCAGGGGGCACTCGGCGCAGCGGGGCCGGCGCGCCACGCACAACCGGCGGCCGTGGTGAATCAACTGGTGCGAGAAGACGATCCACTTCTCCTGGGGGATGATCTTCATGAGGTCCTGTTCGATTTTGCCGGGGTCGGTCTGTTTGGTCAGATCCAGGCGGCGGGCCAGCCGCTGGACGTGGGTGTCCACCACGATGCCGCTGGCGATCCCGTAGGCGGTGCCCAGGACCACATTGGCGGTCTTGCGCGCCGCGCCGGGGATGGTGAGCATCTGCTCCATAGTGCGTGGTACTTCCCCGCCGAAATCGGAGAGGATTTTCTTGGCTGAGCCGATCAGCGACTTGGCCTTGGCGTTATAGAAGCCTGTCGAAAGGATGTCCTGGGCCAGCTCGGCCTGGCTGGCGTGGGCGAAGTCCGCCACGCTGGGGTACTTCCGGAAGAGGCCCGGGGTGACCTCGTTAATGCGCTTGTCGGTGCACTGGGCCGAGAGGATGGTGGCCACCAGCAACTGCCAGGGGTTGCCGTGCCGGAGAGCGCAAGTGGCCGCGGGATAAGTTTTATCGAGGGCCTGGAGGATTTCTTGGACGCGCTGTTTACGCTCGGCTGCGGTCTTGGGCTTCTTGGTCCTGGGCGATGGTCTCATGGCGAGGTGATCTGGAAATCCGCCCGTAGGAACTGCCAGTCCGGTAGCTCGTAGACGCGCAGCTTGGTGTCCACGGAGGCTTTCAAGTCCTTGGACTCGTACGGGCCGAGCAATGGGATCTTGAAGGAGAATGTGCCCACCGGCTGCTGCTCGCCGCGTGCCGTGACGCCCTTCAAGTTGACGTTGGCAGCCAGGTCGCCGATTTCGGCAGCGGAGTGGTTGACGACCACAAACTGCACGAAGGCTCTCTGTTTGGAATCCTCGGTCAGGCGCAACCCGGTGACTTCGATCTGGGCGGCAATGGGATGGGCTTTGACGGCGGCGGTCGTGGGCAGCGTAGGCGGTTCGAAGGCCGGCGCAGCGGGAGGAGGCTGTTTGCGGGTCTGGAGGGCCTGATAGACGTAAAAGCCAACGCCCAGAACGACCACGAAGCTGAGCGCGAACAGGACGCTGAGCAGCCAGCTAGGCAAACCGGCGCGCCCCCCAGCTCCGGGCGCAGCCTGCGCAGCCGCGGGCGGGCCTGGCTGAGCCGGAGGGGATTCGGGCGGAACGGTTTCAGAGCCGGCCGTCCATTCCTTGCAGTGGGGGCACTCCGAGTAGGCGGGCAGAACTTCTCGCCCGCATTTTGGGCAGATCCAGGTGAACATGTACTTCTCAATTTACCGCAACCCACTGCCCGGTTTGCGCGGAGCGCTCCACGGCGTCCAACACCTGCTGGACTTCTTGGGCGTCCTCGAAGTTAGGGTGGAAGGGCTGACCCTTGGCGAGAGCATCGAGGAAGTCCCCCAGGGCGGCGATGAAGGTGTGCTCGTAGCCGATGGCGTGGCCCGGCTTCCAGAAGTTGCCCGAGTAAGGCTGATCGGGCCCGGTGACGAGCAGACTGCGAGCGCCCTGGAGGTTGCGGGGTTCGGTGGCATCGAAAAACTCGAGCTGGTTCATGTCTTCGAGGTTGAAGCGCAGCATGCCCCGGGCGCCGTGGATCTCGAAGGCGTTGCGATTGGGGCATCCGACGGCGTAGCGGGTGGCTTCGAACGTGCCCAGGCTGCCGTTGTCGAAGCGGGCCAGCAGCAGGGTGGCGTCGTCCACTTCGCGACTCGCGGCGAAGGTGTGCATCAGCGCGGTAACCTCGCGGATGGGGCCATTCAGGTAGAGCGCTGTATCGATAAGATGCGAGAGCAGGTCGCCGAGCACGCCCGATCCGGCCTGGGCCTTGTCGATCTTCCAGTCCGGGGGGCGGGTGGGATCGTTGCCCCACTGCTGAAGGTAGGTGGCGCGGTAATGGAAGATCTGGCCGATGCGCCCCTCCTCGATCAGGCGGCGGGCGAAGGCCACCGCGGGCACGCGGCGGTAGTTGAACCAGACCATGGTGGGCAGATGCCGCGCGGCCTCGACCATGCCAGCACCTTCTTCAGCCGAAACCGCCAGCGGTTTTTCGCACAGCACGATCTTGCCCGCTTGGGCGGCGGCCATGGCGATAGGGGCGTGCAGGGCGTTGGGCACGGCGATATCGATGAGGTCGATGTCATCTCGCTCCAGGACCGCGCGCCAGTCGGTGGCGATCTCGGCCCAGCCCCAGGTGGCGGCCATCTTCTGGAGGCGCACGCGATCGCGGGCGCAGATCAGGCGGCAGTCCAGATCAAACGGAACGTCGAAGAAATGTTTTACCTGCCGCCAGGCATTCGAGTGAACCCGGCCCATGAAGCCCTGCCCGATCAGAGCCAGGCGCAGTACGCGGTTGGACATACCAGCTAGCATAGCTACATGGAGTTCTTCCGGCGCGCGGAGGGCAGGCCTGGAAAGCTCGGAATCCTGGCGGGGACCTTCAATCCTCCCACCCGGGCGCACCTGGCGCTGGCGCGGGCGGGCCTGGCGGTGATCGAGGAGGTGTTGTTCGTGCTGCCGCGCGTTTTCCCGCACAAGGATTACGAAGGCGCGAGCTTTGAGGACCGGCTGAGAATGCTGGAAGCGGCCTTGTCGGGCGAGCCGCGCTGCTCGATCGGCTCGACCCGGCGTGGGTTATTCATCGACATCGCGCGGGAGTGCCGCGACGCATATGGCGAGGGCGCCGAACTGTTTTTCCTGTGCGGGCGGGACGCGGCCGAGCGCATCCTGAACTGGGATTACGGCCGGGCGGGCGCCATCCTGGACCAGCTTCGGGAATACCAGTTGCTGGTGGCCCCGCGAAGAGGAAGCTACGAGGCGCCGGCTGAAATGAAGGGCCGGGTCCATGCTCTGCCGATGGCGCAGGATTACGACGAGCTATCGGCGACCGAAGTGCGCGACAGAATCCAGCGCGGGGAAGCGTGGGAGCACCTGGTGCCGGAGGGGATCGTGTCACTCGTGAGAGAGATTTACAGATTGAGTCATTGACGATTGCGGGATTGACGATTGCGGTGTCTGGCGCAACGCTACACGCCAATCGGCAATCGTCAATGAGCCACCGGCTCGGGGCAACTTCTGACTAGTGCATCGTCCGATAAGTGCTTTCTGGTATCAAGACCGCGCAAAACGGGGACAGGGTCCAATTGCGCAGTAGGCAATTGGTTGCCTGTACCCGTTTTGCCCCCAAGGCGGATACTCCAAAGGACTAATCGGACGATGCACTAGGGTCGAGCCAGGTAGTGCAGGCTCTGGTAGAGTTCCCGTTGCCGGGCTGCGACGGCGTCCCAGTCGAAGTCGCGCTGGACGGTGGCGCGGGCTGCGGCCTCCAGGGCGCGGCGTTTCTCGGGGTTTTCGAGAAGATCCTGAATGGCCGCGGCGAACTGGGCGGCGCTTTCGGCCAGCACCACATCCCGGTCCGGCGTGAGGTCCAGGCCGTTGACGCCGGCCGGGGTGCTGACGATGGCCTTGCCCATGGCCATGGCTTCCATGATCTTGATGTTGGTGCCCGCGGAGGCGACCAGCGGCGCGATGACCACGGCGGCGCGCTGGTAGGCGGGGCGCACGTCGGCGACGAAATCCTCCACTTCGATGCCCGGCTGAGCCAGGTCCACGCGGGCGCGGTTCTTGTAGTGGGTCAGATAGTACTGGTGGCGCAAGCCGGCAATGATGTGCAGGCGAGGCTGGAGGGGCTGGAGGCGGGGCCACACTTCATTGAGGAAGAACTCGACCGCCAGCAGGTTGGGCAAATGCGCGAACGAGCCGATGAACAGCAGCCGGGTCGGCTCGGGCTCAACCACAGCGGGGCGGAAGCGCTCCAGGTCCACTCCGTTGGGCAGGCACACCGAGCGCGCGCCGGCGACCATGCGGCGGTCTTTCTCCGACATTGTCACGACGCAATCTACCGTCTTCCAGGCGGCAGTTTCAAAGGCCAGCCAGCGCGGGCATTCCTGGCGCAGGTCCCAGTCATCGCTGTGGCGAAGCAGTTGTTGGCAGAGGTCGAAGGTGATGTCGTGCTCGACCAGGATGATTCTGGCGGGGGCGCAATCGGGCGCGTACTGGGCCATTTGGGTGAATTCGAGCTGGGCCACGGAGGGGCGCCACTTGCGCACGCTCTGCCGCAGCGCGCCCCGGAAGGCCGGCGAGTCGTACTCTTCGACGATGTCGGGGCGGCGTGTGCGAGGCCGGAGATGGCTTCCGGTGCGCCGCACCAGCGTGATCTCGGCGCAGATCTCGAGCAACTCCCGAGGCGGCGTCGCCAGATCGCCGGCGAAGGCCACCAGGATTTGGTCGTAGTGCGCGGCCGCCCGCCTCATCAGGTTGAAGATGCGCACCGCGCCGCCGTGGGAAAGCGGGAAGGGCAGATAGGGGCTGGCGACCAGGACGCGGGGGCGCCCATTCGTTCTGCATCCTGGAAAGACCGCCACCGCGCCGCTGCCCAAGCCCAGGATTAGTTCTTCAGAGAGCGCATCCCCGGATTCGCACTGCACCCAGGCAGGCGCCCGCCAGGCGCAGGAAAGCGCCGCCAGGCTGACCTCATCGCGGTCCGCCGCCCGCCTGGCGAGCCGGAAGAGGGCCTCCCGCCAGAGCTTCCGGAAAATCCGGGGCGAGGCTACACTCCGTGCCAGGAAGCGCAGGTAGTTGATCTCCAGGCAACGGTCGAGCTCCTGGGGCGTGAAGTAACGGGAAGTGGTGGCACGGTGCTGGTGAACCACCCGTGCTTCGGCCGAGAACACGCTCGGCCAGCCGTGGCGCCAGGCCCGGTAGCCAACATCCAGGTCTTCGACGTAAGCCGGCTGGTAGATCTCGCTGAAGCCGCCCAGAGCGCGCAGCTTTTCGGTAGCGTACAGGGAACACCCTCCGCTACCGTAGAGCACGTAGCTCAAGTCTTCGCCTGGAGCCGGAAACCCGCAGCGGATGGGGAAGTCGGTGCGGCGACGATCGGGTAGCGGGACCATCGCGGCCTTGCCGGTCTCCTGGCGGCGGGCGCCCGGCGGGAACAGGATCTGGGCGGTGGCGCAAAACAAATCGGGCACCAAATCGAAGGCGCGGCGAAGGGGAGCGAAGAAGCCCGCCTCGAGCGTCATATCATTGTTCAGCAGGCAGGTGTGCGAGTAGCGAGCGGCGCGGATGCCGCAGTTGGCAGCCCGCGCGAACGAGAGAGGCTGGGCATCGAGCTCCAGGCGAACCTCAGCATAGGAGCTGCCCAGGAACTCCGCCGTGGAGTCCTGGGAGCCGTTATCCACCACGATGATTTCCGAGGGAAACTCCTCCAGTTCCCCAACCAGATCCGGAAGCAGGCGGGCCAGGAGGGACTTCCCATCGCGGGAGGGAACCACAACCGAAATGCCGTCCTGGAGAGGCTCGGAGGGGTCAGGCGCGGGCAGGCGCACGGGCGTCAGAGCCTTCCGCCAGCAGGCCACTTGGCCCGCCAGGGTCGCGGCCAGATAGGCCAGCGGCCACTTCCACCCACGCGGGCGTCTCAGGAACCAGAACAAAGTATAGACGCCGCCGCCCGGATTGAGCTGAAAGTGCAGGAAATTCCGGATACGCCAGGCCGCGTGACGAAGGATGGTCACGGCACAACGCGGCCGCAGCATGAAGTTGTCCAGGTTCTCGTTATAAGCGAGGAACCCGCGGGGCGAGAGCAGCAACGCTATCAGACGCATGCGGCGGTAAGGCAGGCGCGGGACCAGCAGCACGGCCACCAGGCGGATCCGCTTGCCCCGGAAGGCCGCCCGGCAACGCGACAGGTTCTCCCGGAAACTGCGATGGGGATAGTAGGGAATCCACTGGCCGTGTTCGGAGGCAAACTCGGAGACCACGTACAGCGGCAGCTCTGGATACAGCGTCCGGAGGCGCTCGACAAGCCGGGAGTTGAGACTCTCGGAACCGGAGGCGAAGGCAACCTTGATGGTCTGACTCAAATCAACATCCGCCAGGCAGGCAGCGGGCTGCCCTGCTGGTGCAGCCGCCAGAGATGGAGGGTTTGAGCGCAGAACGCGGTCGAGGCCGGGTTCACGAAGGGCAGAAGCTGGGAGCCCTTTCGCCCAAAGGCAAACCCGCCCCACAGGCGGCGCTCCTGATCGTCCAGTTGGAACCCGGCCACCAGTTCGGCTTCCTGGCATGCGCGGTCGCCCTCCAGCGGCAACGCGCCGAGTTGGGAGGCAAAGAAGCGCAGCCGCAGCAACTGCGCGTAAACATCGGAGCGCTCGAACAGCGGCGTGATGGCGCGCGAAAGGTTGTCCACGCGCTGGATGCCCGCAACCAGCGCCTCGGAGCAGGCCGGCAGGTCCGCGCAAGGAAGCAGGCCCTCCAGAAAATAGCAGTAGGCGTGCAGGCGGTCCATGACCCGCTCGGGCTGCGGATCGCCGGGGAGGAAAGAGGTGTGGGTCGAGAGCGCGTAGTCGAGCAGCCGCTGGTAGCGCAGGCGGAACTCCGGACGTCCCGTCTCCTCGCACAGCTCGAACCAAGCCAAGGCCGACTTCAACTGGTAGCAGCCCGGACTGCGCGACCAGCGCGGCTCCCTCTGGAGAGGCTGCTTGGCCGGCAGGGAGACAATGGGATGAAACTCGCCTTCCGCCGCGAAATCCCCAGCCATGGACTCGCCCCCCGCCAGGGCCGCATCCAGGAACTCCCTCTGGCCCGTGGCGCGCCACAGCGCCAGCAGGCCGCGCACGATGATGCCGGCGTCGAAAAAGTATGCCAGGGCGGCAGGACGCTCGCCGTCCACGGCAAACTCGAAGGGGAAGCTTTCGGCGGCGCGGTCCCAGGCCACGCGGGTTAAAAAACGGCCGGCACGCAGCGCCGCCTCCAGGTACTTGGACTCGTTGGTCGAGGAGTGCAGCCACAGCAGGGTGCTGATGCCGTATCCGGTGATTTCCGTGGATACGCGGGCGTTGGCCCGCAGATCCCAGCGATAGTAGCGCGCCAATCCGCCGCACGGCTCCTGGATGCCAGACTCCAGAAACCAGCGGCCGGCCCGTTCGAGGAACGACGAAGACGTTGATTCCAAAAGTGCACTACTCCCGAATGTTACAGTATCGCATCCAGGGGACGTGGAAGCCAGCGCCAAGCCGACCTGGGAGTAATGCCTCAGAAGCTGTGAAAAAATTCAAACGTCCCGCTTCTCGCGCACTGCAATCCCACTGTTTTCAGTGTGGGATATGCCTCCGGCTTGTCCTCTTGACACGCCGGAAGAATTTTTTCACACCTTCTCAGTCTCGGGGGCAATAGCCTGTCGAGCCGGGTGGGATAGGCTTTCAGCCTGTCCGGACGCCTTTCGAATACCGCCCGAGACAAGCTGAAGCTTGTCCCACGGCCCCCGAGACTGAGGCATTAAACCTGCGAACCAGGGACCAGAGGGCACGCCGCTCCAGGGAGAGCGCCCCGCGAAAACGGGCTACCATGGGAGAGAGGACGGTATGCTGGCGTGGTGGGCGATGTTGTTGGCGCTGGGAGTGGTGGCGCAAGACAGCGGGCCGGTTGAGACGCTGCGCGGGACGCTCCTGGAGCGGGACAGTTCAACGCCCGGCCAAGTAAGCGTGCGTACCCCAGAGCATCAGGTCTACTGCTTCCTGGTGGACGAAGCAACACAGATTGAACGCGAGGGGCGGCGCATCATGATCGGGGAGACCAAACCAGGAGACGCGCTGGAGATCGTCTGGGAACAAAGGCCGGGGGGCAAGCAGCGCTATGCTCGGACGGTGCGCGTGGTCCTCGCCCGGCCGGCGGCGGCCTCTCCGGCCTACCCGTGGAGATCCAGCCTCCGGCGCAGTTTCAGCGACGAGCTGTTCCCTCGCGGGCTGCTGACCTTCGCGGGCACCGTGGCAGAGCTTAACCAGGAAAGCCTGGTGCTGCGGACGCGCGGCGACTCCCCGAAGACCATCTGGTTGCGGAACGATACCCGGTATCTGTGCGACGGGCGGCTGGTGGGGCTTCCAGTTCTGAAGGTGAACACCCGCATCTTCATCCGGGGCAGCGAGAACCTGGAGGGGGAGATCGAAGCCTACCAGGTGGTGTGGGGCCAGATCCTGAAACCCAGTAATTAGCGCAACCGGCCGGGCTGGGGAATCGTCCATCGCTTGGTATACTAAGAACTTCGAATCTCGTTAGCGCCTTATGAAGCGTCTAGTAGTAATCTTCCTGGCTGCATCTGTGGGCATGGCGGCGGATTTTGCCAACGGGCAGGCAGCGCGGCTGGTGATCGGGCAATCCACCTTCACGGCCCAGGACCCCACCTCCTCGGACGTGGTCCTAGGTGGGGTAAGCGGGCTGGCGCAGTTCAGCGGATTGCTGCTGGTGGTGGACTCCAATCGTGTGGGCGCCAGCCCGGAAAACAACCGCGTGCTGATTTTCAACAATCTCCAGGAGCAGTTGCCGGCGCCCACGGCGCAGTTGCCGCAGGGGGCCCGCTGCCCGGTGTGCACGGGGAAGGCGGACGTAGTACTGGGGCAGACCGATTTCACGAAATCGGATATCGGTCTGTCCGAAACAGCTTTGCGCCAGCCCACGGCGGTGGCTACCGACGGAAAGGTTGTAGTGGTGGCGGACACGGATAACAACCGCGTGCTGATCTGGAACAGCATCCCGACTACCAATGGAGCGCCGGCCAACCTAGTGCTGGGGCAGCCGGATTTCAAGGGCAACGCGCCGAATCCGGGCACTGGAGACACACGGGTTCCCAGCGCCAAGACGCTGCGCGGCCCGCAGGGGGTCTGGATCCAGTACGGCAAGCTGTATGTGGCCGACACGCAGAACCACCGGGTGTTGGTGTGGAACTCGATCCCCACCTCGAATTTTCAGCCTGCCGACCTGGTTCTAGGCCAGCCTAATTTCGCCACGGCCATTGAGCCGGATTTGACCAAGGTCGCGGTGGATGCCAAACCGACCACGCTGTTGAATCCAGTGTCGGTGACCTCGGACGGGCAGCGGTTGTACGTGACCGATTTGGGCCACAACCGGGTGCTGATCTGGAACAGCCTCCCGACGCAGAACCAGCAGCCGGCCGACATCGCGGTCGGGCAGCCGGATCTGAACAGCGCGCTCGCCGGTACGGAAAGCGCCAAGAAACTCTGCCCGTCGAATGGCAAGGATGATCAGGGCAACGACACCTATCCGGACCGTTGCACTGCCACGCTGGACTTCCCGCGCTTTGCGCTGTCGGACGGCCAGCGGCTCTTCATCGCTGACGGGGGGAACGATCGCGTCCTGGTCTTCAATAGCGTGCCCACCGACAGTGGGGCCAGCGCCGACGTCGTGCTGGGACAACCCAACGGGGGACTGAACCTGACCTCCGACAGCGCCAACGAGCTGGGCAGATCGAGCCCGGACTCCATCCGCACGCCCATGTCGCTGGCCTGGGACGGGACCAACCTCTACGTCAGCGATCCTTTCAATCGCCGCGTCCTGGTGTTCACAGTGGGCAGCCCGGCGCTGCCCTACACCGCGGTGCGCAACGCGGCCAGCCTGGATGTGTACGCCGTGGGTTCGATCACGCTTGCTGGAACCATCAAAGAGAACGATGAGATCACCCTCACCATCAAGGACAAGGACTACAAATACAAGATCGTCAAAGACGACACCTTCAGGAATATCATCGACACGCTGGTGAGCGCCATTAACGCGGGCGACGGCGATCCGTCCGTGCTGG
>CAVRZY010000061.1:0-16747 GCA_963725415.1 uncultured Acidobacteriota bacterium | reverse complement strand
AAATAGATCAGGGCCGCAGCCGTGAACGCGGCGTTGTTCATGGACGTTTGTCCCCATAGGCCCAGGCTGTTCATCCGCAGATTCATGTTCCACTCGCTCACATGGTTCTCCGCCTCACTGAAACCAGCGGAATCCAGGATCTTCCGGATCCAGCCGCCGATGCGGACCATTTCGTGCGGGTCCAGCGACTGGTCGTGGTAGCGGTGCCAGGAGTAAAAGTCCAGCGGAACCTTCCGCGCGGCGCAGTACCGGATCAACCCTTCACGGTAAGGACCCGGCAAGCCCGGGACGGCCTTCCCGCACGTCCCGATCTTCACCCTGGGGTCGCAGGTTTTCAGGGCGCGGGCGACCTTCTCAGACAGCTCATAGAACTGCTCCGGCGTTCCGGTCCAAAACGGTCGGATGAAGCTGGGGTTCCAGGACGGATCGAGGTCCGGTTCGTTCCAGAACTCCCAATAACGGATGTTGTAGCGATGCCCCCGTGCCCAGCCGCTGTTGTAGTGCATGAGGATGTGCTTGCAGATGTTGGCAAACTTGTCGGGATCGCGCGGTGGCTTCGGGTCGGCGGCCAGCTTCTTCCCAGGCGGTAGTACACTTGAGCGCCGCTGTCCACAATGGCTTGGATCACTCTGTCGCTGGGCGCGAAATTGTAGCTTTCCTCTTTGTCGGAATCGGCATCCCAGTTGGGGAAGATCGAGTTGGATCCGGAGGCGCGGACGGCTTTCGATATCGCGTCCGGCTGGGGCCACTGTGCGTCAACATCCGTCGGGCCGAAGTTGTCGTGCGTGCGAATGATGTCAATCCGCAGATCGCGATACTGGCTTGTCAGGTCGGGCAAACCCGGCAGCAGCGGGCCGGGCCCGTCATTGACACCCTGAAACGACCGGATTGTGCCGGCAACCGTGCCCGCGTCGATTCGGATCGAGCGGCTCTGGGGGGCAGCCACAAAAGTCCACCCAAGCACGAAGCAGATTGTCTTGAGCATGTTCTGGGGGACATTCTAGCAGCATGATCGGATGGATTCGGCGCCGCCGCGAGAAGCCAGTCCGCGGCTGCGTTGTATATTGGGCCAATGACCCGACGCGCGCTCCCGTTTCTGATGGCCGGCATACTCTGGGCGGGGCCTGCGCCACGCTTCGATAGTTGGCGCATCATTGGCCCCGGCGGAGCAGGCGGCATGTTTCTGCCCACCGTCAGCCCGCACGACCCGAGCCTGGTGCTCGAGCACTGCGACATGACGGGCTCCTATATCAGCTTCGATGCCGGTCGCTCCTGGCGCATGTTCAATCTGCGCGGCACTGTTTCGGCGTTCGCTTTCGACCCGGAAGATCCTCGCGCGATCTACGCCAGGAACCACGCGCTGTGGCAGAGCGCCGACACCGGCAAGACGTGGCGCATGGTGCTGCCCGACCCGGCGCGCAACACCGTCGAGCACATGCGCGACGATCACGCTGCGCCCATGCTGACCACGGCCGATCCCGCCTACCCAGGGCCGTCGCGTGTCCGCTTTATCGCGGTCGATCCGGCGGATTCGAAGCGCATCTACGTTCTGTTCGCCAATGCCTGGCTGGTGGTCTCGCGGGACCGTGGCCGCACGTGGTCGCGGGTGAGGCAATTCTCCGGCGAAGCCACGCAGGCGATGTACTTCGACGGCGTCTTGCGCTTGGTTTCGGCGTCGGGGGTCTTCGCGTTGCGAGGGGAAGAGTGGGAACAGACACCGGGGCCGCCGGGCGCCGCCATTCAATCCGCCAGCGGAGGGCGCGGGCTGCTCTATGCGACCTCCGCGGCGGGCATTCACTGGAGCGACGATGGCGGCCATACCTGGCGCACGGCGGAAAACCCGCTGCCGGGGAACCCGCGCTTCCTGGCCATCGCCTGCTCGGCCTACCATCCCCAGACAGCCTACGTGGCGTTCGCGGGCCTGCGCGTCGGGGAGGAGAACTTCTTCGGCATCGCCAAGACCAGCGACGGTGGCCGGCACTGGGCGCCGGTCTACCAGGAGTCGCGCAAGCCGGCTGCCAACGTGGAGCGTGCCTGGATCGAGGATTTCTATGGCGGCACGGGGCCGGTGCACGACCTTGGGGTCTCGCCTAGCAACCCGGACGTCTGCTATGCCACCGACTCGTGCCCGCGCAGCTTCCGCACGCTGGACGGCGGCAGGTCCTGGCAGCAGATCGTCTCCCAACACGTCGAAGGCGACCGCTGGAGGACCACGGGTTTCGACGTCACCACCTGCTACGGCGTCCACTTCGACCCCTTCAACCTAAGAAACGTGTTCATCTCTTACACCGACGTGGGGCTGTTCAAGAGCACGGACGGCGGCGAGACCTGGAAGAGTTCCATCGGCGGCATCCCCAGGCGATGGCAGAACACCACTTACTGGATCGAGTTTGATCCGAAGGTCAAGGGGCTGATATGGGGCGCCTTTGCTCGCACCCACGACCTGCCGCGCCCCAAGATGTGGCGGCGCCAGGACTCGGACAATTTCCAGGGGGGCGTGGCGACCTCCACCGACGGCGGCGAGCACTGGACCCTGACTAACTCGGGCATGCCGGAAACCGCCGTCACCCACATCCTGCTGGACCCGGCGAGTCCCGTGGGCGCGCGCACGCTGTACGCCTGCGGCTTCGGGCGCGGCGTCTACAAGTCCGCCGACAACGGCAAGAGCTGGGCGCTGAAGATCGACGGCATCGAGAAGCGCCAGCCCTTCGCCTGGCGCATGACGCGTGCCAACGACGGGACGCTGTACCTGGTCGTCGCGCGGCGCAGTGAAGCCGGCTACAGGGGTGACGCGGAGGCCGGGGCGGCCTACAAATCCACCGACGGCGCCGAGCACTGGGTAAAGATGAAGCTGCCCGAGGGCGTGAACGGCCCCAACGGCCTCACGCTCGACCCCAAGGACGACCGCCGCATGTACCTCAGCGCCTGGGGCGTGCAACTGCCGGATGGCGTGGTCGGCGGCGGGGTGTACCTCTCCACTGACGCCGGCGCGACGTGGCGCAACATCTTCGACGCCTCGCGGCACGTCTACGATGTCACGGTGGACCCGCGCAGCCCGAACGTGCTTTACAACTGCGGCTTCGAGACCGGGGCCTACCGCTCGCTGGACCGCGGCGCCACCTGGACGCGCATCCGTGGCTTCAACTTCAAGTGGGGCCACCGCGTCATGCCCGACCCGGTGGACCCCGCGAAGATCTACATCAGCACCTTCGGCGGCAGCGTCTGGCACGGCCCAGCAACGGGCGATCCCAAGGCCGTCGAGGACATCCTTACGCCCCTGCCGGTGGCGCCCTGAGGCGGCCTCCGGTCCAGGAATCTGTTTCCCCCCGGGCAGGGCCGAACCGATGTATGCTTGACTGGAGGCCGTGGGGTTGGGACTCTCCGCGGTAAAGGAGTTTCACCCGAAGGAGGGAGGATTGGCATGACTGCACTCGCTCGTAGTTCTCTTGCGTTCGCGATTTTGGTTTGCGCTGCGTTGGCGCAAGACTTCCGGGCTACACTGACCGGCCTGGTGACCGATCCGAGTGGCGCGGCGATTCCGGGGGCCACCGTCAAGGTCACCAATACCAGCACTAACGCGGTTAAGGATACTAAGACCACGTCGTTGGGCGTCTTCACCATCCCTTACCTGGATCCCGGCGTGTACAACGTCGAAGTGAGCGCTGCGGGATTCCAGGCGGTGGTGCGTGAAAAGATCGTGCTCCGCGTGGCCGACAAAGTGAACCTTCCGGTCGAGCTCAAAGTCGGCCAGACGACTCAGAGCATCGTCGTCACAGCCGACCAGGAGATCATCGAGACCGCCTCGGCCGACCGCGGCCTGGTCTTCGACCCGATCAAGACCCAGCAACTGCCGCTGAACGGACGCCAGACCTACATGCTCATGTCGCTGACGCCCGGCGTGCTGTTTACCACCGAGGCCTTCGGACCCGGCGGCAATTCCGGCACACGCGGGTGGGACACCACCAACGCGTACCGTATCAATGGAGCGCGTTCCGGCCAAAACCTCTTCCTGCTGAACGGAGCGCCCATCAGCGACGCCGGCGGCACCTGGCAGGTTGCCCCCAACGTCGAGGCCGTACAGGAATTCAAGGTGATGACCAACACCTATGACGCTTCCTACGGCCGCTTCGGCGGCGGCGTGGTCAACACCACCATCAAGGGCGGCTCCAACGAGTGGCACGGCAACGTCTTCGACTACTTCCGCAACGCGGTCCTGGACGCCAACCGAACCGAGAACAAGCAGCCCACGCCCAACAAACCGCGGCCGGCGCACAACCAGCACCAGTTCGGCGGCGTGCTGGGCGGCGCCATTCGCAAGGACAAGGACTTCGTCTTCGGGAGCTTCGAGGGTTGGCGCGAGGTCCAGCCTGCCGCGGTGATCTCGAGCGTTCCCAACAATGCGCTGCGCGACGGCCAGCGCTTCACCGAGTTCGGTTACATGATCTACGACCCGATGACCTCGACCATCTGCGCCGCGCCCACCAACTGCCGTGGGTCGGCCTACATCCGGCAGCCATTCGCCGGCAACGTGATCCCGCCGAGCCGTATCAGCCCGGTCGGGGCCAAGGTCATGTCCTACTTCCCGGCGGCCAACGGTCCCGACCCCAAGGCGCTGTCGAGCAACTACTACGCCAACACCAATGGCCGTTACCGCTATGACCAGCCCATGGGGCGTTGGGACCACAACTTCAGCGACGCCAACAAGTTCTACGCGCTGGTCACTTACCAGCACGGCAAGGAATACCGCAACTCGACCGGCTTTGATCCCCCGGCCGGCAGCGGCGACATCAACTCGCAGCGCACCGACCAGAACTACGTGGCCGCCTGGACGCACGTGCTGTCGGCGACCTCTGTGCTGGACCTGCGGGGGTCCTTCGGCCGCTACACGCCCATGTTCCCCCGCTACACCGACTACAACTTCACCATCGAGAAGCTGGGCATGACCAAGATGCCGCATGCGCCCACCAACACCCAGGCCACCGTCCCACGGTTCGATGTGAGCCCGTCCACGCAGCTTTTCGCTCTGTCCAGCGCCGGGGAGTGGAACTCGTACAACCAGTGGAACTTCACCCCCAGCCTGAACATGACCCGGGGCCGGCACACCCTACGCAGCGGCTTCGAGTACAACTACGTCGCCCAGCCCATTGGGAACCGGAACTGGTCGAATGGCACCTTCTCCTTCGACCAGGGGTGGACGCGGCAGCTCTCCGGCTACAGCGGCGGCACCTACGACGGGGCCTCGATTGCCAGCCTGCTGCTGGGCTACCCCGCCAGCGGCCAGGTGGACTGGCAGGATAACCCGTACCGTAGCCGCCCCTACTTCGCCTTGTATGTTCAGGACGACTGGAAGATCGGGCGCAACCTGACCTTGAACCTGGGCCTGCGCTACGACGTGCAGTTCCAGACGCTAGAGCGCTTCGATCGCTACAACTCGGGCTTTGACATGACTACGAAGAACCCGATGAGCGACGCGGTCCTGGCCAACTGGAGGAAGATCAAGGCCGCCGAGGATGCCAAGAACCCGAAGTATCCCTACCCGGCGCCGCCCGCTCAACTGAGCGGCGGCTGGCTGTTCGCCGGGGTGAATGGCCAGCCGCGCCGGATTTTCGACACCGACTGGACCAATCTCAGTCCCCGCGCCGGAATTGCCTGGAGGGTTGTGGAGAATACCGTCCTCCGGGCAGGCGCCGGCGTCTATTATCAGTCGCCAACGCAGAGCGGGCGCACCAACGGCTTTGCCATCACGACGAACTACGAGTCCTCGAAAGATGGCATAACCCCGTCGGCGGGCGCCAGTCTGAACGGTCCGTACTCGTTGGTGGATCCGTTCCCCTTGGGGATTCTTCCGCCCACCGGCGCGCAAGACGGCTTGCTGACCCAGATCGGCAGGGGCGTGACCTTCGATCCTAGAGGGGTGAAGCTCCCGCGGACCTACCAGTACTCCTTCGGCATCCAGCAGCAACTGCCGGCCAGCATCGTGGCGGAAGCCTCTTTCGCGGGCAACTATCAGACCTTCGTGGGCGTCGATTGGGGCCGGAACGAGATCAGCATGGCCGACTACAACCAGTCGCGCGCGGACACGCAGTACAACAGCCTGCAAGTGCCCAACCCGTTCTACGGCATCCTGCCCTTGAACGGAGGGGTGGGGCAAAATGCCACGGTCTCGCGGGGCACCCTGCTCAGACCCAACCCGCTCTGGGGCGGCATCACGCAATCCAACACCTCTTGGGGCCACTACCGCTCGGACGCCCTTCAGGTGAAGGTCGAGAAGCGGGTCTTAGGCGGCCAGAGCACCGGTGTGATGACCTGGGTGCTGTCTTACACCATCTCGAAGGCCTACCAGGCCAGCAACCGGCTCCAAAACTGGAACCTCGAAGAACCGCTGGTATACGAACTGGACAGCCAGGACAAACCCAACATGCTGGCTTTCAGCGGAGTTTGGGACCTGCCCCTCGGAAGAGGCCGGAAGCTGCTTAATGCCGATAACGCTGTCGTCAACAAGCTCGTCGGTGGATGGCAGTTCGACTGGATCCTGACCTACAATTCCGGCTACCCGGTGGGCTGGCCGAACCTCGACAACAAGTGCGGGGAATGGCACGCCAAGCAGCAGACCCGCTATTCCTGGTTCAACAACGACAAGAGCTGCTACGCCAGCTTCCAGTCCTACACTTTGCGGACCCTACCGGACCGGTTCCCGGACATCCGCCAGTACTCGAAGCCCCAGTTGAACATCGCCTTCGAGAAGACGACTATGGTCAGCGAGCGCTTCCGCTTCCTGATCCGCGGGGAAGCGTTCAACCTGACCAACACGCCGATCTTCGGCGGCGTAGACACCAGCTTCACCAGCGCACGGTTCGGCTTCCTGCCCGACAACCAGCAGAACTGGCCGCGCCTGGTGCAATTCGCCGCCAAGGTCTTCTTTTGAGCTGAAGCCCCCGAGTTGTTGAAAGCCTTGACGATGGCAGGCAGCGTAGCGGCCGCTTCATACAGGGTCTCGGACTCCGCGCCTCGAGCGGGTTTCTGGTATAACGGGCGCTATGAAGGGCGGATGCACTGAAAGGCGCAGGAAGAGGACGCTTGTTTTTTTGGCTTTCTTCACGCTCGTTCCCCTTCCTGGCGATTCCGCAACGCGGCCTGCGGTCAGAAAGATCACTCCGCATGGGTCGGTCGTTCAGGGCCCGGTGAACGGCGTACTCATAGAACGAGGCGGAAAACTCCTGGCCATCTACGGCGATCCGCGCGAGAACCCGGCCAAGGTGGAACGAGTTCTTTTCACCCATCACCGCCGCGATGTTGTCTGGGCGGGGCGGACGCTGGTCGAGCGCGGCGCCCAGGCGATCGTTCCGGTACAGGAAAAGCAGTTTTTCACCGACGTGACGCAGTTTTGGGATCGTTTCCGCACCGGACGTTTCCACGACTACGCCCAGCAAACCAGCAAGGTACTCACCCAGCCCATCAAAGGGGTGAAGACGGTCCGCGGCGGCGACCGGATCGATTGGCAGGGTCTGGGGGTGGAGGTATTGGACACGCCAGGCTACACGCGGGGCGCCGTCTCGTATCTTGTCGAACTCGACGGGAAGCGCATCGCGTGCGTGGGCGATCTCATTTACGGCGATGGAAGAATCCTGGACCTTTACAGCTTGCAGGACGCCATCCCCGAAGCCAAGGAAGATGCCTATCACGGATACGCTGCGCGCGCGGCGGATGTGATCGCCAGCCTGCGCAAGGTTGCCGGTTGGGAACCGGACCTCCTCATTGCTGCCCGCGGCCCGGTGATCGACAATCCGCGGGAAGCCATCGAGAGCTTGATTCGCCGCTTGCAGGCTGTGTTAGCCAGCCACTTTGCCATCGACGCATTGCGCTGGTACCGGGGCGACCAGAGCCTCCGTCTCCAGGCGAGCCGCCTGCTGGGCGATGCCAGCGTGGACTGGATGCCGCTGGCGGAAACCGTCCAGCAGAGGCTGCCGGATTGGATCGTCCCCATCAGCAACTCGCGCCTGATCGTTTCGGCGTCCGGGGCCGCCTTCCTGGTGGACTGCGGCAGCCGCAGGATCATGCAGGAGGTGAGAAGGCTCAGACAAGAGGGCCGCTTCAAAGCTCTGGACGGCATCTACATCACGCACTACCACGACGATCACACGGACCAGGTGCAGGCTCTGGCGGAGGAATTTCGCTGCCCGGTTTTTGCCTGCCCCGAAATGCGGGACATCCTGGAGCATCCGGACGCCTACCGGATGCCCGCCCAGACCTCGAATCCGATCCGCAGCGTGGTTCCGGCGGAGGAAGGCAGCAAGCGGCGCTGGAACGAGTTTGAATTCACCTATTCCTATTTTCCCGGACAGACGCTATACCACGGCGGGCTGTTGGTCAAGAAGGATGGTGGAGAGACGATTTTCTTCATCGGGGACTCGTTTACGCCTTCCGGAATTGACGATTACTGCCTCCTGAACCGGAACTTCGTCAGCCCCGAGAGAGGCTTCCTGGACTGCCTGAAGGTTCTGAAGACCATGAGCCCCGGCTACCTGCTGATCAACCAGCACGTGTTGCCGGCGTTCCGCTTTTCTGCGCGGCAAATCGATCTCATGATCGAGAATTTCGCCAGGCGGGCGGAAGCCTTTCGCGCGCTGTTTCCCTGGGACGCTGCGAACTACGGGCTGGACGAGCAGTGGGCGCGCTTCTATCCCTACAGCATCGAGGGCAAGGCAGGCCAGCGCCTCGAGTTGAAGCTGGCGATCCTCAACCATTCTCCGGTGCGGCGGGAGTACCGAATCACTCCGCGCGTTCCAACCGGCTGGAGAGTGCCGCAGCGGCAGCTCACCGTTTCCATCCCGCCACGCGAGGAGCGCTTCGTGCCGGTTGCCATCACTCCCCCACCGGAGCAGCGCGGGCTGACGGTGGTCACCGCCGACATCGCCTTCGGCTCCTGGGAGCTGCGTGAATGGGCGGAGGCGATGATCGTGGTCAAGTAGAGCCGATTCGGGCGGCCGTGTGATAGACTAGGCGCGGGGAAAAACTATGCGCAGCTTCTTGGTGGTTTTGATGGCGCTCGCCGCGGGTTCAGCGTACGCGGCCGACGCGCGTTTCAATGGACGGTGGGACATCACTGGATACCCCCAGCCCCGCAACCGGGCCTGGTGGCTGGAGATCAGCGGCGCCGAAACGGACAGTCCCAAGGGCAAGTTCGTCACGGCCTACGCTGGCGACATGAACGTGATTCAGGAGATCTCGATTCAGGAGGGCGAGTTGCGGTTCGGATTCGTGCGCAAAGAGCGCCCGAAACCCGGGGAAGCCCCCAGGACCGACCACCTGATCTACAAGGCCCGCCTGGCAGGGGACAAGCTGGAAGGGACGTTCGAAATCGAAGGCCAGGAACGTCCGCCCATCAGATGGGTGGGCGTGCGCGCACCAGTCATTGCGGACAAGGATGACGGCACCTGGCGGGAAGGGAAGCCCGTCTCTCTGTTCAACGGGAAAGACGTCAGCGACTGGAAGGCGGTCGAGCCGGGCCGGGAGCTAGGCTGGTCGGTCCAAGACGGCAACCTCGCTACCACCGGCAAGGGCGCCAACATCATCTCCGAGCAGAAGTTCTGGAACTTCAAGCTGCACCTGGAGTACCGGATGGGGCCGCGCAGCAACAGCGGCATCGGCCTGCGCGCGCGCTATGAAGTGCAGGTGGCGGACGACTACGGGAGGCCGCCGAACGAGCATTCGAACGGCGCCCTCTACAGCCGCATCGCGCCCAGCGAGAACGCCAGCAAGCCGCCGGGCGAATGGCAAACCTATGACATCCGCCTGGTGGGGCGCCAGGTGACCGTCGTACTGAACGGCAAGACCATCATTGACAAGGGCGAAATTGAAGGCCTGACGGCCATCGCCGTTGACCCGAACGAAGCGGAGCCCGGCCCCATCTATCTTCAGGGCGATCACGGGCCGGTCGAGTACCGCAACATCGTGGTCACGCCGCTCATCAAGTAGTCCGGGCGGTTCGCTAGTACGGAAATCTTTCGGTCAGCTCCGCATCGCTCAGCTCTTTCAGGAACGTCGAGATGCGGTCCATGAAGATGTCCATCAGCTTGCGCCCTTTCTCGGCGGTGGCTTTGGTGGGATCACCCAGCCCGGTGTTGTCGCTGACGTAGTTCCAGGGTCGCATGAAAGCGATATAGGGCACTTTCATGCTGTTCAGCTTCAGCTCGGAATCCCGCGCCTTGACCGCCTGGTCCATCCGCACTCTATCGGGGAAGAGCGCCAGCGCCACTGAGGTTTCCTCCTCCGAAGAGTGATCGCCGCCGGTCTGGATGATGTTGTGGAGCTGGTCGGCGTAGGGAGTCGAGGTCTCGACCATCGCCACAAACACCTTGCGGTTGCTGGCGAACAGCTCGCGCAGAGTGGCCCCCAGCGTGGTGGTGTTGCCCCCATGCCCGTTCAGAATGACGACCTTCCGAACGCCTTGCCGCTCCAGCGTGTCGATAATGTCTTTGACGAACTGCATCAGGGTAGCCGGGCGGATGGACTGGGCGTACGGATTGGGTACCTGATTCGAGTTGACGCCGTAGGGCATGGTGGGGAGTACCAGGACCTTGGCGCCCTTTTCATTGGCCCTGGCCGCGACGCGAGCGGCCATAATGTCCGTGGTCAGCGTATCGGTGCAGTAGGGCAGGTGATTGGCGTGCGGCTCGGTTGAGCCGATCGGCAGCAGCACCACCCTGACATCCAGCTTTTGGAGCTCCGGGTGAGTCAGATTCTCAAGCTTCACCCGGCTCTCATCCGCGGCCTTGGCGCTCAGGCAAAAGGCCAGCAGGAATCCCAAAACGGTTGTTGCGTATCGCATAGATCTAGCTGTTTCCTCTCTGGCAACCAGTTATACGAAACCACGGCCGCCGAGTAAAGACCCATAAGCCGTGATAGGATGAGGCCGATGCTAGCCCGCGCCTTTGTCTTGCTGCTGATTCTGTCGCTGGCGCCTGCGCTGGCTGACGATGTGCTCCATCTGGGAACGCCGCAACTGGACCGGCCGACCTTGATGGCGCTGGGCGTGAAGTTGCCGATCAGCGGCGACGACAACCACAACGCCACCGTCTGGGTGCGTTACCGGCAGGCGGACGCCTCCGTTTGGCGCGAGGCTCTGCCGCTGTTTCGGGTGCGGCCGGAAACGGTGAGGGGTTGGGAGGTGGAGCCTCAGTTCTCCGGAAGCATCTTCGATCTTCGCCCTGGCACCGCCTACGAGATCGAGTTGCATGCGGTGGATGCGGACGGGAGCGTGGACGAGACCCTGACGCTGGTAGGGACCACACGGGCCGTCCCCGGCGATCCACCAGCGCCCAACGAGAAGAGGGTCAGCGATGCCGTGGAGCTCAAAGCCGCTCTCGCGCGGGCCCAGCCCGGTGACGTGATTGTGTTAGCTGAGGGCGTCTACACGGGCAGCTTCTCCATCTCTGCGGCGGGGACCGCGGAGAACCCGATCGTCATCCGCGGCACGAGCCAGGAGGAGACCATTCTCGATGGCGGCGGATGCGAAAGCTGCAACGTGATCGAGGTGTATGGGGCTGGCTTCGTCCACATCGAGCGACTCACTCTGCGCAATGCCAACCGCGCCCTCCGCTTCCAGACCCGTGGCGCCGAGGGCAACGTGGTGCGCCGGGTTCGCATCCGAAACACCCGGCTGGGGATCGGCTCGCGCGAAGACCAGAAGGACTTCTATATCTGCGACAACATCCTGGAGGGCCGGCTGAGCTGGCCCAGCGTCTACACCGACGATGGGGGCGCACACGCCAACGACGACGGCATTCGCGTGCAAGGCTTCGGCCACGTGGTGTGCCACAACCTGATCTCCGGATATGGGGACGCCATGAAAGTCGAGCAGGACGGCTCGCGGGCGGTGGACTTCTATGGAAACGAGGTGGTCTCGGCCTACGACAACGGGATCGAGCTCGACTCCAGCGAGGCCAACGCGCGCTGCCTGCGCAACCGCTTCACTAACACTTACGCCACCTTGAGCGTCCAGCCGGTCTACGGAGGCCCGGCCTATCTCATCCGCAACGTCGTGGTGAACGTTGTCCACGAACAGATGAAGTTCCACGGGCTGGGCACGGTCCCTCCCCAGGAGCCCAACGGCATCCTGGCCTACCACAACACCTTCGTCTCGCCTCGCCTGGCGTTGAACCTGGAGACTTCCGCTACCACTCACCACTTCGTAGTCCAGAACAATCTCTTTGTCGGCCCGGCCCTACTTCTGGCGGGGAGAACCGTGGACTGGACTGGACGGGTGGATGACGGAATCTTCGACTACAACGGCTATTATCCGGATGGCGGCTTCCGGTTCAACGTGCCGGCGCTCGGCGGATCGCTGAGTGTCCCGAGCTTTGCCGCACTGCAACTGGCCGGTCTGGAAACGCACGGCACGCTTCTTAATCCCCCGGTTTTCGCCAACGGGCCTTCGGCGCCCGAGAGCTACCTCACGAAGCTCGAACCGCAGGACGCGCTGCTGGAGATGCAGTCCAACGCCATCGACCGGGGAATTGTGCTGCCGAACGTGAATGACGCCTACACGGGCGCAGCGCCGGATCTTGGCGCACTGGAAGCGGGCTGCCCCACGCCCATCTACGGGCCGCGGCCGGAAGGGATTGACGAGTCCAACGAGCCCCTAGGCTGCGAACCGCTAATTCGGGGACAGGCTACACAACCCCCAAACTGGAGATGAGCATGCCCACACGTCGTCATTTCCTGGCCGGGGCAGTCGCCGGTACGGCTGCCGCAGCCGAGCCCCAGCCGCGCTCCAATGTGATTGCTTTGCGCACCCATGAATGGTTCGGGGACCGCATCGAGCAGTTCGAGTTCCCACCCGACTGGCAGATTTCGGTGCAGCACATGAAAGGCCATCTCGCGCCGGTGCTGTCGCCGGCCGAGATCCAGCGCGCCGTCCGGAACCCCGTCGGGACGAAGCCTCTGCGTGAGATAGCCGAGGGCCGCAGCACGGTCGTCGATCGCCTTCGACGACCTGACTCGGCCCACGCCCACGTATGAGATCGTGCCCCACGTGATCGCCGAGCTGCGCGCCGCCGGCATCAAGCGACGAGAACATCCTCTTTGTCGCCGCTTACGGTTGTCACTACCAGATGAACGGCATGGAGGTGGCCAAGAAGCTGGGCGAGGAGGCCGTCCGGCGCCACCCCTGGATCAACCACAACATCTGGGAGAACCTGGTGGATCTGGGAACCACCAAGGCCGGCAACCAGATCCTGGTGAACACCTACTACCACAAGGCCGACGTCAAGATCACCCTCAGCGGCTTGAAGGCCCACGGCACGCCCGGCTATGGCGGCGGCCCCAAGCTGATCCTGCCCGGCATCAGCGGCATGAAGACCATCCGCTACATGCACGAGACTATCAAGCGCGCACCGCGCCCCTGGATGAAGGACGGCATCCCGATCTTCCGCATGTGGGAGAACGAGCAGCGCCAGGACATGATTGAGGCGGCTCGCAAGGTAGACGTACGACTTCAGCGTGCAGTGCGTCTACAACCAGGACCGCCGGCCCGTGCAGATGGTGGCCGGCGACATCGTGACTGCCCACCACCAGGCTGCCCGCTACGCCGTTAACCACCTGTACACCGAGTATGCCAAGGACGCCGACATTGTCGTAGTCAATGCCTACCCCAAGGGCGCACAGTTACACGAGCATTTCGGCTGGGGCGGGCGCGGTCTCAAGGACGGCGGCAGCATTGTGGTCATCAATCAGAACCCCATGGGCGAGTTCGTCTGGCACTACCTGGACGAGGCCCGCTTCAACCGGGGCGGTTCCTATTTCGCCCAGCGCGCCGCGCGCAGGCGGCGCTTCCCCCAGGCCCGCCAGGTCTTGTTGTACTCCCAGTACCTCCAGCAGCGCGAGCTGGACAACCCCTACTTCCCGCCCGAAGCCGTGGGCCTGCGCTCCTGGAGCGACGTGCTGGAGCGTCTCAAGCGCGAGCACAAAGGCGATGTCAAGGTGGCCATTTATCCCTACGCCGGCATGCAGCATGGCCCGGCCGTGCTGGATCTACCGGAGGAGGTGTAAGCGAACCATGAGATACCCGATTCTGATCCTGACGCTGTGCGCTGCCGGCGCCTGGAGTGCCGATACGATTGAAGTCTTTGGGCTGCGCTGGAAAGTACCGATCGCAGCAGACTGGAAAGTGACCACGCAGGACGGCGTGCCCATGCTGGAACTGCTGGTGCCCAGGCCCTCCACCCAGCCCCGGCGGCCCACGCAGTTCGCCCTGGCCGATACGCCGGATTATCTGCGCGTCACCCTCGAAGCGGAGGTGAAGAAGGAGCCGGAGGCGGCGCGGCAGAGGCGGACCTCGCTCATCATCGTCTATGCCTGGCGCGACCCGGACCACTTCAACTATGCCCACCTGTCGGTCGATTCCGGCCAGCAGGCCGCGCAGCACAACGGCATCTTCCACGTGTACGGCGGCGACCGCGTGCGTATCAGCAGCCTGGAAGGCCCCGCCACGCTCACCAGCGAGGACTGGCACAAGGTGCGCCTGGTCTACGACGGCCGGAGCGGCAAGGTGGAGGTTTTCGTGAACGGCAAGGCCTCGCCCTCCATGCAGGCGGTGGACACCACGCTTTCATCCGGCAAGGTGGGCCTGGGCAGCTTCTTCGACCTGGGCCAGTTCCGCAGCGTCAAGATCACCGGCCAGGCGGCGCGATGATGGGACCGGTGGGCGCTTTCTTTGAGATAATCAGGATTGACAGATTAGTGGGGGGGGAACCATGGCCGATCGAGCGGATCTGGAGGAAGCTGAGCGACTCGCGTTGCAACTCCCGTTTTCCGACCGATTGAGGTTGATGGCTCGTATCTGCCAAAAGTTGTCGGCTGAGACGGAAGGCATTGGGGATCAGAGATCGGCCGCCCAGGACCGTCTGGCGGAGTTGGATTCGTGGCTGGCGGAATGCGACGCCCTCAGGGGACGCTTTCGGGGCAAACTCGACGCCGTCGAAGAGGTCCGTCGAATTCGTGAGGAACGCGCTGACCCCCGATGAATGACCGTTGCGTTGACGCCAGCCTCATCGTCAAGCTGGCGCTTGAAGACGAAGCTCACAGCGCCACGGCCCGCCGGCTGGTGCGGGAGTCCGCAGCCGCGGGTATTCGACTGATCGCGCCCCCCCATCTTCATAGCCGAGATCGACAGTGTGATCCGCAGGTGTGTCCATGCCGGTAGATTGACCCAGGCCGACGCGCGGCAGGCGTATGCAGTCCTGGACCGCGCCCCGATCGAAATCGTCACGCACCCGGAATTGCGCCAGCGCGCCCGCGAGATTGCCGAGCAGTTCAACCAACGCACCGTGTACGACTCCTGCTATGCTGCGCTCGCCCAGATTCGAAACTGCGAGTTCTGGACGGCCGACAAAGGATTTTGCGACGCGGTGGAGCGGCATCTGCCCTTCATAAGGTATCTAGCGGATTATTCGACGTAGCTCTGCCAGAGGCTTAATCTACCACCGATCAAGCCACACACCGACGCCTGCATCTGCGAGCCGCCGCGCGAGCCATTCGGCCTCTGCAACGTCCTTATGACTGTAGGTGATGAACGCCGACTTGATCTGTCCGTTCCCCCCTCACCACATCAGCTTGAAGCTCAACTGGGCCGAGAGCGGGTCGCCCCAGTTGCCCATCATGGCGGTGATTTGGCCGAAGGTGGCGGAACCCGCCGAGGCGTTCGGAGCAGCCCAGATCGGGTTGTTGAAGGCGTGCTCCAGCTCGCACCGGAGCTGTAGTTTCAGCCGCTCGCTCAGGCTCACGTTTTTCTGGATCGCGAAATCCTGATAAGGTAGTGGCGGCGTGGGCGATATGTTCCGCCCGGCCGTCCCCAAGGTGAAGTCCGCAGGCTTGGCGAAAGCGGCGGCGTTGTAATAGCGCGGCTGGCTGGCGAAATCGAAGCGATCCGTGCCGGTGTTCCAGTTAGGCAAGCGCACTGGGACGCCGGGCACCAGGTCAGCAAGTCGCCATTCCAGCTCGAGGGCTTCACATTCGGCGACAAATGGGCAAAGGTGTTCACCCAGCGCTGCCACACCGGAACGTTCACCACCACGACGTTCGGACCCACCGTGCCCGTCGCCCCTCTCCACCGCCTCCTCCCTGGCGCCTTTCCCCCTGGTCTGCCCACCTGCACCCGAAATTCGCTATACTTCAGCAGACGGATTTGGCAGTGGAGGATTCTATGTCGGAGCTGCGCTTGGGTGACGTCATCGACGACTACTGCGGCAAGTGCCGCCGCATCACTAACCACGCCATCGTTTCGATGCTCAATAGGGAGCCGGCCAAGGTTCGTTGCAGGACTTGCTACCACGAACACGATTACCGCCGCGCCGAGGTCCCTGCCAAGAAAGACGCCAAGAGGGGGGCTTTGTTCAGAGAGGTCCTCTCCAGCATCGCCCCCGCGGCGGAGGTGGCGGAGGAAATCCAACCGTCTCCCCACAGGAAGGCCAAACCCCCCGGCAAGCATACGGTTGGCCGGTAATTTCCGCCGGCTATGATGGGGGCGTCCAAGGAAAGCGGAACACTTGGTAGATGGGCCGCCCCCGGCGGTCGGCAATGATTCGCACTACCTCCGGCCGGTAGTTCTTGCGCAGCGCGAATTGACGGAGTTTGTCGTTGGTCCCCTTGAAGGTTTCATTGTCGTCCGTGTAGCTGACGAAAATCGTGTCCAGAGCAGTAATGGCCTTCCAAAGGCGCAGCTCGTTGTTGCCTTTTTCCAGTTATCTGA
>CAVRZY010000060.1:0-42586 GCA_963725415.1 uncultured Acidobacteriota bacterium | reverse complement strand
TGTCCTGTTACTGGTTCAGTTGATTGCTGGGCAGTTTGCCCTGGCGCTGGTTCTGGCGAACGGCGCCCTGCTGATGATCAAGAGCTATCTTAACGTGGTTGGAACCTCCGTCGCCTTCGATACCGGGCGTACCCTGGCGGCCGGCATCACTCTGGAGGGGCTCGCCCTACCAAGGCAACGGCCGGGCGCAGGCCGCGTTCTGGAACCAGTTGCTGGAGCAGACCCGCGCCATCCCTGGCGTGAGGGAAGCCGGCGCAACAACCAAGCTGCCCCTGGAGGGGGGAACCAACGGCAGCTACCTGGTTGAAGGTGAGACGTATGATCCCAAGGCCTTCCGGCCTGTTGTGGAGCGGTCTTGGGTTACTCCCGAATACTTCGCGGCTACGGGCATCCCGCTACTGGCCGGCCGCCTGTTCACGCCGGACACCGCCACGGAGAAACAATCCGAGATCTTGGTGAACCGGGCTTTCGCCCGGCAGTACTGGCCCGAGGGGAGCGCGCTGGGGAAACGCATCTACCCGAACACCCCGGTGCGGGACTGGGTGGGCGTGATCGTAGGCGTGGTCGAAGACGTGCCGCAATGGGCGCTCGAGATCCAGCCACTCCCCGAAGTCTACCAGCCGTTTGAGTTGACCTCCCGAAGTACCAGGCACCTGATCATCCGCGCCGCCGTTCCTCCGCTGACACTGACGCGCGCCGTGCGGGAGGCTGTGACTTCGATTGACGCCGACCAGCCCGTCGCCGGAATCCGAACCCTGGAACAGGTTTTCGATGGCGCCACCGCGCGGAGGCGTTTCAACACCCTCCTGGTCCAGATCTTCGCGCTGCTGGCCCTGGTGATGGTCATCGCGGGAATACATGGCGTGATCTCGTGCTACGTGGCCCAGCGCGCCCGCGAAGTCGGCATTCGGATGGCGCTGGGAGCCGACCGGCGGCGCATCATGCAGATGGTGGTCGGGCGCGGGGTCGCCATCTCGGCGCTGGGGATTCTCATCGGCCTCGGGGGTTTCCTGGCCCTCTCCGAGACCATGGCGAGCATGCTCTACGCTATCAGCCCGACCGACCCCGCTTCAATCGTTGGCGGGGCTTTTCTGCTGTTGCTGATCGCGCTCCTGGGATCGGCCCTGCCGGCGCTGCGGGCGGCGAGTATCGACCCCGTCCGGACCCTCAGGGCCATGTAGTGCCCGGCAGATACCCTCCGCGGCCATGTCTTCCGATTGCGGCGCGGTCAGCGCTCAGAAGTTGGGCTTCTTGGCGAACTGCACCGACTCATGCCGCCTCAGTTGGCGACGGCCCACGACCAGCGGCCACTCACCCCTGCCTGGGCTTAATGCAGCAGGCTAGATCGGCCCGTCACTCATGCCGCAGCGCTTCCATGGGCGCAATTCGTGACGCACGATGCGCCGGCAACCAGCCAGCTAGAAGAGCACTCCCAGCAAGCACTGCGGCGGCGATAAGAAGGGTGACTGGGTCTCGTGGTCTCAGGCCGTGCAGCGTGCTTTCCACCAAGCGACCGGCGGCCAGCGATCCCGCGATCCCAATCACCACCCCCGCCATGACGGGAGCGGTTGATTCGCGAAGCACCAGGCTAACGACATCCGCAGGCTTGGCGCCGAGCGCCAGGCGGATCCCAATCTCCGGAGTTCTCCGCGTCACCAGGTACGCCAGCGTTCCGTAAATGCCCAGGCAGGCCAGCGCCAGCGCCAGCAACGCGAAGCCGGACAGCAGCGAGGCGAACAAGCGCTCGCGGCGCATCGATTCGTTGATCCGCTCCGCCTGTGTTCTGACCTCATACAGTGGAACGTTCCGATCCACGCTTTCCACCGCGCGCCGCACCGCAGCGATCAGCGCTTTTGGTTCCACCTCGGAGCGAACGGCATACGTCATCGAGAACTGCGCGTTCTGGCGGAAGGGAACGTAGACCGTCGGCCGTACGGCGGCCCGCAGGCTGTCGAACTTTGTGTCTCCGGCCACGCCGATAATCTCGACCGGTTTGTTGCCCATTTGAAGGGTCTGGCCAACAGGGTTCTGTCCGGGAAACAGTTGCTTCGTGAGCGTCTCGTTGATCGCCATCACCCGCTGCGAGTTCTCGCGGTCGGTCCAGGCCATATCCCGGCCCAGCAGCAGAGGGACACCCATGGTCTCGAAGAACCGGGGACAGACGTAGTGGACGTCTACGTTGACCTCTTTCTGCCCCGGCAGATTCACGCCGTCGCTCGTTCGACTTCCGCTCAACAGTCCCCATCGCGACATGGAAGCTGAGCGAACACCAGGAAGCTCCGCAATTCGCTTTACGACCTCCTCGTGCAAATTGAGGAGCCGCTGCTCCCTATAGCCGTTTAGGGTCGGGTTCAACTGGAACACTAAAAGGTTCTCGGGCCGAAAACCCAGGGACTCGGATCTCAGATTGATCACGGTGCGAACGAAAAGCGCCGATCCCACGGCGAGAACGAGCGACAGCGCCACCTGAACCGCGATGAGCCCCTTTCCCAGCCGGAAGCGCAACCGATCCCCAGAAGCGCCGGCGGTCTTGAGCGCCGAAAGCAGATCGACGCGGGTTGCGCGCAACGCGGGCGCGAGACCAAACGCAATTCCAGTGAGAGTACAAAGTCCGATCGAAAACGCGAGCACACTCAGGTTGAGCGTGATCTCAACCCCCAGTGGTTGATCGCCCCTCACGAACAGGCGGGCGATCGAGTCGCCGACCAGGTGCGCCAGCACGATTCCAGCACCTCCTCCGAGCGCCGACAGCAGAAGGCTCTCAGTTAGCAATTGCCGGATCAGGCGTCCGCGACCGGCGCCGAGGGCCAGCCGCATTCCCATCTCTCGCTGCCGCGCCGTCGCCCGCGCCAGCAGGAGTCCCGCAAGGTTCGCGCAAGCAATGAGCAACACCGCGCCCACAGCCCAGGCCAGAATTGTCAGCGGGCGCGAAAGCTCGTAGCGCAGACTGTCCACTCCAGACCCGCCCGGTCGCAGCGATACGCGCGGGGAGTCGTATTCATCTCTTGGCTGGTAGCCGAGAATCGCCTGCTGCAATAACAACTCCATCTCGGCGCGAGCGTGCTCTTCCGCTACGCCCACCTTCAACCTGCCCATCACCTCGAAATACCAATGGTCCGGTTTCTTCAGCACGTCCGGGCCCACGAAGACGACAGGCTGCAAGGCCATCGGAAGCACCAGATCCGGGCACCAGTAGGGATTGACACCACACCAGCCCTTGGGAAGCACGCCAACGATCACAACCGGCGTTCCATTCACAGAGATGGTTTGTCCCAGAACACCTGCGTCACCGCCGAACCTTCGCTGCCAATAGGCGTAGCTGAGGACGGCGACGGAAGAGAGCCCGCCCGGCTGGTCGTCCTCGGGCGCCAGTATGCGGCCGAAAAGCGCATTCGCCCCTAGCGTCGTGAAATAGTCGCCGGAGACGATCTGGCCACCTGCAAGTTCAGCGTGTCCTCGGATGGTAACGCCAACCCTCCCAAATTCACTGAACGTGATCAGACCGGAAAAGGTTGAGGTGTGATCGCGCAAGTACTGGTAGACCGGGTAAGAGATGGACCAGTACAGGCGTTCGCCGGCTGCATTAGGACGGCTGCTACCGTTGTAGGAGCGGCAGAACCCTGTCCGCCGTGCCGTCCATTCCAGCCGCCGGAGCTGCTCCGGCTGCTTCACCGGCAACATCCGCAAGAGAACCGCGTCAATGGCGCTGAACACCGCGGTGTTCGCGCCGATGCCGATCGCCAGAATCGCCACCGCCAAAATGGAAAAAGTCGGACTCTTGCCAAGCTGCCGCCACGAGTACCGGAGGTCGGCGCGCAACTCGTCTACCAGGCGCAAACCAAGGGATTCGCGGCATTTCTCCTTGTAGCCTTCGACGGCGCCGAACTCCAGCCGTGCTTGCCGCGACGCCTCCTCGCGGGAGAGGCCACGGCGGATAAGATCCTCCGTGCGAGCCGCGAGATGAAATTCCATTTCGTCAGCCATGTCTCGCTCGATGCGTTTGCGCTGCATCAGACTGGCCAACCAGGATCGAACGCGAGTCCACATGGGTTAGACCTCCTCAGGATGCGCTCGTAGAGCGGCGGCGATCGCTGCGGCGAACCGTTCCCAACTTGCCCTTTCATCCTTCAACCGTTTCCGGCCGGACGCCCTAAGCCTGTAGAACTTCGCCTTCCGGTTGTTGGCCGACGTGCCCCATTCAGACTGGATCAAGCCTTGATGTTCCAGCCGGTATAGCGCCGGATAGAGCGCCCCCTGCTCGATGGAAAGGGCCTGTCCGGCGATCTGTTCGATGCGCAGAAGAACCCCGTAGCCGTGCTGGGAACCAAGCGAGAGGGCTTTGAGAATGAGAAGATCCAGCGTTCCCGGCAGAACACTTGTACGATCTGACATGCTCCCCCTAAATTACTTAGGAGAAGTATACCCGGCCTTCTCCTCAGTTGTCAAGAGAGGACCTGGTGACCGCCGCAACTCCCTTGTTGCCTCGATAGCGGCAGGGTCGCGCCTGGCGCTAGAATATTGGTTGATGACTCGCAAGGTCAGCGTTGTGATTGAACACGACCAGCATGGATACTACGCGTGGTGCCCGGAACTGAAGGGGTGCCAATCGCAAGGAAAGACGGTCGAGGAGACTCTGGCAAATATCCGCGAGGCAATCGAACTCTACCTGGAAACCCTGACCGATGATGAGCGCTCGGCGGCGCTGAGCCAGGAGATCCTGACCACCGCGGTCGAAGTTCATGCCTAAACTGCCGCGGCCGACCGCGATTCACGCCGAAGCGGTGTTGGCGGAGATTCCCATCAGCAAGTGGGCGCTGCCGCACCCCGCCCACGCGGTCAAGGCGGTGTCCGGCGAGTACTTGTCAACTGTATACGCGCGCCATGTGGAAGATGTTCGAGTTGGATGAGGCTGCTACTCCAGCGGATGCAAGAGCTTGGAGCGGTTGGTTGAGTTCCGGCCACCGAGGCTCTGCTGCCATGCACCCACGTCTTGTGGGATCATACAGGGTGGAAACGGCATGGCAAAGGATTACGTGGAACACGTGGAGGGGGCGTACCGGGTAGCCGGCAGTCGTGTCTCGCTGGATTCAATCGTCTACTGCTTCCAAGAAGGCCTTTCCCCAGAAAGCATTGCCGAAAGCTTCCCCACCCTGACCCTCGAGCAGGTCTACGGCGCCATCGCCTTCTATCTCGCCAATGAGCCGATGGTGGACGAGTACCTCCGCGAAGGGGAACGTCTCTCGCGTGAGATGCAAGCCGAGTCGCACCGCCGGAATGCCGACTTGATCACCCGTCTACTGCGTGCCCGCCATGAGAGTCAGATTCCAGGCTGACGCTGACCTGGATGCCCGCATCATTCGCGGGTTGAAGCGCAAGCACCCGGAGATCGACTTTCAAACCGCGGAGGAGGCGGGTCTGCGAGGACTTGCTGATCCGGATGTGTTGCGAATGGCCGCCGACTCAGGCCGGATTCTGGTGACTCATGATCGGCGGACCATGCCGAGCCATTTTGCGCAATTCATCGCCGGACGAACAAGCACGGGCGTGATTGTGGTCCCCAAGGACATCCTGGTCGGCGCCGCCGTCGAAGAACTGCTGCTAATCTGGGCCGCCAGCCAAGCCGAGGAGTGGCACAATCGGCTGGTGTGGATTCCGCTGTGACGAGGGATCATTCGCCAGCGGGCTATGTTCGAGTCCGATCTGGGCCTGTCGTGACGGGGTAAGTAACTCGCTGAAACGACGGGGCCGGCAGCAGGGAATTCTTGGCTCCCCAGGTCCGACTCGAACCTGCAACCCTTCACTTGATAGCCGAATGCTCGCCCGCCGCGGCCAGAGCGCTCTCGCCACCTTGAACGCGGCCATGAAACCGCGGCTCCGGACAACTGCCTATCCCCGCGCCTGCGCCCTCGCCCGCCTGCCTGATGTACACTCACAGGTTTGGAGCACCACATCCCTATGCACACGCTATCGGTAGGCATCCTGGGCCTCTGCCATCTGCACCCCCGCAGCTACATGCCCATCCTTCAGGCCGTCGAAGGCATGAAAGTGGTGGCCGCGGCGGACGCCAACGAGGCAGTGCTGGAGGCCTTCGCCAGGGATTTTCACCTCCACCCCTTCACCGACTGGCAGGTCATGATCGAGGCCGAACGGCTGGACTTGGCCGTGCTCTTCCTGCCGCACGCCCAGTGCCCTGAAGCCGCCATCGCTTGCGCCCAGCACGGTATCAACCTCCTGATCGAGAAACCCATGGCCGCCAGTTCCGAAGGTCTCCGGCGCACCATCGCCGCCGCCCACAAAGCCGGCGTCGTGCTCTCCACTCCGTACGTCTGGCGTTATCACCCGGTCGCCCGCCAGATGAAGAAGTTCGTGGAGGACGGCGTGCTCGGGCGCGTCGTGGGATGCGAGGGCCGCTGCGCCGCCGGCCGCCTGCACCGCTACATCGACGGCCACGCCCGCTGGATGCTCTCCCGCGCCCTCAGCGGTGGCGGCCCCATGTACAACCTGGGCGTCCACTGGATCGACCTCTACCGCTGGCTCCTCAATGACGAGGTCGTCGAGGTCTTCGGTAAGAACGTCAAGATCAACCAGGAATACGACATCGAAGACAACTCTTTCGCCCTGCTGACCTTCTCCAAAGGTGCGGTGGTGGCCCTGGACATCAGCTACACCGTCCCCGATTCTTACCCCTTCGGCCGCGACCTGTTCCTGGCCCTGCGCGGCACCGGCGGAGCGCTCATCCTGGAGTCCCTCCTTCGAGGGCCTCAAAGAAACCCTGTTCGTCTGCAGCGACGCTGGCGAGTTCGCCTCCGCCCCGCGTCGTCACATGGATTTCGAGTTGCAGCCGCATCCCGGATACACCGGCATTCTGGGCGTCCATTTCCTCAGGGACCTGGCCCACTCCATTCGCACCAAGACCGCCCCCGCCATCACCGGCGAAGACGGCCTGCGCGCCCTGGAGGTCGTCGAAGCCATCTATCAATCCGCCCAGCGCGGCCAGGCGGTGCGCCTGCCCGCCCCCACAGAGGAGCCGTGAAGAACCTCAAGATTGTCGTCACCGACTACATCGAACCGGACCTGAACTGGGAGGCCGCCGAGCTGGCCAAACGCGGCCTCCACTTCCTCTATCACCAGCTCAAGTTCGCGCCCCTCGAGCAGGTCATCGCCGCCACCTGGGACGCCGATATCGTCATCGTCAACATGCTGCCGGTCACGCCCGATCTCATCGCCGGCTGGGAGAAGTGCAGGCTGGTTATCCGCCACGGCGTGGGATACGACAACGTTGACCTCGCCGCGCTCGACAAAGCCGGCATCCCCCTCTGCTACATTCCCGACTACTGCGTCGAGGAGGTCGCCGAGCAGGCCATCGCCCTCATGCTGGCCTGCGGCCGCAAGCTGATCAGCAGCCGCAAGGTGCTGGAGGATTCCTCCGCCCGCGGCCGTTGGGACTTCACCGACGTGATCCCCATATTTCGCATCGCCGGCCGGACCGTGGGCATCATCGGCTGCGGCCGCATTGGGAGCCGCGTCTACCAAAAGCTACAGTCCTTCGGCTTCAAGTTCCTGATCTGCGATCCCTATCTGACCGAAGAGCGCAAGCGCGAGCTGGGGATCGAAGTCGTAGACAAGGAGACGGTCTTCCGCGGCTCCGACTTCGTCACCATCCACACCCCGCTCACCCACGAAACCCGGCACATTGTAACGCCCAAACCCTGGCCATGATGAAGCCCACCGCCTACCTGGTCAACACCTCGCGCGGTCCCATGGTGGACGATGAGGCCCTGGCTGAGGCCCTCCGAAACGGCCTCATCGCTGGCGCCGCCATCGATGTCTACGGCACCGAGCCGCCTCCACCCGGCTACCCGCTCTTCGGCCTGCCCAACGTCATCCTGACCCCCCATCTGGCTTGGTATTCCGAGGAAGGCGGCTGGCGCATTCGCGAACTCATCATCCTCGAAATCGACCGCTTCCTCGCCGGCCTCCCCCCGCGCTACGTAGCTCAGCCATGACCAAGATCGCCTCCGTCCAGACTCCCCTGCCCGGCCCGCGCTCCAAGGCCCTGTTCACCCGCTGGGCCCGCGTCGAGGCCCAATGCACCGGCTATCAGGCCCCCGTCGTCTGGGACCGCGCCTCGGGCGTCCTGGTCACCGACGTGGACGGCAACACCTTCATCGACTGGACCTCCGGCGTGCTCGTCACCAACGTCGGCCATTGCCACCCCGATCTGGTCAAAGCCGTCCAGGCCGCCTCCGCCAAGCTCCTCAACAACTACGAATGCCTGAACGAGCCGCGCGTCGAGGCCGCCGAAAAGCTCATCTCCGTCCTGCCGCCGCATCTCGACAAATGCTTCTTCCTCTCGACCGGCAGCGAGACCGTCGAGGGCGCCATCCGCATCATGAAGCGCAACAGCGGCCGTTTCGAGATCGTCAGCTTCTACGGCGGATTCCACGGCCGCACCTACGCCGCGCTGAGCGCGGGCGGCCTGGCCGGCCCCAAGAAAGGCTACGGCCCCACCCTCCCCGGCGCGATCCGCGTTCCCTTCCCCTACTGTTACCGCTGCCCCTTCCGCGCCCAACCCGAAACCTGCGACCTGCTGTGCATTGACTATCTCGACGACGCCGTGCGCGCCAACTCCACCGGCAGCCTGGCCGGCGTGATCGTCGAGGCCTACCTGGGCGCCGCCGGCTTCATCTTCCCGCCCGCGGGTTGGTTCCCGCGTCTCGAGCAGTGGCTCCGTTCCCGCGGCCTGCTGTTCACCCTCGATGAAGTCCAGTCCTCCTTCGGCCGCACCGGCAAGTTCTTCGCCCTCGAGTGGGAGAACCTCACCCCCGACCTGGTGTGCATCGGCAAAGGCATCGGCAGCGGCGTGCCCGCCTCGGCCATCGCCGCCCGTGGCGAGGTCATCGGCGTGCTCGGCCCCGGCGAGATGAGCAGCACCATGGGCGGCAATCCCGTGGCCTGCGCCGCGGTCTGCGCCGTCATCGACATCATGCGCCGCGAGAAACTCGAAGAGAACGCCCTCCGCATCGGCGCTCTCATGAAAGCCCGCCTGCTCGAGATCGAAGGACCGCTGCCCCTATATCGGCGACGTACGCGGCATGGGCCTGGTCATGGGCGTCGAGTTGGTCAAGGACAAGAAGACCAAAGAGCCCGCGCCCGACCTCACCCGCAAACTCATCGACCTCGCCGCCCAGAACGGTCTGCTGATCGGCTCCGTCGGCATCTTCGGCAACGTCATCCGCGTGGCCCCGCCCCTGGTCATCACCGAAGCCGAGGCTCACGAAAGCCTCGATATCTTCGAAAAGGCCCTGTCTCCGCTATGACGCATTCCAGACCTCCGCGACGCGGTCGAATCCCTGCGCAGCGAAACCGAACGCTTCCTCTGCGACCTGATCCGCTTCCCTTCCCTGCCCGGCCAGGAGATGGAGGCCATCGACTACGCCGCTCACCGCTTCGCCGAACTCGGCCAGGTCGAACGCATCCCGCTGTCCAACTCCCTGCGCCAGGACCCGGACTACGCCGACCCCATCCCCGGCCTCGACTACGAAGGCCGCTTCAACCTTCGAGTGCGGGTACGTGGGGCAGGCGGTTCCGCCTGCCCTTCTCTGCTTTTCAACACCCACCTCGACGTGGTCCCGCCCTCCCAGGGCCAGGACCGCCCTTTCGACCCCCAACTCGAAGCCGGCCTCATCCGTGGTCGCGGCGCTTGCGATGCCAAAGGTCAGGCCGCCACGCTCTTCACTGCGCTGCTGGCGCTCAAACACCTCGGCCTCTCGCCCAAGGGCGACGTTCTCGTTCATCTCGTCGTCGAAGAGGAAGTCGGCGGCAACGGCACCCTGGCTATGGTCCGCCGTGGCGAGCAAGCCGGCGCTTGCATCGTGATGGAACCCACCGACCTCCGCATCCTCTCCTCCGTCCGTGGCGCGGTCTGGTTCCGCGGCATCTGCACCGGCAAGCCCGGCCATAGCGGTCGCGCTGGCGACACCGTCAGCGCCCTGAAAATGGCCATCCGCGTCATCGAGATCCTCGAGCAGTATCACGCCCGACTCCTGGCCTCCTCGCGCGGCATCCCCCTGTTCGACCAGTTCCCCGACCCTATGCCCATCACCTTCGGCAAGCTCGACGCCGGCGATTGGCCCGCCACCGCGCCCGCCCGCGCCGTCGTCGAAGGCGTCCTAGGCCTCCTGCCAAACAAAACCCGCTACCAGGTCATGGACGAAATGCGCCAAGCCATCCTCGACGCCGGAGACCAATGGCTCCGCGAGCATTTCGCTCTCCAGTTCATGTACCGCCATGACGCCCACGTACTCGACCCCGGCCATTCTCTGGTCACCGCCCTCCAAGCCTGCTGCCGCGAAGCCGGCGCCCCCGGCGAAGTCAGCGCCATGACCGCCTCCTGCGATTCCTGGTTCTACAACAACCAGCTCCAGGTCCCCACCGTGGTCTTCGGCCCCGGCAGCCTGCGCTTCGCCCACTCCAACGAAGAGCACATCCGCCTCGCCGACCTCGCCACCGCCGCCACCATCCTCGCCCGCTTCATCCACCAGTAGGACAGGCCTCCGGCCTGTCCGAACCCCGCGAGGTCCCCGAGCACCACTATTTCAAGCCCGGCGACCGCCTGACCGTTCAGATGTGTCGGCTCCTGAGGAAGCGTGCCGCACCCAAACTCGACCTGGATTGGTTCAACTTCAAGAACCCTGCAAAGAAGAAAGCGGCGAAGAAGGCGACGCCGAAGAAGTGGTACACTTGGGTCATGTCGGCAGAAGAGCTCCTCGCTCAGGTGCTGCGACTTCCTCGCACGGAACGTGCCCGCCTTGCCGAGGAAGTCCTGTCGAGCCTCGAAGAGTCCGACGAGCAGGTCGCGGCAGCATGGGCGCGCGAGTTGGAGCGTCGCTCACGCGAAATCGCCCAGGGCGCAGTCCAGCCCGTAGACTGGGACACCGCACGAGGGCAGGTTCTGAAGGAAATCGAGCAGCGGCGTGCGGATCGTCCTTCACCCTGAAGCCCGCGCTGAACTCACGGCGGCAGGTTTGTGGTACGAAGAGCAGCGCCCGGGCCTCGGCGGTGATTTCGGTTTCCCCTGTGCCCCGGCGTCAGCGCCACCCCGGAACCTGTACGCAGAGCGGTGATGCATCGTTTCCCATACGTCGTGGCCTTCGAGGCCCACCCAAACCAGGTCCTCGTTCTGGCGATCGCCCATGGTAAACAGCAGCCGCTTTATTGGCTCGGGCGGGCAAGCCGGAGGCCCGCCTGAAGCCCACGGCGTTGCGCGCAAGGGCTGGAAGATTAAACGGTTCTTGGACTGACGACCATGAAAGGTGACAAGCCACTTATGCAGAGGCCATTCACTCCATCCCAGTTTTTCTTTCCTCCCTGTTCCCAACAACTTACCCGTATCATCCACCCTCTCCCCCCCGCCTGCCCCAGCTACCATGGGGTAGCACTGCCATGGCCTCCCAACGACAAACTGAAGCCAACCGCCGCAACGCCTCCCTCAGCACCGGACCCAATACGCCCGCAGGCAAGACCACCGTCAGCCAGAACTCCCTTACCCACGGCCTCCTCGCCAGAGACGCCGTCATGCCCGACGAGGATCCCCGGGGCTTCCTCGAAATCTTGACCGCACTCCAAGCCGAGTTCCAGCCCGTCGGCTTACTCGAAGACTTCCTCATCCACCAGATGGCCGCCTCCCAATGGCGCCTCCGCCGCCTCAGTCGCATCGAAACCGGCCTCCTAACCTGTCGCCTCGCCAAGACCCGCGAGCTCGAACGGGAAGCCCAGGAAGACTACGACGATGACGACGACGAAGAGCAGGACGAACCGGAAGACCAGGACACCCCGCCCGAGCCCCCAGCTCCAGAAGGCCAGCCCGAAGACTACGAAGAGACTACCCGCCTCCTAGGATTGTCTTTCTACCGCGATTCCGCCGGCGCCGACATCTTCTCCAAGCTCTCCCGCTATGAGAATATGATCCGCCGCGCCTTCTACAAGGCGCTCTCCCAACTGGAGTCCAGCCAGGCCCGCCGCACCGGCCAGCCACCGCCCGAAAAAGCAAAAATTACGAAACAAAGAGCGATTATGCACTTGACAAAGCAGAAGAACAGGTGCATAATCGAATCATGGACCTCATAGACGCCATCCGAGAGTTCCCCGACGAACTGGCTTGCGTTCGCTACCTCGAAAAGATGCGCTGGCCTGAAGGGGTTCGCTGCCTGAAGTGCAACAGCGATCAGGTCACGTTCATGACCACGCACAGCAAGCCGAGGAAGAACGGGGAGCAAAAGGCCCGCTACATCTACCAGTGCAAGGCTTGCCGCCATCAGTTCACCCCGACCGTAGGCACTCTGTTCAACGACACGCATCTGCCCTTGCGGTCATGGTTCATCGCGGTTGCACTGCTGATCGACGCCAAGAAAAGCATCGCTGCGAATCAGGTCAAGCGGCACCTGGGGATCGGTTCCTACCGGACGGCGTGGTACCTCTGTCACCGCATCCGCAAGGCCATGGAAGAGCTTCCCACGGATCTGTTCAAGGGAATCGTGGAAGCCGACGAAACCTACGTGGGCGGGAAGTACGACAAACGCCGCAAACGCGAGCGCTGGGACAAGGAGCCAGTGTTTGGCGTGATTGAGCGCGCCGGCAAGGTGAAGACCTGGCACGTCCCGTACGTCAATCGCTACCAGATCATGGGCAAGATGAAGGGTGCCATTTCTCCTGATGTCGAACTGGTTTGCACCGATGAGAGCCAGCTCTACAAGCGGATGCCCCCCGGGATGAAGCATGAGATAGTGAACCACTCCGCGAAAGAGTGGGTGCGCGGAATCGTCCATACCGGCTCAATCGATGGCTACTGGGCACTTCTGAAGCGCGCCATTTTAGGCAATTTCCACCACGTCTCGATAAAACATCTGGGCCGCTACTTGTCGGAAGCCGAATACCGCTGGAATCACCGTGAAGAGGACCTGTTTGCGTTGGTAGTGTTGCGACTGCTGATAGGGGCTGCTCTGACCTACGCGATGCTCACTTCCTCCGACACGCCTTGTTCTGAGTCTTAGTAGCCCGATCGAATTCCAACTTTGGGGCCCTCGTTGTGTTATGGCCCTGACTCGGAAAAGCCTCGTAGAGACAGCAACACCTTCTCCGCTAACCGCCCCCCTTCCGCAAGAACTTCGAGCCTCTTGTACACGTTGGTGCTTGACTGCGCATCCCGCTGCCCGATGCCGACGACCGCTACTGCTTTCAAGTCCTCGAACACCCGATAGATGATCCGGTAATCCTCCCAGGTGAAGCTCCGGTACCCCTTCAACGGTTCATTCAACGGCTTTGAACATGTACATGGATCTTTGGCAACATTGTCTCGCAGCACCTTCCGCAAGGCGTTTCTCACGTTTTTTGGAAGATTCTTTACGTCTGCAAGGCCATCGTCAGTGAACTTAAGGATGTACAAGTCACTCCCCCGCGAATGCCTCCTTGAACGAATGCAGCTTGCCCAAGCGGAGGTCTTCTTCCAAAGCCCCTGCGCTCGTGAGAATCTGGGCAAAGAGTCGGCGGTCTGCCATGATCTCCATCGTCTCGATCGTCGATTCCAGTCTCGTCAGAAGCTCCTGGAAGTAACGCTTGTCTAGGACATACTTGTCCTCTTCACCCTGCCTTTCCGCAGTCACGAGGAGAACGGTCTTGCCCCGTGCCCTCTGTAGCCACTCTCGCTGCCTCTGCCGCAACGTCGAGCGGTTGACCTCAATCGCCTCGGGTCGCAACAAAGCCATCGTAGACATCGTAAAGCCTCCTGTGTACGTTACGCACGTACATCTTGTCCAGTTCAAATGTACGAAATAAGCCGGTTGCATAGCAATTGCTCATACAAAACAATTTTAAGCAGCTAGCCAAGCACTCTATCTTCCATGGAATCAACTGCTTAGATGTAGAGTGGCATTTTTTACGGAATCTCGTGATAAAATTAGGCTGAGATGGACGATAAGAAATCAGTTTCCAACCCCGTGGAACCGAGGGCAGCGGACCGCCGCGTGCCGAAATCCCAACGGCCCCCGTACGGCACAGCCCCCCTCGCTCTGACTCTGGCCGACGTGAGTGCACTTGCTGCAAAAGCCGGAGAAGAGGGGCCAGTCTTGTCGGCTGCGAAGCTGGCGATTATCACCGGAAATACCATAAGCAGCTCCTCGTTTGTCAAGAAAATCAGAGCCCTAAAAGCGTTTGGCCTGATTTCGGAACAGTCCAAAGACCTGTACACACTCACGGATCTTGGCTTGTCTGTTGCATCCCCGAAGTCGCCTGAGGCTTTGGCACAGGCGAAGAAGCAGGCATTCCTCAACATCGAAGCCTTCAACAAGCTCTTTCAGCAGCAGAAAGGGAAGTTGTTGGCTGCTGACGAATTCCTGAGGAATATTCTTGAGCAGGACTGCAACATCCCAAGGGACTACTCGGGCCAATGGGCAGCTCATTTCAGGCAAGGCGCACGGGCGGCTGATTTGCTCTATGCCAGGGGAGACGGGAGGACCCAGGTTTCGGAATCTCCCGTTGTTTTCCCGACAACGTCACAGATCATAGAGACAAACGGAACGTCTGCCGTGGCTGAACCCAAGGCCAACGCTACCGAAGATCGTGTCGAGGTGCGCGACCAGGTTTACATAGCCATGGGCCACCTGACAAGGATCGAATTGGGCGGCGGGAAGCGAGCAGAGTTCTCCGTCCCCGATGGCATCACCCGCAAGGATGCGCAGAAGCTGAAGAAGGCATTGGAAGGGCTTGCGGTCATCATCGATTCAATGGTGATCGAAGAAGACGGACGAGAGTAGCCATGGAGGACTCATGACCAGAAGAGCACCAGCCCTCGATGATCCAGCCTGCCGTCACCGGGGGCCGAAACACGAAGGCCCGATCCGCTAGCTTTGCAGGGCGAGTCGGATCGGGCCGTGGTAGGCAACCCCTTGGAGGGCTGCCAGAACGGTAAATGGACCGGCCTTATAAGCCGAGGTCACGCTGCTTGCACCAGCGTGTGCGGGTTCGATGCCCGCGCCCTCCGTTTATTAGCATAGCCACATCTGCGCAGTTGCGCAAGCGAAAAACGCGGGTGTGGCGCAGATAAGCGAAAGGAGAATGCTCATGCGCAAAGCGCCTTGGCATTCCATCAAGCAGCCGGTGCACCACGACAACACCGACTGCACCGAAGGTAACAACATCGAACCTGAGAACTTGCGCCAAGGGACCGGAGGGAAACCGTTGTGCGACCACTGTGATCGTTTGGATCGCGGAGTCGCGCGGCGGTACTAGGGCTCCTAGGGCTTCTCACGCCGTTTGAGATCCACCGGCCCGGCAGTTGGAGTGAAGGTCAACTCCCACCACGGGCCGGTGGGCTCTCCGTCCACGATTGGCCATACCCGCCTGAGCTTCTCAACCGGCAACCCCGCTTGCATTGCCACCGAGAGCGCTCGCAATCCCTCGGCTCGGTTCCCGTGGAAGCGAACAGTTGGCTCGGGATAGGAATGCCCCACTCCCCCCTCGCACGACTCGAACGTCTGTACCCCTTCCGTCCTCAAAGCGACCACCATAGCGCAGATTCCTGGGTCCAACGGGGGATCGTACTCGTTGCTCTCGGAGGGTGGTGGGCGTTTCATTCTCTCTTCCGACATTTCCCACATCGGCTACAATGGAGCCGTGGAGCCGATTCCCAAAGTTCCAAAGTCCCAGTTCGACGCCGTGCTATCCAAGCTTCTGAGCGCCCCGCCGTTGCCACTGATGGACATAAGCCCGAAGAGGAAGGCACGGAAGCCGAAGGCGAAGCGCCGCTAAACCGGCCTGTCACGCCACCCCAAGTATTCATCTGGCCCTCTGCTTTGTCAAGTGCATAATCGCTAAACAAAGCCAATCCCAAAATCGGACACTTATTTAGAATCAACAACTTAGCATCGGCAGCCCCGCCCTGATACCCTAGTAGGACAGGCCTCCGGCCTGTCCACATCTCCATGACCTACTCCCGCATCGGATTCGGATTGCTGGGCGCCGGGCTGGTCGCCCCCTTTCACGCCAAGGCCCTCCGGGCTTCAGACCGCACCGGGCTGATAGCCGCCGCCGACATCGATTCCGAGCGCCTCTCCAAACTCACGCGCGAGTTCGCCTGCGCCGCCTACTCCAACCTCGATGAGATGCTCGCCAACCCCGCCATCCAGGTCGTCAACATCCTGACCCCCAATCACCTCCACTCCGACGCCGTGCTGACCTGCGCCCGCGCCGGCAAGCACGTCCTGGTCGAGAAACCCCCCGCCATGTCGCTGCGCGAGGTGGACGGCATGGCCGCCGCCTGCGCCGCGGCTGGCGTCAAGATCGGCGTGGTCCTGCAATGCCGCATCCGCAAGCCGGTTCAGGCCATGCGGCAAGCCATCCAAGAAGGTCGTTTCGGCAAGATCCACCACGCCGACACCTACATGAAGTGGTTCCGCTCGACCGACTATTACAGGATGGACGCCTGGCGCATGTCCCGCCGCTCCGGCGCCGGCGTCACCATCCAGCAGGCCTTTCACTACATCGACCTGCTCCAGTACCTGGTCGGCCCCGTCAAGCGCGTCGAGGCCCGCATGAACAACCTGGCCCACCCGGCGGTCGAACTGGAAGATACGCTGCTGGCGCTCGTCGATTACCACTGCGGCGCCCAGGGGATCGTCCAAGCCTCCACCGCCCTCTGGCCCGGCACCGACATCCGCCTCGAGATCAACGGCGACAACGGCACCGCCATCATGATCGGCGAGCGCATGGATACCTGGAAGTTCAAAGACGAGCGCCCCGAGGACGCCGAGATCCGCCGCTACGGCAGCGCCGCCGTCGCCACCGGAGCCACCGGCGCCGCCGACTTCAGCTTCTACGACCACCAGACCGTCATCGAAGACATGGTGGACGCCATCCGCACCGGCCGCCACCCCATGATCACCCTGGAAAGCGCCCGCCCCACCCTCGAGTGGGCTTTGGCCATGTACCAGTCCGCCAAACTGCACGCCCCCGTGGACCTGCCGATCCGCGACGAAGACGCGGTGTGGTGAGCCTCAGACCTCCCTCATCCGCACCGGCTCGACCCGCCCCATCAGCCACGTCCCCACCACGAACGCCACCGGCATCAACAGCCCGATACCCACGAACACCGGCACGTAGCTGTGCGTCAGGTCCAGCGTCCACCCCACCGCCTGGGTGCTGATCACCGATCCCAGCGTCGAGCCTGCCCCGCCGATGCCGTACACCGAAGCCACGGCGTGCGGCGGAAAGTAGTCCCCCGGCAACGTGTGCACCGTCACCGACCACCCCATCCAGAAGAACACCGCCACCGAGATGAAGGCCATGGTCCAGAACAGCGAGTGCGCGAACACCGCCGCAATCCCGATCGGCGAGATCACTGTGGCCAGCAGCATCAGCGCCTTGCGCGTACGGTTCGGGCTCCATCCGCCGCGCTCCAGCAGCAGCGTCGCGTAACCAGACAGGAAGTTCGAGCTGCCCGAGACCAAAAACGGAATCCAGGCTACCGCCCCGATGGCCGTCTGGCTCAGCCCGCGCTCCCGCGCCAAAAACTCTGGGATCCAGAAGATGTAGAAGTACCACAGTGGGTCGGCGAAGAACCGGCAGAAGAACACCGCCCAGGTCTGCCGGTAGCGTAGCAGCGAAGCCCACCTCACGCGCGGCGCCGAGGGGTCACTCGCGGATTGCCCCCGGTCCGTCGCGCGCATCTGCGGATGGTAGCGCCGAAAGACGTGAAACGCCACCAGCCACACGAACCCGATCACCCCGCCCACCACGAAAGCCGCCTGCCAGCCGAATCGCACCGCCACGAAAACCGCCAGTGGCGGCGTGATCATCGAGCCCACGCTCGAACCGCAGTTGCACGCTCCCATAGCCAGCGCCCGCGCCTTTGCCGGCACCCACTTCGCCACCGCCTTGGCAAACGAAGGCCACGCGCCACCCGCTCCCACCGCCAGGAAAGACCGGAAAAACACCATGCTCCAGAAACCCCGCGACAGCGACGTCAGCATCCCCGCCACCGACCACCACACCATCGCCAGGCTCAGCCCGCGCCCCACTCCCAGCCGGTCGATCACCCACCCCGCCAGCGCGTAGGAAAACACGTAGGTAATCATGAAGGCGTTCTGGATGGTCGCCAGTTGGCTGTTGCTCAGCTTGAATTCGTCCCGCAGCGTCGGCGCCAGCACGGAGAGCGTCTGCCGGTTGATGTAGTTGATCGTGGTCTCCGCCAGCAGCAGCGCCACCAGCAGCATCAGCGAAGCGTTCGAGAAAATGGATCGGAACGGCGCCGCTTCGGCGCTCTTCGAAGCCATAACCGCCCGATTATAGCAGCCACAGTTTACCGCAGTTGCTTTCCACCCCCCGCATCGGATATAACTCCACATTATGAAGCTGCCATCCATCTTCCTTGCTTTGCTGTTTTGCGCCCTGGCTCTCGCCGATGACCCCAAGCTGCGGGGCGGCAATCTGCTGTCTTGCGAGACTTATAGCTTCCGCGACCTGATCCGCACCGGCAAGCTGGACATGGTTTTGGTCCCCGCGTTCTACAAGGAACAGGGCATCAAGGGCATCTCCTACAACGATATGTTCTTCAAAGACCCCGACGACGCCTTCCTCGACAAAGTCAAAGCCGCGGTTAAGGCGGCCGGTCGCGTGGTAACCTGCTACGTCATCGAAGGCAACCTGGCCATGGCCGACGAGGCTAAGCGTAAAGCGCAGATCGAGGCCGACAAGAAGAAGCTCCGCATCGCCCACCGCCTGGGCGCGCCCGTGGTACGCATCAACGTGGGCGCTACCGGCCGCCAGGAGAACGCCGACGACACCCTGGGCGTCGAGCGCGTCATCGCCGCTTTCAAGGAACTCCTCCCGCTGGCCAGGGAATTGAAGATCAAGATCTCGATCGAGAACCACGGCGGAGTCTCCAGGACCGCCGCCAACATCGTCAAGATCATCAAGGCCACCGACCCGAAATGGGTCGGCTCCTTGGTGGACTTCGGCAACTTCCCCGCCGACATCCGCTATGACGAAATCGCCGCCGTGGTCCCTTACGCCTTCGTCACCCACGTCAAGATCGGCGAGTTCGACCAGAACGGCGAAGCCAAGGACTACGATTTCCCTCGCGTGCTCCAGATCCTGAAGAAGAACCGCTACAAGGGCTCCATCTCAATCGAATACGAGGGCAAAGGCGATCCCATCGAGGGCGTCCGCAAATCCCGCGCCCTGATCTTGAAGTACTGGTAGGTTCAGTCCAAATCGATGTCCCGCTTGGGCGGGGGCTCGAGCGGGCTGGCTTTGGCCTGCTTGAGAAGCTCGTCGAACTTCTTCGACAGCACCGTGCCCTGCATTTTCTCGCGCTCGAAGGATTTCCGGAAGGCTTCCTCGCGCCGGGCTGCTTCACCCTTCAAGCCCGCCACGGCAGCTTCCAGATTCTCGACCGTGCGCGGCTTTTCGGCCGCCTTGTAGCTGATGACCGCACGCGTCTCAGGATCGACTTTCAGCGCGGCCTGGCAACACGGACACTGCACCTCGAACATACCCTTCCCTTTGGCCATACCGGCATGGTAGCAAAAAGGGGAGAGTCCCCGTTTCAAGACGAAGACCCCGCCTCTCTTCCTCGGCTTTCCCTAGGAAACCATCGATGTCAGGCCGCACCGAACGCCGCGAACTCCTCGAGACGTAAGGATGAAGATTGTGGAAAAGGCTCACACTCACCACATTTCCCACTTCAAGTCTTCGACGTCCTGGAAGTGGCTGTCGCGCGTGATTAGAATCAGACCATGCTCCCGGGCAATCGCCGCGATCCAGATGTCATTCTCTGGGAGTGGCCGCCCCTTTTCCCGAAGCCGGGTCTTAATCAAGCCACACTCGCGCGCCACGTGCCTGTCGCAACCCAAGATGGATCTGCCGGAAGCAAACTCATCGACAAGCACGGTGTTCTCCTCTGCCCGGCTGGATTTCCATGCACCGAAATAAGGCTCCCCCAAGACGATGGTGGGAATGAAAACCACGTCCGCTGCCGCGAGGCGTTCCTAGACCGCGGCTTCTCGCTGAAACAGTGCGATCACAATGTTCGTGTCGAGCAGGTAGCTACCATTCATTCACGTCTATCCGCTCGCAGCCTGCTTCGATGCTTTCCATCATCGATTGAGCAGTCTCGGCGTCCAGCAAGCCGGCAAAACGAAGCAGCTCTTTTCCGGGCTCGCCCCTGGGCCGGGATTGAGCCAAGGTTTGCGCAAAGTCAAGGACTCGGCGCTGGAGTTCCAGCGGCATCTGGTCGAGTTGTTCTGTGATCGCTTCCTTGATTGTTAGGTCAGCCACTCGGCACCTGCCTCAGATCTGCAACCGTCCCTGCGCATCGCAGACCTGCATAAATCATAGCAAGCTCTCTCCCTACGCGGGACCGGCTCCAAGTGGTCATGCTGTCGCACCATTGTCCTGGAGTGCCAGCTGTTCCCCCAGCAACTCCAGGAACGCCTGAGCGGCGCGGTGGAATCTCTTGCGGCGGCGATGGATGATGCCCACCGGGCGCATCAGCTCGGTGTCCATGGGGATCGCCACCAGCCGCCCCTGCTTGATCTCGGCCTCCATAGTGTGCGCTGGCAGGATGCTCAGGCTGGCGCCCAGCGCCACCGCCTCCTTGACCATCTCGATGTTGTCGAAATGCATGCTGACGCTCACCTCGACGCCCCACTCTCGCAAGAAGCGGTCGATGCCACGCCGGATCGGCAGGTCCGGATCGAACGCCACGAACTCCTGGCCCTGTAGGTCCGCTGGTTTCGCCACCGCCGCGCGCGCTAGAGGGTGAGACGGCGCCGCCGCCACCACCATCTCCTCGGCCCGCCACGGGATTACGGCCAGTTGCCTGGAGGCCTCCGGGTAGCTCACCAGCCCCAGGTCCGCCTCCTCCGACAGCACCGCCTCGTACACCTTGTCCGGCCGCAAGTACTCCACCTGGAGGTGCGCGTTGGGAAACCGCTGCGAGAATTCCTCTTTCAGCCGCGACATCTGCGAAAGCCCGATCGAGTAAATCGAGGCTACTCGCACGGTGCCTTCCACGGCCCCCTTCAGCCCTTCCAGCGCCACATCGAACTCGTCCCTGCGACGCAGCACGTCGCGGCACATATCGTAGTAGAGTCGTCCTGCCGATGTGAGTGTGAACGGCCGAGTGGAGCGGTCCAGCAACGCCACCCCCAGCCGGTGCTCCAGTTCCTGCACATGCTGGCTGGCCGCGGATTGGCTGATGTGGCTGAGCGCCGCGCCGCGGCTGAGGCTGCGGCTTTGCACAATGTCCTTGAACAGATTCAGGTGGGCGAAGTCCACGAAGCCAGGATATCATAAGACCACCTTATCTCGCAAGGTCTAACTTTCTGATTGACTTATGTCCTGTCTTCCGGTATGCTACTAGAAATCCCCTGTTTTCAGTCGAAAGGGGAAAGACTATATCCGAGATGACAGAGAACACAGTGCCCCACGGGCTGCCGGCCGCGCAAGGCCTGTATGACCCCGCCAGCGAGCGCGACGCCTGCGGCATCGGCTTTGTGGCCAACATCAAAGGGGAAAAGTCGCACGACATCATCCTCAAGGGCATCCAGATCCTGATCAACCTGACGCACCGCGGCGCCTGCGGCTGCGATCCGGTGACCGGCGACGGCGCCGGCCTGCTGATCCAGATCCCGCATGAGTTCTTCGCGCGCGAGTGCGCCGGCCTGGGCTTCCCGCTGCCGCCACCCGGCGAGTACGGCGTCGGCATGGTGTTCCTGCCGGTGGAGAAGCACCAGCGCCTGCTCAGCGAGGGCATCCTGGAGCGGATCGTCCGCGAGGAGGGGCTGACGCGTGCTGGGCTGGCGCGACACGCCCATCGACGCCGACGCCATCGGGCGCATCGCGCGCGCCTCGCAGCCCTACATCGAGCAGATCTTCATCCGCCGCGCCGAGGGCATGGACCAGGACGCGCTGGAGCGCAAGCTTTACGTGATCCGCAAGCGGGCCGAAGCCGAAATCGCCAGCTCGGACATCCACGATAAGGGCTTCTTCTACATCCCCTCGCTGTCTTCGCGGACCATCGTCTACAAGGGGCTGCTGCTGGCGCCGCAGATCGCCCGGTTCTACAAGGAGCTTTCCGACCCGCAAGTGAGCAGCGCGCTGTGCCTGGTGCACCAGCGCTTCTCCACCAACACCTTCCCCACCTGGCAGCTGGCCCACCCGTTCCGCTACCTCTGCCACAACGGCGAGATCAACACGCTGCGCGGCAACGTGAACTGGATGCACGCGCGGCAGTCGGTGCTGGCGTCGCCGCTGTTCGGCGAGGACATCAAGAAGCTGTTCCCGATCGTGGCGCCGGGCGGAAGCGATTCGGCGATGCTGGACAACGCCGTCGAGCTGCTGCATCTGGCCGGCCGCAGCCTGCCGCACGTGCATGGCGATGCTGATCCCGGAGGCCTGGGACGGCGACCCCACCATGCCCCCGGAGAAGAAGGCCTTCTATGAATATCACGCCTCGCTGATGGAGCCGTGGGACGGCCCGGCGGCCATCGCCTTCACCGACGGCCGCGTGATCGGCGCCACGCTCGACCGCAACGGCCTGCGCCCCGCCCGCTACCTGGTGACGCACGACGACCTGGTGGTCATGGCCTCGGAGACCGGCGTTCTGCCGGTCGCGCCCGAGGAAGTGCGCTACAAAGGCCGCCTGCAGCCGGGCCGCATGTTGCTGGTGGACACCCAGGAAGGCCGCATCATCCCGGACGAGGAGATCAAGCAGCGCCTGGCCGCGCGCCAGCCCTACGCCGAGTGGCTGAAGGAAAACCAGATCACGCTGGACCAGCTTCCGGAGCCGCCGCGCTGGCACCCCACCGACTACGACTCGATTCTGCAGCGCCAGCGCGCCTTCGGCTACACCGACGAGGATCTTCGCATGATCCTGACGCCCATGGCGGCGGATGGCCAGGAACCGGTCGGCTCGATGGGCACCGACACGCCCCTGGCCTGCCTTTCCGACAAGCCGCAGCCGCTGTTCAACTACTTCAAGCAGCTCTTCGCGCAGGTCACCAATCCGGCCATCGACCCGATTCGCGAAGAGCTGGTGATGTCGCTCACCAGCTTCATCGGCACCGAGCGCAACATCCTGGACGAGACGCCGCAGCACTGCCACACGCTGAAGCTGCACGCACCCCATCCTGACCAACCGCGATCTGGAGAAGCTGCGCCGCGTTTCCTGGGGCGATTTTCTGGCCACCACGCTGCCCATGTTCTTCCGCGTCGAGGGCGGCGAGAAGGAACTGGAGCGGGCGCTGGACGGCCTCTGCCGCCGCGCTTCGCTGGCCATCAAGTCCGGCTACACGCTGCTGATCCTCTCCGACCGCGGCATCGAGGAAGACTACGCGCCCGATCCCCAGCCTGCTGGCGCTGACCGCGGTGCACAACCACCTGGTTCGCGAAGAGACGCGCACCCAGGTGGCGCTGATCGTGGAATCGGGCGAGCCGCGCGAGGTGATGCACTTCGCCCTGCTGATCGGCTACGGCGCCAGCGCCGTCAATCCCTATCTGGCCATCGAGACGCTCGAGGATCTGCACCAGCGCGGCGGCTTCCCGCCGGACCTGACCTTCGATCAAGCCCTGCAGAACTACAAGAAGGCCATCAACAAGGGCCTGCTGAAGGTCTTCTCGAAGATGGGCATCTCGACGCTCCAGAGCTACCGCGGCGCGCAGGTCTTTGAAGCCATCGGGCTGAACAAGTCGCTGGTGGAGAAGTACTTCACCGGCACGGCTTCGCGCATCGAGGGCGTAGGCCTGGATGTGCTGGCGCGGGAGGCCCAGCTGAAGCACGAGCACGCTTTCCAGCCCGTCACGGATGCCGACGCCGGAACTGGAAGCCGGCGGCAACTACCACTACCGCGTCGCAGGGCGAGTATCACCTGTTCAATCCGCTCACCATCAGCAAGCTCCAGCACGCGGTGCGGCAGTCCAGCTACGAGACCTACAAGGAGTACGCCGACGCTACATCAACAACCAGAGCCAGCAGTTGTGCACGCTGCGCGGGCTGATCGAGATCAAGAAGGCCGCGCGCCCGCTGCCGCTGGAGGAAGTCGAGCCGGCGGCCGAGATCGTGAAGCGCTTCGCCACCGGCGCCATGTCCTTCGGCTCCATCAGCAAGGAGGCGCACGAGACGCTGGCCATCGCCATGAACCGCATCGGCGGAAGATCCAACACCGGCGAGGGCGGGGAGGACGAGGAGCGCTTCAGGCGGGAGGCGAACGGCGACTCGCGCCGCAGCGCCGTCAAGCAGGTGGCTTCGGGCCGCTTCGGCGTGACCACCAACTACCTGGTGAACGCCGACGAGCTGCAGATCAAGATCGCCCAGGGCGCCAAGCCCGGTGAAGGCGGGCAGCTGCCGGGGCACAAGGTGGACGAGGTGATCGCGCGGGTACGCCACTCGATCCCCGGCGTGCAGTTGATCTCGCCGCCGCCGCACCACGATATCTACTCGATCGAAGACCTGGCGCAGCTCATCTACGACCTGAAGAACGTCAATCCGCAGGCGCGCATTTCGGTGAAGCTGGTGGCCGAAGTCGGCGTCGGCATCGTGGCGGCGGGCGTGGCCAAGGCGCATGCCGACGTCATCCTGATCAGCGGCCACGACGGCGGCACCGGCGCCTCCCCGCTCACCGCCATCAAGCACTCCGGCATTCCCTGGGAACTGGGCCTGGCGGAAACCCAGCAGGTGCTGGTGATGAACGACCTGCGCAGCCGCGTCCGCCTGCAAACCGACGGCAAGACTGCAAACCGGGCGCGACGTGGTCATCGCCGCTCTGCTGGGCGCCGAGGAGTTCGGCTTCTCCACCGCGCCGCTGATCGCGCTGGGCTGCGTCATGATGCGCAAGTGTCATCTGAATACCTGCCCGGTGGGCATCGCCACGCAGGATCCGGCGCTGCGCCAGAAGTTTCAGGGCCAGCCCGAGCACGTCATCAACTTCTTCTTCTATGTGGCCGAAGAAGTCCGGGAGTTGATGGCGCAGTTGGGCTTTCGCACCTTCGAGGAGATGGTCGGGCGCGTGGACATGCTCGAGATGCGCAAGGCCGCTGGACCACTGGAAGGCGCGCGGTCTGGACTTTCGGCCATCCTCTACAGCCCGCCAATGCCCGAGCGTGTGGCACGCCGCTCGACAACCAAGCAGGACCACGGACTGGAGCAGGCGCTCGACCACGAACTGATCGAGCGCGCACGCGCCGGCGCTGGAGAACCGGCACGCCCGTCGAGCCGAACTGCCGATCCGAAACGTGCACCGCACCGTGGGCGCCATGCTGAGCGGCGAGATCGCGCGGCGCTACGGCTCTGCAGGCCTGCCCGGAGGACACCATCCGCTTTCACTTCAGCGGTTCGGCCGGGCAGAGCTTCGGCGCTTTCCTGGCCAAGGGCGTCACGCTTGACGCTCGAAGGTGACGCGAACGACTACGTTGGCAAAGGTCTCTCGGGCGGCCGGCTCATCGTCTACCCGCCCAAGGGCTCCACGTTCCCGCCGGAAGAAAACATCCTGGTCGGCAATGTGGTGCTCTACGGCGCCACCAGCGGCGAAGCCTTCTTCAACGGCATGGCGGGGGAGCGCTTCGCGGTGCGGAATTCCGGCGCCACGGCGGTGGTCGAGGCGGTGGGCGATCACGGCTGCGAGTACATGACCAAAGGGATCGTCGTGGTTCTCGGCCCGACGGGACGAAACTTCGCCGCTGGCATGACTGGCGGCATCGCCTACGTTCTGGATGAGACCGGCGACTTTGCTCGGACCCGCTGCAACCGCGCCAGTGTCGATCTCGAGCCGCTGATGGACGCGGCTGATATCGAAACTCTGCGCCGCCTCATCTCCCAGCACCTCGAATTGACCGGCAGCCCCCGCGCCCAATGGATCCTCGAAAACTGGGCAGACGTCCTCCCCAGCTTCGTCAAGGTCTTCCCGCACGAGTACAAACGGGTCCTGGGAATCCCCAGGACTGAGCAAGCTGCGAGGCTCGTGCCGCCCCGCCCGGGCGACCACAGGCAGGTGCTGCATGGGTAAGATCACCGGCTTCATGGAATACGCCCGGGAGATGCCTGAGCAGCGCCCTGTCGCCGAGCGGATCAACGACTACTTCGCGGTCTACCAGCCCTTCCCGGAAAAGAGTCTACAGCGGCAGGGCGCACGCTGCATGGACTGCGGCGTGCCGTTCTGCCACACCGGCTGCCCGCTCAACAACGTCATTCCAGACTGGAATGACCTGGTCTACCGCGAGCGCTGGAAGGCCGCCATCCGCGCTCTGCATTCGACCAACAACTTCCCGGAATTCACCGGAAGGGTGTGTCCCGCGCCTTGCGAATCCGCCTGCGTGCTGGGCATCAACGAGCCGCCGGTGACCATCAAGCTGATCGAGCAGAGCATTGTCGAGCGCGCTTTCCGCGAGGGCTGGATCCACCCCGAGCCGCCCGAGACGCGCACTGGCAAGCACGTGGCGGTGGTCGGTTCAGGGCCGGCCGGCCTGGCGGCGGCGCAGCAGTTGAACCGCGCCGGGCACTCCGTCACGGTGTTCGAGAAAGCCGACCGCCTCGGCGGGCTGCTGCGCTACGGCATCCCGGATTTCAAGCTCGACAAATGCCTCCTCGACCGACGCCTGGAACTAATGCGGAAGGAAGGCGTCAAGTTCCAGACCGGCGCCCATGTGGGCCGGAACGTGCCGGTCGAGGACCTGCGCCGCGACTTCGACGCCATCCTGCTGGCGGGCGGCGCCGAGCAGCCCCGCGATTTGCAGGCGCCGGGCCGCGAGCTCAAGCGGCATCCACTTCGCCATGGACTTCCTGCCCCAGCAGAACCACCGCTGCGCGGGCGACCGCCTGGATTTCTGCGGCGAGATCCTGGCCACGGGCAAGCGCGTGGCGATCGTCGGCGGCGGCGACACCGGCGCCGACTGCCTGGGCACCGCGCTCCGCCAGAAGGCGCTCTCCGTCCACCAGCTCGAAATCATGCCGCAGCCGCCCGCCACCCGCGCGCCCCAAACGCCCTGGCCGCTATGGCCTATCGTGCTGCGTACGGAAACCTCGCACGAGGAAGGCGGCGTGCGCGAGTGGTCAGTAGCTACCACCAGGTTCACTGGCGACGACCGCGGCAACGTGAGAACGCTCCACTCCATTCGCGTCGGCCCACCGCCGGATTTCACGCCCATTCCGGGCACCGAGTTCACCCTCGAGGTGGACCTGGTGCTCCTGGCGATGGGATTCCTGGGACCGTCGAAAGACGGCATGCTCGAGCAGTTGGGCGTAGCCCTGGACGAGAGCGGCAACGTAGCCGCCGGCGAGAATCACATGACCTCGGTCCCCGGCATCTTCGCCGCCGGCGACATGCGCCGCGGCCAATCCCTGGTAGTCTGGGCCATCGCCGAAGGCCGCCACGCCGCCCGCGCCATCGACCGCTATCTGATGGGGGAGAGCCGGTTGCCCTAGCAGCGGTCTGTAGTCGGCCAGGCTTCTGCCGTGGTCCAATCGTCCGCTTCCTCTTCTGAATCCGGTTGGGCCTCGTAGGCCTTACGGACGCGGGTGTACTCAGTCTCCCGGATTGCCCTTCGAATGGCGTCCCGGATGAACTGCGCGCGGAGCCGACCGTCGCCTGGAACGATCTGCGAGAGGGCGCGGTAGGTTGTCTCGTCCAGTTGAACCCGCAACGGCCTCATACTCTCTGAGCATATCAACAGTCTGGGTATAATCCCCTTGTGCCCCGCGTGACCTTCCTGCCGCAGAACCTGAGCGTGGAGTTCGAACCCGGCACACTACCTTACTGCCATCACGGGAAGCCGGGCTCGGTACTGGATGTGGCGCTAAATTTCGGAGTGCAACTCGAACACGTCTGCGGCGGCAATTGCGCTTGCACCACCTGCCACGTGATTGTCAGGCAGGGCGAGGAGGACCTTTCGCCGATGGAGGACGATGAGGCCGACCGCATCGGGCTGGCGGCGGGCTTGACGCTGCATTCGCGGCTGGCGTGTCAGGCAGTGGTCAGCGGGGACGTGGTGGTGGAGATCCCGGCCTGACGAATGGCGCGGGCCCCAGCGCCTCGACCTTCTGAATGGCCTTGTCCAGAAGGTCCTGGGGAATCTGCGCGCGCACCCTGACGGTGCGCTGCTGCTGCTCGACCTGAATCGCGTCGTAAAAGCGCAGCATCTCGGGCTCGTTGTCCGGCGTGCTCAGCCGGCCCAGGCCGATCAATCCGCGCAGAGCATCGGACAGCGACCTGGCATCCTGCTCCGATTTGCACAGTCCGGTGGCCAGCGCATCCAGGCCGGCGCGAAGGTCCGCGGCGAAGGTGAAATTCTCGATCAGAGACAGAATCTTCCCGACATTGGCCAGCATGCCCTCCCGCGGCACCGCCTCCCCGATCTGGCCAAACCCGCCCAGCGAGATCGCCCAGATCTGGCTCGAGGCGGGGACAGTCTTCAGCTTCTTCGAGCAGGGCCGCAGGCACGCCGCCGCGATTGCGCTGATCGATGACGGCGCGAATCAGCGCCGCTCGCCCGGCCACCGCGGTCGTAGAATTCAGGAATGCGACCGCACCTTCCTCGTTGCCGATCAGGGTCTGGCCCCTATAGGGCATCCGCTTCACGCCCGGCCGGCTCAGCCTGGATTCGAGCGCCGCTGGAGAGAACTTCCCGCGCGCCAGCACCACCGTGTCTCTCCCGTTGGAGGCGCTCAGCAGCTCCGCCAGATCTTTCCGCAAGTCCAGGCCGGTTTCCTTCGCAAACTCGTCCATGAGCGGCATTGACTTGCCTGCCACCCATTTCTTGTAGACCGCCGTGGCGCGCAGAGCTTCCATCCGAACACCGCCCAGCGTCACTGTATCCGCAGGGACCAGCGCCGCCAGCCCCGGGTCAAGACGCACCGAGCCCGTCTCCGCCGAGCCACAACCCAGGGCCACGAGCCACATGAGCACCAGACAACCGCGCAGTACCTGCATCAGTAGTTCCTTTTCGAAAACGCGAAGATCGCCGCGGCCAGCATCACCACGGCGAAGGCGGTCGAACTCCAGACCGGCGCCAGGCTGTCGATGGGCCGGCCCATCACCAGCTCCATGTGGATTCTTCCCACGTCGAAGAACTTGGGCAGCGCGTAGTAAAGTCCCTTCCACAGGTTGCGCGACCACTCCGAGGAGAGCAACTTCACCATGATCTGGTGCTGCGCCAGAATCGGGCTGAGGATCATCATGCCGAAGGTCACCATAGTGGCCACGGCCGCGCTCTCGGTGAGCACGGAGACGAACACGATGGCGCTCAGCAGTACCGCAAACATGAAGGTGGTGGTGAGGATGGCGTACAGAAACGTCGAGTTCCAGAACCCGGTTTTCCATCCGAAGATCAGCCACACGGCCACGATCAGGTAGCAGGTGTTGAGGGTCACCACCAGCAGGTTCCCCAGATAGCGCCCCAGCAGCAGGTGCCACCGCGCCACGGGTTTGGAAAGCACCAGCTCGATCCGGCCCGCTTCCAGCACCGTGGGGATCAACCCAGCCGAGGCAAACACGGCCAGGAACATGGCAATAGTATAGAAAAACGAGGCCACCCCTCCGTGCACCCGGCGCACCAGCATGGCCACGTCGCGGGTGACCGAGGTAGTATAGCCGAACAGCGAAACCGTGGCGCTGGCGCCCTGCACCAGATCGATTCGCATGATGAACCAGAAGAACAGAATCCACAGCGTCGAGACGCCGAACAAGCCCCAGAAAACCCAGCGAGCCAGGGCCTCGCGAAAGGTGTCCCGGATCAGGGTGGCGGTCACCAACAAGGTGGCCTTACGCAGACGAACTCTGGGAGCTCATCACTGACCGCCACCTCAAGCGGGCACAGGACTACCTCGGCCTCGGCTTCGGGCAGATCCTCGTCGCCGAAGCTCTCCAGGTAGAGCTCGACGGCTTCCTTCAGATTGCCCTTGGCCTCCTCGATGCTCTTGCCCTGGCTGACCACTCCCAGCTCGAGGCAGTGGGCCACGTACCACTTCTCTTCTTTGGCGATTACAGCCGTGAATCTCTTCGACACAACAACCCTCCTCCCACTACGTTTGCACCGTCCTCATGAACACCTCCTCCAGGGTGCTGGTGGTGGGGGTGATGCTTTCGATCTCGCAACGCTCTGCTCGAAGTAGATCGACCGCCTGGTTGACTTCTTCCCGGCTCAGGAACTGGAACTCGGACAGGCCGTCCCGGCAAGCAGCCGCGGCGGCCCTGGCGCGCAGCTCGTCGTGCAGCCGCTGGGGAACCTGCGACGCCTTCAACACGTAGCCCTTTCCCGCGGTCAACTCCTTCACCTTGCCAACCAGCGCCACCTTGCCGCGATGGAGGATGGCCACCTCCCGGCAAAACAACTCGACCTCCACCAGCAGGTGGGAGTTGATGAAGATGGTCACGCCCTGTTCCTCCAGGGCGCGCAGGATCTCTCGAATCTGGCGCCTGCCCACCGGATCCACTCCGTCGGACGGCTCGTCGAGAACCAGCAAAGAGGGCGAGTGCATCATGGCCTGCGCCAGCCCCAGCCGTTGCAGCATGCCTTTGGAATACTTCTTCAACCGTACGCCGCCCCACTTCTCTTCCAGGCCGACCAGCGCCAGCAACTCCGGAATGCGCTTTTTGCGGCGACCGGAATCCATCCCCGACAGCGCGGCGTAGTAGTCCAGCATGAGGCGCCCGGTCATGTAAGCGGGGAAGCGGTGGTTCTCGGGCAGGTATCCAATGGGCCGGCGAGCTTCGGTCAGGCGGGCGTCCTTACCGAAAATTCTGGCGCCTCCCGCGGTGGGATGAACGCAGGAAAGAAGCAGCTTGACGAAGGTGGTCTTTCCTGCCCCATTCGGCCCCAGCAGGCCGAAGGTGCTCCCGCGCTCGACGCGTAGAGAAACGCCATCCACCGCGCGGACCTCGCGGCGCTTCCAGAGACTGCGGAAGACCTTGGTGAGGTCCAGCGTCTCAATGGCCGCGTCTGTCGCCATCCTCACTCAGGATAGCGTACAGACGCGGCCCATGAGAGGCGATTTGCCGCTCAGGAGTTGGCCGGCAGGGTGCCGGCGGTGAAGAAAGGCTGCCACTCAGCCCTTCCCTGGAGGCCCAACTGGGCGGCGTTGCGCAGCACCCGGAAGGCCACCGCGTCGCCGGGCTTCAGCGTGTTTTGAATGCGCTCCAGATCGGCCACGGAACTGATTGGTTGGCGATTGATCGCGGTGAGGACGTCGCCCTCGCTCAAGCCGATGTCCTCGGCGAAGGAGCCGCTCTTGACATCGGTGATCAGCACGCCGCTCTTCTCGGTCAAGTCGAGCGACTCTCGCTCGCGTGCGCCGAGGTCCTGAACCGAGATGCCGAACTTCGCGTTCACGGTCCCCTTCGGCCCGGCCCTCCGGGACGGCTCCGCCGGGCCGAGTATTGCCGGCAATCACCTGCGCCCGGTCAGCGATATCCAGCTTCAGATCGATATTGCGTCCGTCGCGCAGCACCGTGAGGGTGGCCTGAGATCCAACCGGCGCCTCCGAAACACGGCTCACCAGGTCCTCACCGTCTTTCACCGGCTTTCCATTCAAGGCGACAATGACGTCGGCCACTTTGATGCCGGCTTTGTCGGCCGGTCCGCCCGGGGCCACGTTTCTCACAAAGACGCCCTGAGATGCGCCGTAGGCCTTCAGCAGCTCCGGCTTCTCGTCCTTAGCGAATGAGATGCCGATCGCCCCGCGCGACACCTTCCCAGCAGTGATGAGCTGGTTGTAGACGTTCACCGCCAGGTTGATGGGCAGCGCGAAGCCAATGCCCTGGTAACCCCCGCTTTCGGTGGCGATGGCGGTGTTGATGCCGATCACTTCACCGTTGATGTTGGTAAGCGGCCCGCCGCTGTTGCCGGGGTTGATGGCCGCATCGGTTTGCAGGAAGCGCTGGAGCTGGTGCTCGGGGCCGCCCAGGTCACGCCCCTTGGCGCTGATGATACCCGCCGTGACGGTTTCCTCCAGCCCGAACGGCGACCCGATGGCCACGGCCCAGTCGCCCACTTGCACAGCGTCCGAGTTGCCGATCTTGGCTGCCGGCAGCGGCCGGCCCGCGTCGATCTTCAAGACCGCCAGGTCCGATTCCGGATCGGCGCCGACCAGCTTCGCGGCGTACTCGGTGCGGTCGCTGTGAAGCTTCACCTGGATGCGCGTCGCGTCCTCCACCACGTGATTGTTGGTGAGAATGTAACCCTTGCTATCTACGACGAACCCGGACCCCGTGGCCTGCCGGCGGAACGGTCGCTGCGGCAGGTCGCCAAACGGATTGCCGAAAAACCGCTCGAAAGGATCCAGCCCGCTGCCGTTCCCGCCATCGAAGGGCATCGCACGGCCACGCTGGCTGACTTTCTGTTCCGCCGTGCTGGTGACCTGTACCACCGAAGGCTCCAGCTTCTTGGCCAGTTCCGTAAAGGTGTTGGGAAGCTGCACCGGGCTGGGGATGGCCAGTGGCGTCGCAGCCGCGCCGCCGGCGTTCACCACTCCGGCACTGTTGCCGACCGCGATCCCAAACAACAGCCCCACCGCTAGGGTGAGGCCCAGCAAGCCCTTGTGGGCGCGTATTGTCTTGGCAAAATTCATTGTCTCGTCCTCCTTCTTCCGCAGGCACACATGTAGTCTTGCGCTCTGCTGGTAGTGTGAAGCCCTGCTGTCGGATCTCGATCAGGACCGATTCACCGCCGAGCCCCTCACACTTACTAAGACGCAAATAGGTGGCAAATGGATACGAGACGGCGCCGGCGTCAGTACTGGTCTTTCTCCCGGCGGTAAGGCGTCGCCAGGTACTGGCGGGCCTGCTTGGCGGCTTCCGATTGAGGATCGGTTTCCACGGCTTGTTCGTAAGCGTCTCTGGCCAGCGGCCGCTCGCCCAGCAGATCGTAGATCTGGCCCAGGCGGCGCCAGGCCAGCGCCCGGGTGGCCGGTTCCCGGTCCTGGTCCTTCGCCAGCAGCGTCTCCAGGGTGGCAGCCGCCTCTACAGTGCGACGGCCTCGGAACTGAACGTCCCCGCGGACGTAGTGCACTTTCTCCAGCGTCAGGCGGGCGAAACCCGGCGCGCCCGCCAGCTTCAGCTCTTCGACTTCCTGGATTGCCGCCAGCGCCTTTTCAATTTCCCCCGCGTCGGCCAGCATCTGCGCCCGCTCCAGACGGAACAGGTAATTGCGCGGGTACCGCCGGATCAAGTCGGCCAGCAGCGGAATCGCCTGCTCCGGGTTTTTTTCGCGGCGGTAGATGACGCACAGCAGCATTTCCGCGCTGACCCGGTTGCGGCGGCCTTGCTGGGCCACGGTCTGGATCGTGCGGATGCCCGCCTTCCGGTCACCTCGGAAGCCCACCAGGAACCCCAGAACCCGGTAAGCCGTGGGCAGGCACGCCACCACATATTCGTGAATACCCTCCATGTACATGGCATCCACGAAATCGGGATCCAGCTCGGTCACTTTCTTGTGCAGCCGGCGCGCCGTGGTGGCGCTGCGAAGACCGTCTACCCAGGCTTTGCGCAGCAAGAAGTCGCAGTTGGCGCGCGCGCCGTGGGCCACACCAAGCTGATAGAGCGCCTCGGCGTCCTCCGAATCCCTCTTCAGGCGCTGGCGAGCCAGATCCATCACCTTCTGAAGGGACTGCTCGATTTCGGCGCGCACCTCGGCGGACGGGTCTAGCTTGGGACGCCGCAGCAGCGGGTTGTCTCCGGTGACCAGCTCGCTCTCCAGCGCCCCGGCCCGGTACATCTCCCGATAGAAGAGCGCCTGCGCCAGGTCGTTGAGGCTCTCCAGATCCTCCGGCCGTTCCCGCAGCGCAGCGCGAAACCCGGCAATCGCCTCATCGTACTCCAGGTTGTAGAAATGGCCGAGGTTGGCCTCCTTATCGGCCAGTGGCTGCGCCACGCCCAGCGGCGCCGCCATCATCCACAGCAACCAAGCGAGAGCAACCATAAGGCGCATCCTATGCGGGCCCCGCGCTCTTTGTCAACACAGTCTTGCCCGCCGCAACAGGGGACTCCGCGCATTTCGGGGACTAGCGACGAATTTTGCCCTTCAAAATTCGTTGCCTGTACCCGAAATGCCCTTGCCGAACCGCCCCGCTCAAGAAGCTGGCGGAGGGCATGGATTCGAGCTCAATTTTCAGTTGCTTCCCCCGCAGTTTTGGGAGTAAACTTGAAGCCGGGCGTTTTGGCAGTTGGAGGGCATCGATGCCATAGTTTTGGCTGGCACGCTCGGGGGACACAAGCCCGCTTCACAGGCGAGAGGCTGTCCTCAGAGAGCTTCAGCAGTGGCTGGTTGTCCTCGATTTTCTACACCATCAAGGAGGCGTTTATGAAGCAGGTGAGAATTCTGATGTGGTTGTCGTTAGCGGTTCTTCTGTCGTTGTTCCTGGCCTCCCAGGGCCTGGCCCAGAAGAAGAAGGTGGCGAAGGTGAAAGAAGACCGGGTGTCCGGAACGGTCCAGATGATCAACAAGGACACTTCGACCATCACCGTTCGAAGTGGCAATCTGCAACGGCAGGTGGTCTACAGCGCCGATACCAAGTTCACCAAGGTGAACAAACCCGGCTCGCTGGATGAGGTCAAAGAAGGGGTCCGTGTCATCTGCCTGGGCAAGTATGACGAGAAGGTCCGGTTGATCGCCACCCGAGTCGATGTGCGGTTGCCGAGGTAGCCTCGCTGCTGGCCGCCTCTGGCGCAGGACCTAACCGCGGAGCCGTCGGCTGGGCTGCGGGAACCCAAGGCAGTCTTTGAGGTCCCTGCTCAGCCGCCGGGCTCCGGCGCAGTCTGTTTACCCCCAGCGCAACAGGGTCTGCTTCTCGATCTTGGCCGGATCCAGTTGGATGCCGAAGCCGGGGCGCTCTGGCAGCGCGATCCTTCCGCTGGCAAGGCGCAGCGGGTCTTTCTCGAAGTGGTGGTACCAGGACTCATCTTAAGGATGAGATATTCGACCAACGGGCAGGTCATCGGGGACTGGCTGGCCACTACGTTTAGCGCCGCGTGCAAGGCGTGGCCGTGCGGGATCACCTGCACATCATAGAGGGAAGCGACCGCGCAAATTTTTGTCAACTCGCTCACGCCGCCGCACCATTCCGGGTCGGTTTGAAGCACGTTCAGCGCCCCGGCCTTCAGGTACTGATGGGCTTCCCACCGGCCGTAGATGTGTTCGCCGGAAGCCACCGGGATGGAGGTGCTGCGCCGCAACTGGGCGAAGCTCTCGATCTTTTCGGTGGCGAACGACTCCTCCATCCAGCGGGGGCGATACCGCTCCACCTGCTTGGCCCAGGCGATGGCGTAGTTCAGGTCCCACCCCATGAAGGAGTCGAACATGATCTCGACCTGCTCGCCCAACGCTTCGCGCAGGATTCTGACCAGCTCGACGTTCTTCTCCATCCCTTCTGCGCCGCTGCCGGGACCGTAGGCCAAGAACCATTTCTGATGGCGGAAACCTTCATTCTTGAACTGGAGGGAGCGCGCCCGAACCGCTTCCGGTTCGAGCGAGAAACCCAGACAGCTTGCGTAGGCCTCAACCGGGTTCCGGGTCGGGCCGCCCAGCAGCCGGTAGACCGGCGCTTCGTAGTAGCGGCCGCGTAAGTCCCACAGGGCGTTGTCCACGGCGCTGATGCCCATCATGAACAGGCCGTGGCGCGCGTGGCGATTGGAGCGATACATCTGGTCCCAGAGAGTCTCGCCTGCCAGCGGGTCCTTGCCGATCAGGAAACCTCTCAATTGCTGCTCGACCACGATGGCTGCCTCTTTGTCGATCGGCCCGTAAATCCCTTCCAGGCCGGCGTCGGCTTTGATCTTGAGATAGATCGCGCTGGTCGCCACGGTGGTCTTTTCCGCGTTCGGAGGGTCGCGGTAAGGTTTGGGCCGGTGCTCGTCGTAGATGTGCAGGGGCTGAGCCTGGTACTGGCGGTTCACGCCGCTCAGGGTCTCGCGATGGCCCTCCACCCGCCACAACTCAACGGCGCTGATTCTCATCCGGCCGTTCTTGCGACCTTCTGAGAAAGCGGGGAGGGGAAGAGAAGCCGCCGTCAGAGCCTGGAAAAAGCTTCGTCTGCGCATGTGGGGATTTTAGCAGACCAGCGCCGCCCAGCCGCCTTCGGCTCAATCCAAGATCAGCCGCGCGCGCGGCCGGCAAGGACGCCAGCACGGATTACCGGATCGGGCATCACTTCCCTTTCCGAACGCTGGAGCGAAATTTGGGTGCAAACTCGGCGGTGATCTTGAGCGCGCGGTCGCCATCCTCGAAAGAAGGCTCGATCTCGCTGCCCTCGTGCCATTCGTTCCAACTGGTGATCAGGATCCAATCCGGGTCAGCCGCCATGGCCTCCTCCCAGAGAACGCGATAGGTCTGGCCGCCGTGCCGCTCGGTGATGGGACGGGGCGCCGGGCGCCCGATCTTGCTGTCGTCGTAACCGGGGATCACAGTCACGCAGGCAATGCGGTCCTGGCCGGCTGTCTCGACCCACTGCGGGTAAGTGGATCGCGCCCAGGCTCGTAGTTCCTCCACGCTCTTGCCGGCCGTTCTTCCGGTCGGGTTATAAGTGTGGATGCCGTCAAAAATGTCGGCGGCTTCTTCCGAAATCCGGTCGCCGATGAACACCGCGCCGCCCGGGTAGCGCCGGTTTGTTTCGGCCATGACCTCGGCCCAGCCTTCCGGTTTGATCTGCCCCAGCGCGCGCCCGTAAATGAACAGGACCGGCTTGCCGCCCACCTTCAGCCAGGCGGGATGTTTCCCGTAACGTTCCAGCAGGTAGAGCACGTCTTTGACCGCGCCGTCCGGCGTGGGCGCTTCGCGGGGATGCACGGTCTCGAAATAAACGGTGATGCGGAGGTCGTATTTCTGGGCCGTGTCCAGCAGCAGAGGCAGGCCCTGGTCGTGGAAGTCCCCCTGCGCCCACCAGCTCACGATGAACCCGCTAAGGCCCGCCTGCTTGGCCCAGCGGCAGTGCTGCTCCACCACTTCCGGCGCGTGGCTGTCATAAGGGCCGAGCGCGGGATAGTGAGTCGAGCTGCCGATGCGCTGGTCCGCTTCCGCGACATTGGACCAGTGCACCCATCGGCCGCTTTTCTGCGGGTTCCCGTACCATCCATAGTAGAAGGCCAGCACCTGCCTGGGCACCTCCGCCGCTGGTGTCTGTGCCGCGGCAAACTTCGGCCCCGCCGCGGCCAACAGGACCAACAAAGCAGTAGTCTGTCTCACGCTTGAAATATAACAGATCACCGCCGCATGCCCGTTGTGCTAAACTTCGGTGTAGTTTGGATGTCGCCCGTTAGCTGATGATTCGCGTCTTCCGAGTTTTCGTTCCGACCAGCATTCTGATCCTGTTGCTCTCCGAATTGCTCTTGCTCACCTTCTGCTACGTCCTGGCTGCGTACTTGCTTCTGGAAGTAGACCCCTCGGTCTGGCTACTCTATGACGGGGGGCTGGCACGCATCATCCCGGTGGTCCTCACCATCCTTTTCGGGCTCCATTTCTTTGACCTGTACACGAACATCGGATCCAGATCCAGGACCGCTCTGCTGCTGGAGATCGGCCAAGCCATCGGGCTGGCTTTCTTGGTTCAGGCCCTGTTCAGTTACCTGAATCAAGGCTGGATGCTGCCTCGCTGGCTGATGATCTATGGCAGCGTCTTCAGCATGATCTGCCTGCTGGGCTGGCGGGTGCTCTACAGCAGGTTCGTGTCGCGGGCCTTCCACGCCCAGCGGCTCTTGTTCGTGGGATGGAGCCCCGTAGTGCAGGAAATCTCCGAGTATCTGGAAGGACATCCGGGACTGGGACTCACCAATCTGGGCTATGTGGACGACACCCACGAGCCGGGATGCGTGCTCAACGGCGCCCGGGTCCTGGGACCCGTCAAGCGGCTACGGGAGGTGGTCGAGGAGGCCAAGCCGGACCGCATCGTGGTGGGGATGTCGGAACGCAGAAGCCGGCTGCCAGTACAGGACCTTCTGGAGTTCCGGTTCTCCGGGATTCCGATCGAGGATGCGGCCCAGACCTACGAGGCCACGCGCGGGCGTATCTGCACCAAGGAGCTGCGCCCGGCGCAACTGGTCTTTTCCGGCGAGTTGGGGCCCCACCCGGGCAGCGTCCTGCTCCAGTCGGTTTATTCATTCTTGATTGCGCTGATCGGGACGCTGGTGACCCTTCCGCTGATGATTCTGGCGGCTCTGGCCGTAAAGCTGTCTTCCTCCGGTCCGATTCTCTACCGCCAGCCGCGTGTGGGGCGGCACGGGGCGCCCTTCGTGCTGTACAAATTTCGTTCCATGTATGCCGACGCCGAGGCCCGCACCGGCGCGATCTGGGCTACCAAGGACGATCCGCGGGTCACTCCGCTGGGCCGCTTGCTACGGAAGTTGCGCCTGGACGAGTTGCCCCAGTTCTTCAACGTCTTGCGGGGGGAGATGTCGATCGTCGGGCCACGCCCGGAGCGGCCCGAATTCGTCCAGGTGCTCTCCGAGCAGATCCCCTATTACCGCCAGCGGCATTGCGTCAAACCGGGCATCACCGGATGGGCCCAGGTCAGCCACAAGTACGGCGACACCATCGAGGACGCCATCACCAAGCTGGAGTACGACCTGTACTACATCAAGCACCTCTCGCCCGCTTTGGACGCTTACATCATCTTCCACACCTTGAAAACGATGTTGCGCTCCCGCGGGGTGGAATGGCTGCAAAAAGCGCCCCGGGTTGACCAGAAAATTGAAATTGACCTGTTTATGCTGCCCACCCCTATTCAGGAAGGCAGAAACCACCGGCCCTATTACGGCTTTGTCCTGCTGTTGGTAGAGGCGGAAAGCGGCTTTGTCCTGGCCTCAGATATGCTGACCCCGGTCAACTCTATGCTGACCATGTGGGGCCAGGTGCCGATGGCGGTGGTTAAAGCCCTGGTGCATACCGGAGTGGTGCCTCGCGCCCTCAAAACCAATTCGCCGGTGTTGCAGCAGGTGCTGGCTCCCCTGACCGAGGAACTGGAGGTTGAGCTGGTTTTCACCCAACGGCTGCCCGCCCTGAACCGCGCGGAACCGTTGATGCGCTCTTATGCCGTAAGGCCAATCACCAGATTATCGATGAGCCGCACCCCGCCCACTGCCACGGCCATCGAGCACAGCGCTCCATCCTCCGCCACCGTCTCCAACTCCACCAGGGTGCGGGGATGGGCCACGCTGACGTAATCCACCGCCGCCAGCGGGGCAGTGGCTAACACCGCCAGCATCGCCGCCCGCAGCAAATCGGCCCGGCGTTCACCCTGTTCAAACGCGGCTTTGGCCACGGAGAGCGCCCGGTACAGGCAATCCGCCTGTGACCGGGCTGCCGGGGACAGATTGGCGTTGCGCGAACTCATCGGCCAGCCCATCAGCCTCCCGCTGCGTGGGGCAAACCACTATTTCCAGATTAAAATTCAAATCGCGCACCATCTGGCGGATGACCGCCACCTGTTGTGCGTCCTTTTGCCCAAAATAAGCCCGATGGGGTTGAAAGACGTTGAACAGTTTGGCCACCACCGTGGTCACTCCCCCGAAAATGGCGAGGCAGATACGCCCCTTCCAGCATTTGCGTCACCTGTTCCACGGTGACATAGGTTTGATAATCGGCAGGATAAACTGTGTCCGGGGCGGGCGTCCAGACCCAATCGACCCCCGCCGCGGCCAGCATCGCCAGATCGCGCTCCTGATTACGCGGGTACGAGGCCAGATCAGCCGGATTGTTAAACTGGGTGGGATTGACAAAAATGCTCACCCCTACCCGCTCATTCTCCTGCCGCGCCCGCTCCACCAGGCTGAGATGCCCCTGGTGCAAAAAGCCCATCGTGGGCACCAACCCCCACGTCTCCCCCGGATTTGCCCAGCGAGCCTGTCTGATATCGGCGATATGTTCAGTAACTTTCATAAATTTCTCCTGTCGGATTTTTGAAAGATTTCTCCGTCCCAACCCCCTCCCCAATTCTTGGGGAGGGGGAGAGATTCAAATAAGGTGTTTTTGAGCGGCTTCGCCGCTAACTGGAACCGCCTAAAAATCTTTTCTCCCCCTTCTCCCGGCGGGAGAAGGGGGTTGGGGGGTCGGGGAAATTTTTCGGCGATACCAACGCCCCGATATTCAAAACCAGGCCATTCTCTTTGGCCCTGACCAGCTTGAGCAGCCGTAGATTAACCGGCGTCGGCACCCCGAACTTCTGCCCCAGGCACACCACCGCCCCGGTAATGGCCTCGATTTCAGTGGGGGCGGCCCGGCTGATGTCCTGCAACATAGAGGAGCGATTGGCCGCCGTGGCCCGGCTCACTTCGGCGGTGCGGGCGGCGGCATCGGCAAAGGGCAGGCGAATGCCCTGGGCGGCGGCCACCTGAGCCACTTCTCCGGCGGCGGCGGTCATCATCTGGCGCAGGGCTTCGTTTTCCAGCAGCGCCCCGTTGGGAATATCCAGCAGGGCGGTCAGCGGATTGATGCCCGCGTTGACCGCCAGTTTGCCCCACACCAGACTATCGGCGTTGTCTGCCACCGTGGTTTCCAGCCCGGCCCGATTGAACAGCGCGGCCACCCGTGCCAGTGCGGCCTGCTGCTCGACGCTCCCGGCCAGCCAGGTTGGCCCTTCTCCGGCGTGGCGCAAGTGGCCCGGCTCGATCAATGCCGCGCCCTGCGCGGTGACACCCAACGCCGCCCGGACCGAACCCACCTCGCGGGCCAGCGTTTCCAGATTGCCCAACCCGTTTTGCAGGGTGATAACCGCTACCGTCGGGCCGCGAGAAGTTTTGGCAGCCTCGCGGGCAGCCCGCTCGGTCTGGTAGCTTTTGACCAAAATCAGCACAATATCCGCCGCCGGGCAGCGCTCCAGCGAATTGGTGACGTGCAGCCAGTGATGGCTTTGCTGTCCATCGGGCCGGGTAACGGTCAGCCCGTGGCGCTGCAACTGCTCGATTTGCTGGGGCCAGCGGCCCAGCAGGGTGACGTTGGTCAGCCCGCTCAAACGACTGCCAAACAGAGAGGCCATCGCCCCGACGCCTAAAATGGTGATATTCAAATCGTTCTGTTTCATTATTGCTCGCTGCCGTATAAAAACAGGTTCAACTCCGCTTCATCGATGCCGAAGCTGTGGTCCTCGGTCGGAGAGGTACAGGGCCTCCACCTCATCGATGTAGGCTTTGAAGGCGTCGATGATGGGCTGGCGCAGGGTGGCGTATTGTTTGACAAATTTGGGCACAAATTGATCGAACAGGCCCAGCACGTCGTGAAAGACCAGCACCTGCCCATCGCAGCCCGGCCCGGCCCCGATGCCGATGGTGGGAAACATCCAGGTGGCGGCTTACACGGCCTCGGCCACCGGGGCGATGGCCTCCAGGGGACGATCAAAAGAAGCAACCGGCCTCTTCCAGGGGCCAGGGCATCGGTCTGCAACTGTTGGGCGGCGGCGGCGCGTTGTTAGCCTGCACCCTTAAAGCCGCCCAGCTCCTTCGCGGCGGTTTGCGGGGTCAGCCCCAGGTGGCCCATCACCGGAATCCCAGCCGAGACAATGGCCTGCACCGTTTCCACCACCCTCTGCGCCGCCTTCCAGCTTGACGGCATCCATTCCCGGCCTCTTTGAGAAAGCGGCCCGCGTTGCAAGAATGGATTCGGCCCCGATCAATCTGGTAGCTCATAAAGGGCATATCGCCCACCAGCAACGCCCGGGCGCACGCCGCGAGCCACCGCCTTGCAGTGGTGGAGCATCTCTTCCATTGTCACCGAGACGGTGTTGGGATGGCCCAGCACGGTCATCACCAGGGAATCGCCCACCAGAATGATGTCGCTCCGGGCCTCATCGACCAGGGTTGCGCCGGGATAATCGTAGGCGGTCGGCATGGAGATGCGCCGGCCTTTGGCCTTCTTTCGGTGCAGGTCAGGAATGGATATTTTCTTTTAGGCCATACTGTCCTCGTGCGGAAATTATGAATGGTGAATTTTAAGTTGTGAAGTGGCCGGGGAATAAAAAAGCCCCACGAGCCAGGGCCGTGAGGCAATTATTGAGCAAACTGATGTCTCTGTGGGGGTGATGTGCGCCGTCTCGGCCTCACGGGTCCAAGCGACTTCCCCGGCAAAGATAAGGTGATGGTGGTACTACCCGATGTTTGTTCACCGCTGAGCAAAGCAGTCGATGGCAAAGGGATTATACCACAGGTAATGGGGTGGGGCAATACCCACTCAAATGCACAACCAGCGCCACCATCCACTTTTTGATAGGTTAGCTAATATTTAATCAGTTGCTTTCCTGCCCCGTTGCCAGGTGGAAAACTTTATCGGATATACCCCACGTCATATTTCGCTTTATTCTTCTTATATATACCAACCGCACACTGAAATTTCCAGTTTGCCCTAATCGTAAAATGAAATAAGCTCTGGTTCAAAACAAGGTGGAGATGAACCAAGATGAGCCGGAAACTGGAACCGTTAAACTTGTCTGAAAGCAAGATCAAGGTCTTCCGCAACGTCACTACAAACGGGAGCAGACGGCGGATCGCTGAACGCATTCACTGTATCATTCTGTATGCTCAAGGTTATGACCTGAAAGCGTTGAAGCGATTCTGGGGGTGGCCTGACC
>CAVRZY010000059.1:0-16138 GCA_963725415.1 uncultured Acidobacteriota bacterium | reverse complement strand
CTGCCATCGCGCTCTCCTTCCCTCTGCGGGGGTCTCTTTGCCTATATAGGTGCGCGAGACAGGGGAGTTGACGGGAAATCTTTCAGGCGGTCCAGATCAGGAGCATTTCTTCGAGGGCCTTTTCGTAGCGAGTCCCGCCATCAATCAGGGTTAGGGTTGGCCTTCCGAAGGCTTCCTGACTGGGAATGCCCCCGACTCCAGCAATCCGAGGAAGGGCTTTGAACTTCAGCAGTTTGCGGTCGATTAGGATGATGGGCTTGCGCTGATAGGACTTGCCGGCCCTGGCGATCTTCTCCAGGGCTCTGAGCGTGACTTGCCTTCGGGTATCCGGCTCCTCGGGTTTCGGCTTGGGGGGGACCGGTGGGGCTTTCTTTTTCTTTTTCCCATCCGGGATCGTGAAGTACACCCCGGGTCCTCGGCTGCGGCGGAAATAGATTCCGCCCCCGCCCCCGGGTTGCGGAGCTGCCTGCCTGGATACCGTGGGGCTGCCGAAAATCTCCACGCTGGGGATGTCTCCAACTCCCGTTATTTCCTGCGCCCCGCCAACGGCGACGACTGTAGGCTGGCCGAATGCCTCCGCGCTGACGATCCCCGCAGAGACGAACACCGCCGATAGACTGGGCTCCCCGATAATCTCCCCCGTGGGAATGCCTGCGGCCTGTACGGCTGCGGCGATTGCGGGCTGCCCCAGGGCCTCCGCTGTCACGATTCCAGCAGCGGCAACCGTCAGAGACACCGCAGGCTGCCCGTGCGCTTCCTCCGTAGCGATTCCACCGGCCCCCGTGACTTCCTGCGGTGATACTGCCGGAGCGACGGTAGGCTGTCCAAAAGCCTCTGCCGTGGCGATTCCGCTTGCGGCTACTGTCGCGGAAACGGCCGGCGATCCATGGGCTTCGGCGCTAGAAATCTGCCCCGCCCCAGTGACTTCTTGCGCCACAACCGCAGGCCGCAGGACCAGCGTGGTGCAGCCCCAGGAGTTGGCGGTGGCGACGTTGCCGCCGGCCCAGACTGCCCCGTCATATGGCCCCGAACTCCAACCGGAGTAGTAGCCCGCTCCTGCCGTTCCGTCATTGGTGTCCGAGCCGTTGTGCGAAAGGAAGCCGGAGAGGTAGCTCGCGGTGAAAACCGTGGTGCCAGTGGAAGCCGCGCCGCCGCCGCCGAAGTAAATCCAGGCTCCCGCCGTGGCCGGGGTAATCGACTGCGGGTCGGGCCTGTTGTTTGTCCCCGAACCCGTGAGGTACGTCGGAGTCACCCCGTCCAGCGGAACGGTCGGGTCCACCCCACGGAAGACGTGAATCTCGTAGCCCTGGCCATCGGCGATGTCCCCCGTCGAGGGGATCGTGACCTGCGTATCCGGCGTAGCCGGCATGAACTTATAGGACGTGCAAACGCTGATGTCGTAGGTGGTCGCGGTAGTGTGCTGCTGAGTCAGGGGCGTGTAGCCGGACACCGCACAAGAAGGATTCCGGCCCTGAGTAGCGACGGCAACCGTGACGATGACCAGATCGCCAGCCTGTGCCGCCGAGCCGATGCCCCCGGTGAGGCCGGAGTTGATCGCTACGTTGACGGTGGACGTAGAACCAGCACGGCCCGCGCCCCTACCGCCAACGTATTGGATCGCCAAGGGACTGCCCTATAGCTTGAAAATCTTATTCGCCCCGTCGTCCCAGGTGATATTCACGGTCTGCCCCGCGCTGGGCGTAAAGGGAAGCCCTGCGGTCGGGGTGTCGATGTAGGCGATCAGCCGTGCGGTGGCATCGGCCCCGGTGTGCTGGAAGATGATCAGCGCATCAGAAGCTGTTGCGGCGGTTGCCACAAGGCTAGTATTCGCAGCGTCCGCCACTCCGTCCGTGACGGTCTTCGACCCAAGGGCAGCTGAGCGCCCGTTGTCCACCGCCCCGAGATCCGAAAGGAACTTGTCGGTTGCATCAAAGGTGTAGGTGTCCAGCACCAACATGACGCGGATGTCCCCAGTGTCCCAGTCGATTGTGCCGTCAAGGAATCCCTCGCGTCCGGGATTGAACAAAGCATTAGCCATTCATCACCTCCGGGGCTGGGGCCGCTACCGGCTCCGCCTCCACGCCTTCCTCCACGTCCGCGCCCAGAAGCTCCCCCGCGGGCCCGCGGCGCACCGTGACCTTCCGCCGATTGGTTCCCCCGAGGTTCACGTTGATCACCTGGGGGCTGGGAGGGGGTGGCGGAAGGGTCTCGGGGGGCGGGCCCGGGGGGAGAGGAGAAGCCCCCGCCGCGGCGTCGGGCCCGGCAAGAGGAGGTGCTTGCGGTTCGGGCGGTGGGGCGGGCGGGGGCATGAGCGACGCATTGACCTGATCCATGATGCTCTTCACGATGCGCAATAGGGTCACAAGCCGGATCAACACCTCCGGCTTTTCCTCGTTGGCGTCCAGCCGAAGCAGCGTGTTGGCCGTCTCCCCGAAGAGCTGCTGGAGGTTGACCACCTCGTAGAACTCGTAGGTGTCCTCTTCCACGGCCCTTTCGATGATCCGCTGGCAGTAGTCGTAGCTCGAGGTGCGGATGGAGTAAGCGGACTCCAGGTCCGGGAACTCCAGGAGCGATGCACCGAGGGATTGGTCGATGAAGCCCATCTGGATCAGCTTTTCGATCTGCTCCATTTTCACCTTCGGGTCCTTTGACAGGCTGGAAGATGCGGAGAACTGGATCGAGAAGCTGTCGCGCTCGGCCTTGATGTCCGACCACTGGATGCGTGCGCGGCCCACCTTGCGCGGCAGGATGTCCTCGCCCTTGGGGAATACCTCGATGCACACCTTGGCGATGTCCATGAGGAAGCGCACGTAGCTTTGCAGCATCGGGTTGTGCCGCTCACTCTCCACGTCCTCGACGGTCTGGAGGGCTACCCCGCTGTTGAGACCGGAGGGCTTCTTGGCCTGCGCGGAGAGCTGGGAGATCCCGGTGATCTCGTAGGACTGCCGCAGCCAGAACTCAAGGTGGGTCAGATAGGCGGGGTCAATCGGGGGAGGGGTGGAAACGGTGACGCCCGCCCCGGTCATGCCGGGCAGGGGCAGGTAGCTGTACACCGCCCCGATCTCGTTGGTCAGTAGCGACGCCTTGACCTCGCTTCCCTGTGGCACCCAAATCGTGTTTGCTGGCGAGAGCTCCAGGGCCGTGTGGATGCGCTCGCAGAGCGTGTCGATCTGGAGCTGCACCGGGTACAGGTCATCGGCGATCGAAACGCTGTGGATGCCCTTCATCGGCTGCTCCAGGTAGATCACGGCCACCGGCGGGATGCTGTACTCGATCTTTTTTGTGACCAGGTGGATGGTGCCGGCGAACAGGTGTTTCTCCTGAGCCAACAGGTCGTAGTACCAGACCCGCTCCACCTTGGCGAAGGGCTCGGACTCCAGGCGCTGCTTCAGGGTTTCCGCATCGGCGCTACCCTTCAGGTAGTTCTTCAGTGCCCACAGCGGGTACTGTTTTTGCAGGATCATGCAGCGGCTGATCTTGCCGAAGTTGTACTCGGCGGGGTCCACGTAGTATTCCCACGGCGGCAGCGCGTACAGGTGCCAGGTCTCCTCGTCTACCCACATGCCGCCGTAGTCGAACACGTCCGCGAACTTGGCGGCATGGATGCCCTTGCGGTACACGTCCTCCTGCTCGTAGAACTCATCGAAGTAGATTTGCGCGGCCCGACAGGTCTTGCGGGCCTTGAAGGTGCCGACCACCGGGTTGAAAAACGGGCGCACCTTGGTCTGGCTGAGCTTGGAAATGTGGGTGTCGATGTTGGACTTGATCACATTGAGGTTCGGCGTAACCCCGGTATTCTCGCCGGTGGCCATACCCTGAAAGGACAGCGGCGCCCCGTATTGTTCCCGGATGTCTTCTCCCCGAAGGCCGTTGTTGGCGAAGCGGTTGTAGTTGCGGCGGTACTTCGCCAGCCGGCTGTTGAGCTTGCTGGTGAGCCAACTCATGTCCGCGCGGATCTGTTCGAGGGTCAAAACAAATCTCCTGCCCGAATCTTGGTCCCGTCGGCAAGCTCGATAATCCGCTCGCGCTCATCCTGCATCTTGTCGAATGCGTCCTCCCGGCGGATGTCTAGCTGGGTGTTGTCGCTCAGGGTGACGTGGATCACGATGCCGTGCTGTGCGGAGTTGATCAGGTCTTTGAGGATCGGGTAATTCAGCGGCGTGGCCCGCAGCTTGGCGAACTGCCGCTCTTTTCGCCGAATGTCCCGAATCTGCTTATAGGCCTGCCAGAGGCTCCCCCACCCTGCCGCGCTCATTTGCCTATATAGGTGCGGCAGGCGGAGGAGTTGGGGAGAGAATCAATTACGCTGGTTGTTCCCCGGCGCGATCACCAGCCCCGCGAGCGCCGCCTTCATCTGCTGCACCAGGTTGGCGTCTCCGATATCTGTCTGCATGAGTACGGCTTCCCGGGTGACAGTGATCCGCAAGGGCTTGCCCACGCTCTCCGAGGCCTTGCCGATGGACACGTTGGCGTGCGTGCCTTGCATCTGGATGCCGACAATCAGCGTCTTCTTGGTGTCAAAGACGTAGCCGCGCTTATCCTCGTTCGCATCCTCGGTCGCCAGCACTAGTCCGTTGGCTAGGTAGTACAGGTTCATGCTGTCACCGCTTTGCCAACACATCGTTCACATGGTCCTTTGCCAACCATGTGCGCAACCTCCCCGTAAGTGGTTCCCGGGATCTCGGCTATCAGTCGGATGAGCATTCGGAGAACCATCCGCACTGGCCACAACAAAATCCATCGCGTTCCCATGTTCATCCTCCTGCGTTCGCGGGGACCTTCCGCGCGAACCACCACACCGGCCGCATGGCGTAGCATACGCCGTCCATGAGGTTGGGGTGGAACGTGTCATCGTCGATTTCCCGCGTGAGCCGGTCCTGCTCATCACGCCGGAACACGGTATGCTTGGCCTCCTCGTCGAAGGCCCCGCCGGCGCGGACCCGAAGCATCCCCTGCCGGGTTTCATCTTGCAGTAGCTCGATGGCCAAATTCTTATTGACCTTGTAGGCGTCCTGGATCGGGAGCTGGTACTGCGTGGCCAGGTCGTAGCCGATCTTCTTGCCCGCCCCTCCGGTATCCGCGTAGATCAGGAACTTCTTTTCGGTGAGCCCAGCGAACAGCGGACTGGACTGCACGTAGGCAACGCCGGCCTTCACGGCCTCCGCGAGCTCGCGCACCCCGGTGCGGGTTGCGGTGTACTCGTAGACCAGCCAGCGCTCGGGGCGGTTCAGCGCGTAGCAGATGATACCGAAGCCATCCGCGTCCACGAAGCCATAGTCCAGCCCGGCCACGAAGCGAACGTCGGTCACCGGCACGCTCTTGATCCAGGCCGCGAGCTGGTCGTCGGTGAAGTAGTTCTCAGGCTTCAGCCGGATTACCAGCGCGTCGTCGTCGTAGCTGATCTGCCCCAGGTACTCACGGACATACAGGCTATCGGTCTCACTCAGGGCCTTCTCCGCGCGGATTCTCGCCAGCACCTTGTCGTAATCCTTGATGAACGGGTTCTGGCTGATGTTCCAGTTCAGGCGTAGCGCCGGCCGGTTGTCGGCCCACAAGAACTCCCAATACTCCCCGCGCACCCGCGGGCCGGTGCCCCCAAGGGCCAGGATGCCGCCGTAATCGATCAGCATCGGCTCGATGATCTCTTCGACCAGCTGTTTGAGCTGGGCCTGCGATTGACACTCGTCCACGACGATCAGGTGGTACTTGCCGCCGCGAAGTTTCTGCCGCTCATCGGCGTTGGCGTTGCCCTTGAAGGCGAAGGCAGCCCCGTCTTGGGTTTTGATCAGCCCGTCGCTGCGGTTCTTCACCTCCACGCCGAAGCCCAGCATGTCCAGCATGTCCAGGGTCGGCTGCCAGAACAACTCCATGCAGCGCGTGGAGGTCTTGCCGATGAACAGGACTTCCGCCTTCTCGTGGCGCACCTTCACGTCCGCGGCCAGGCGCACGAAGCCCTCGGTCTTGCCGCTGCGGCGGCCGGCCATGCATAGGCGCAGATGCTCGGTGGACAGGAGGAGCTGCTGCTGGACGCTGTGACAGCCCTTATGAATGCGGTAGGAGAAAAAGTCGCGGTCCTCGCGCTCGCGCTTGCGGAAGATGGTCTCCAGGCGGTCGAAGACGTTATCGCCGACCACGTGGTCAATCAGCGCGTGATAGGCGTACTTGTCCTTGCCGGTGCCCTTGAAGTCTTTGCGCAGCCGGTCGAAGAACGCATCCCCGCCGCCCTCATCGAGGATCGCCCGCAGGGCCTTGTCGGCCGCGGTGCGAGAGGAATAGGAGCCCTTGGGGCGGCCCTTGGGATTGCCGCTCTTCCCCTTCGGCCAGCCCTTCGGGGGCTTGGTGTTCCTGCGCTGCTTCTGCGCTGATTTTACAGCCATGCGCTATATAGGTGCCTGAGTCTCCGTCGCCGCGAGCCGCTTCTTCAGCCTCCGTAGCGGGTGCTTGCGGAAGTACATAGCCATGCGCCGGGCCGTCCACCGCAGCCAGGCGAAGCGCAGGCACTCCTCGATGGCCTGGAACTCGATGCGCACTAGACCCCGCTCGATCTTCCCCCCGCCTTGGCCCTTGCGCTCCCCGAGGCTCAGCAGCCTCTCTTCGGCCAAGCCGAAGAGCGCGGAGAAGTAGACTGACTTCGGCATCTTGACCAACTGCCACAGTTTCAGGTGGTCCGCATGGAACCATCCGTCGCGCTCAGGTTGGGCCTTGTCCGGGTACTGATGGATCAGCCCCAGCAGGACCAGCGCCCGGGACTGCCCCAGGAACCGCGTCAGGTACTTGATCTTGGTTGCCTTGTTCATCGTCTCCTCCCGTTTCGCAGAATAGCTGCAGCAGGCCCGTGACAGCCTCGGACAGACTCATGCCGCAGGCCGCGCACTCCCGGCGGGAGCGCTCGACCAGCTCGATGTCCAGATATAGCTGCACCCCGCGCTTCATGGCTCCACCCTCAGCGTCTCATAGACTTTCACCAGCTTGCGCGCCCGATCCCGTATCCACTGGCGGCCCGTGTACTCGGCGATCCGGAACACCGCCTCCCGGTAGGTCTTAGAGCGGGCCAGGTCGAATACGACCCGAGGGCCGGCCTTGTGCTCGGCCAACAGGTCGTGAAGATACTCCCGGGCTTCCTCCTCACGCCTGTTGCCGCCATACGCCTGCTCCGCTACCGCCTCAGATACCTCTTCCGCTGGCACGGTCTTCCTCCGGCCCCCGGTGATCACCTGTAGCAACTCCAACCAAAGCGCGGCCCGGAAGTTACGCACGTGGTAAGCGCGGTCTTTCATGTACCGGGTCATCAGCACCGTCACCGCATCGTGGGCCACCTCCGCGATCTTCTCCTCCGGCATCCGCTGGCCCCGCTTCTGCAAAAAGGACTTGCACAGGATAATCGCCACATGGCGCAGCTCCGCATACAGCAAGGTCATGGCCTGCCGCTCCCCCCGGTGCACGCGCTCCTGGAGGTTGCGGGCGATGCTGTCGTCCACGGGGTACTTCACGGCTTGCTCCGCAGCTGCCACCACACGCGCCGCTTCCCCCGCGCCTGCTCCAGCTTGCGGAAGACTCGGCGCGCTTTCGTCTCCCGGCGCTCAGATGGCGTCAGCGGGGGCGGCTTGGGCTTCATTCGCTTTCCTGGCTCTTTTTTCAGTGGTTAACTCCTGCAACATCGCATACAATTCGTCTGCCATTTGCCAGCGTTCCTCATCGCTCAATCCGGGCTCAGGAAGAGCAATACGTTGTGCGGCTGGGATCTCCCGCCACATAGACAAGATTTCCGCGAGCACTGGAGGGCCGGGACGTCGGGGCTGGTAGTTCTTCAGAATCCACTGGAACAGCCGGCGCAGATCCAACTCAGAGAAAGTCTTGAAATGCTCGGCAACGGTCAGCTTCATCCCGTCTCCCGGCCAATCCCCAAACTGGTGAACCAAGGCCGCCGAGAACTGATTGCCGTTCATGGGCTTATCCTCATCGCATCAAGGCTGATTTCATCGAGGTTGGCGTTCTCATGCTCTTTCTGGGCGAATCCTATGAGGTCTTGAAATCGGCAGTTCAGGGCCGAAGGGGCCAAAGGAGCTTCTCGCCAGTATTCCGAGCGGGAACTCTTGCGCTTATGCTGAAAGGCCGCGAGAAGGGAGCGCAGCAACTGCATGGGCTCTTTCCCGCGGCCCACTGTACGGATTTTGTGGACCACTTGTTTGGAGGCCGTCCACTCTTTCTCGTAACTCGGAAAGGGGACTCCCTGCATGAGTTCCATGGCGGCCATGAGGACGCCGGCCGCGTCTTGCGCCCTTTCGGCCTTCAGCATCTTGTCCTTGAGAGATTGCCGGTAGTCCTTTGCGGGAGGCGCCGGAGGCGGAGCCGAAGGCGCTGCCTTCTTGGTCTTCTCTTTAGAGTCTAAGTCAGAGTCAGAGTCAGAGTCTAAGTACGTGTGGCCGTCTATGGGCTGTGTAGGGACAGTCATATGACTGTCTATAGACTGTCCCCCCCGGAAGGCTTCTACGGCTTGGCGGATCGGTTCAGGGAGGGAATCGAGGATGCGCTGTATACCTTTTTGTACATCTTGAGATTCATTCTTCTGGTGCTTTAGGGTATTTCGGAGGATCAGATAGTTTTCTATGTAGCGCACCTTGCCAACAAACTCGAAATCGCCGAGAAACTGCTTTACTTGCTCCCGGGTCAATTTGGTCTCATCGACCATCTTGCCGATCGGGATCTCATAGACGCCGGCGACGTTGGTTTTGTCGTTAGTCAGGAAGTACAGGAAAAGAAGCTTCTGCAGGGGTTCTAGGTCCTCGTAAATCCACGGGTCCGTCCAGAAGCAGGTGCTTACCCAGCGCTTTTTGATTGAGATAGACTTCACAATTCCCCTCCCCGTTACTTTTTCCGCAAGCTATCCAGCGCGCTGCACACGGCGTAGGCGCACAGGACCAGCAGCGCCAGGGTGCCCGCGATGCGAAGCCAGCCCTCCACCTCTCCCCCTACAATCCCAGCTCCGGCTGCGGTTCCTCGCCGGCGCTATGCGCTGAAATCCTCGTCATCGTCGTAGTTGTACTCGTGGTGGAACTGCGACTCCCACTCGTTGTCCTGGTATTGCTTGAACATGGCCATCTGCCGGACGGTGCGCTCCTGTTCGGGCACCAGTTCGATGCGCTGGATCTCGGCCAAAAAGTGTTCGCGGTTGTACTTGTCCTCGCTCTGCTGGGCTGCGATGTCCTTCGCCACCTTGTACTGCCGCACCGCCTCGTCCGCGAGCCGCTGCGCTTTCTTCCGCAGTTCATTGATGCCCTTCGCGTCCAATTCCTCATCGGTTGACAGCGCCACCTCGAAGTGGCTGTAATCGTAGCTCAGCATGATTTTCACGGAACCCTTCATCGTCTACCCCTTTCGTTCCGGCTTTCCCTCGGCCCGCCTCATCGCTTCGGTGGGCTTCGATGGGTCCCCGTCCGGGTCCCCGTATTCTTCGTCCATGTACTCCAGGACGCGCTCCAGAGGATCGAGCTTCGAGATGTCAACTTCCGTTTTGGCAAATCCGGCGACGGTGATTTTCTCCGGGAACGGCGGCTCCATGTCGTCCAGGATCGCCTCTATGGCATCGTCCTCATCGGTGGCGCTCAGGCGCTCCTGATCGGGATGGCCCCAAAACTCGGGCTCGTTCGCGGCCTTCCGCCCCTGCTCCAGGCTAACAATTCGCTTTCGTAGCCGGTCCTCGAAACCGAAGGCGTTCCCGCATTCTTCGACAGCGATATTCATGCCAATTTGTAGGCCCCTCATCTGACCGATCCGTTCTCCCTCCCGCCGCGCTTGGGCCAGGGCGGCGGCGAGCACAGAAAAAGCCGCCGCGTCAGCGAGCGCATCCCGGGCGTCCCACTCGACGGGCGTATCATCGGGGCCATCGTTTTTCACGAACTCACGCTCGTATGCCTTCCACCCCTCATCCCACACTTCCTTCGCCCGCCTGTCCTGCTCGCTCATCGTGTCCTCCTTCACCGGCCCGCCCCGGTACGCTCGACTGCAAACGTCAGCGCCCAGACCCAGGGATTATTCTCCCAGCTACAGCCCGGGCGCTTTGCATTGATGGAATCCCAGAGCGCGATAAACTCGACGAAAGGTAAATCGCTCTGCATGCCTTCGGCCCGCGCATCCTCGTGCGAAATCTCTTTCACCCGCTGCACCCGCACCTCCATCAGGCGTAGGGTCAGGCGAGAGGCCCAGCGGGGCATGTGGATCGAGGGATGCCAGAGGTAACCACGGCGGCCGCTTTCCAGTACATCCCATGCGGAAGAATGATCATCGGGAACCTCGCGCTCTATCTCGCCGCTGAGCGTGTCGCCATCTGCGCGGTAGGCGAGCATCCGTTGGAAACCCGGTTGGCCTTTTCGGCCCTGGAGGGACAGGCGAAATTGCTCCCGCACCCAGAGCAGATCCCCGGGGCGGCCGTATCTCCGCATTCCATCCGATAGCACCGAGAGCTGCCGACGCTCGTCCTCCATGTGCGTGGGCTGGGGCCGGATTATCCGCCTCGTCTGCGTCTTGCGCCCCTCCAGGATGGCCCGCACCATGGGGCCAGAGAACAGAATCGGATACTCTTTCACCGCGCCCTCCGTTCCACCAGCGCCAGCCCCTGCCCCTGCTTCGCGGCTACGGCTTCCAGCAACGCCACCTCAAAGCGCTTGCTCGTCTTCTCCGCCGTGTCCGCCCGCTCTTCAGCCACTACGCGCTTGAAGTGCTCCTCGTCCCATGCCTGCTTCAGGCGGTCGGGCCGGTCGTTCACGCCTCGCTTGTGGCCGATGCCGTAGAAGATTAGCCCCCACAGCGACAAGAGGATGGCGGCCCCACCGATGGCGAGGAGCAGAAAGAGGTCCTGCATCAGCGCTGCTTTACTCATGCTTTCCTCCTATAGCCGGAACAGGGACTCGAACCCCGGACCACCGCATTACGGGTGCGGCACTCTGCCATCTGAGCTATCCCGGCGTAGTGGCGGGGGAAGCCTCTTTGCGACCCCCGCCTGTTGATGGAATGTGCTCGGGCCGTCCGTGGCGGCTCTCGTTTCGTTCGTGTGCAGCGTGTACCCTCTCCCATAACAGCCCGCCCCGGGTGTCCGTAACACGGGTTCCCGAAGGTCGGTAGACTTCACATGCATAGCTTCACCTGCGCGGCCTCGCCGATGCGCTCAACGGTCATAGGCCAAGCTCCCCCTGTGCCCGCCGCATCACCACGCGCCAGGTCATCGCCAGCTTCCCTGACACAGCGCACTCGCGGTTGCCAGCCGTCTCGATGTGCCCCGCCTCCACGAGTTCCACGAGGCGCGGGCGCACGCGGTTCGGGTCGGTCCAGCCGGCCAGCTTCGCCAGCTCCAGCGCCGTGTGCTTCGGATGAAGGCGAACAAGGGACAGCACTTCCTGCTGGCGGGCTCCCAGGCTATTGCGGAGATCGTAGTAGACGGCGGCGCGCGTATCGGCAGTCCTCAAAGTCCCCTCCCCTCACCCGCAGGGATGCTCCAGCCGAGGTTCGGGTCCCGTGGGTTCTTCCGGTAATTCATTTCCCTCTACCTCTTTCGCTTCTTCGACCATGGCCAGCGGATGTTGATGCTCAACTCATAGCGCACCTTGACGCGATGCGTGCTGTTTGCCAGCTTACGGATGTTGGCCCTTATTTCGCACCAGTTGCTTTCTGCCCGGAGGATGTGATTCAAGCCCTCCAGGGCTGTAGCGATCCGGGCCGCGGCGCCATACTGCAGTTGATCCAGGGATAGGGAATCTTCATCCGAGCCCCAGCTCGTTTCTCTGCTTTGCTTCTCATATGATTTGAAGGCCATGCCTCTACCTCGCCGCCTCTACGATTTCGGCCACGGCTGCGGCCTGCAGGTCCTCCATGCGGAGGCGCTGGCCGTTTGCTCTTTGACAATTCTCAAATGCCCATAACGGCCTGAGATTTGAGTGGTGAAAGCATTCTGCTCGCTGCGCTGAATCGGTCAGATCGAAAGCCGAGCAGGGGATGACGTGATCGACATGCCAGCCATGGCGATTGTGATTTTTCCACGTCATACCGGGGAGAAACAGAGATTCAATCCGCGCGCGGAGTTCCGAAGCCGAACAGCCGACGAGTCCTCTTATCAGGAGATCGTCTCCCTTGCCGTGCAAGGCTCTCCAGAGTTGTAGCCTAAGCACATGCTCCGCGTGTCCCTGCGGTGTTCTTGATCGCTCTGCCCACCAGCGCCGCATGTAAGCCGCTCGCTCCGCAAGATGCTCTCGCTGATACTGCCGTTTCTGTTCTCTGATTTCTTTGCGATGAGCCTCCCGATAACGCCTGTTCTTTTCTCGATACAATTCCGGGCTGGCCTGTCGCTGCGCGAGTTCGTGGAGCCTCTTCCTCTCGGGGTCCTTATAGGGCATTGTTCACCTCCGCCAAGGCGGTCATTTCAATTTTCTGGCTGATCATTTCCTGGGCAGATTCGGAATGCGTCACGACGATGGTGTGCCTCCGCCCCGATTCTGCGTGCGCCGCTTCGATCATCTGGAAGTACTTCAGGCGCGCCTCAGGGTCGAGAGCACCATCAGCTTCATCGAGGAAGGCCGTCAAGAAGCGCTGTCCCGTCGTGCGGTCGCGAATAATGGCGAAGGCCGAATAGAGAGCGTTCTTAATCCAAACGGATTCGCCACCGCTCAGGGTTTCGAGTAACTGTTCGGACCCGTCTTCGTTGTCCGCTATCCAAACCTGAAAATCTTCCAGGAGTTTCTTGTTGCTGCCCGAACCACCAATGCGCGTAGTTCTGAAGCTGACCTGGAACCTGGAACCGTAGGCCGCACTGAGCAGCTTGTTTGCCGTGTCCGCGATGGACGGCCCGAGCGCGTCCAGCTCCAGCGCCTGGATCCCGTCTGGCCCCGCGGCGCGCTCCAGGTAGCGCCAGTCCGCGGCGTCCTGCTGCTTGCCGGCGACCTGGTCCTTGAGCGTTTCCAGCTCCTGGGCTACCTGGTCGAACTCCGCGAGCTGCTTCTCCAGGCCGGCCACAACCGCCTCCAGCGTCTTCACCAGATCGCGGCAGGAGCGGTAAAGGGCCTCCAGGTTGGCCAGCTCGCGCTGCGCGTCGGCAAAGGCCTCCTCCAGCTCCGGGCCCAGCAGCTTTCCGCGGTCCTCCTGTAGCTTCGCCCCCAGCTCGGCCAACTCCTGCACGATATGCGCCTTCCGTTTCTCGCCTTCCTGGATGCGCACGGCGGCTTCATCGGCTGCGCGGATTTGGTGGCGCAGGATGTCCTCTTCCGACGGTAGATGCAGTTTTGCGATTTCCTTTAGCCGGCTATCGTCGAAGGTGGGCAGCTCCGGCGCCGGCGGGTCTATGATCTGCGCCTTGTCCTGATCGAGCTGCGCGAGCTCCCGCTTCTTCTCTTGTAGTTCCTTGCCCAGCTCGTAGCCCGCCTCTTGCTGCTGGGCGATCTTGACGTGCACAGTATCAGCGTCGGGGTGGAAGTGATGATGGCAAGCGGGGCATTCGATTGTGGAGACAAGCTCTTTCTCCAGCTCGTCTACGCGAGCGGCCGCCGCCTGCGCCTTCTGAGCCAGCACCGCAATCTCACGGTCCATCTTCGCCTGGGCTGCCTCGACCTTGCGGCGCCGATCCGTAATAGCTCGCTGCGCGTCCACGTGCTGATGATTGAGTCGCTCTCGCTCCTTGAGGACTTCGGCCTGCTCTCCATGGAGTTTTCCCTCCTCGGCCTTTAAGGCCTCGATCTCGGCCAGGGCCTTCTCGGCCGCGGGACGGCCGGCCAGGGCGGCCTGGTAGGTGGTCCGCGCGCTCTCGAGGTGATCAACCTCGGCGCGCAGCTTTTCCTGCCGGTTCTCCGATTCCCGGATATTCGCCTCGATCTGCCGGTTGCGCTCCACCTTGCCGCGCAGCTCTTCCATGCGGGCGGCGGCGCTCTTGCCCTGCGACTCCAGGCCCAGGAGCTCTGTGCTCTTGGCCTGCAAGTCGGCCTGGTGTGACCCGAGCTCGGCCATCTTGTCCTCGCGGCCAGCCAGCTGCCCCTGCATCGCCTCTACGCGCCCGGCGTCCCGCTCCGTCTCCGCCTCCAGCACCTTGGCTTTCTCCCGGGCGGCCTCGCTGTAGGCCTGCAGGTAGTCCAGGCCGGCGAGCTCGCGGAACAGTGCCTTCTTCTCGCCCTTGGTGGCGTCGGTCAGGTCCGGGTGGCCTTTGGGCGGCTTCTGACTGACGAACGCTGAGCGGACGAACAGGGCCAGGCTGCCGAATAGCTGCTCGATGGCCTCCTCATAGTCCGCTTTGCGGCCATTGGTCAGGGGCTTGCCGTCGCGGAATAGGTGGTACTCGGCCCGCCCGCTGGCATTGGCCCCGTCGACTTGAATTAGCGCGCGGTACTGCTGCCCGGCGCGCTCGTCGGTGAAGTACAGTTCCCGGTAGGAGTCCTTGAGCCGGAAGTGGTCCTGCAGCGTGCCGGCCCGGGTCAGCATTTCGGGATACGGGTGCATATTCTCGATCAGCGTAGTCTTGCCGCGGCCGTTGGCGCCTACCAGGGCGATCAAGCCCGGGTCGTAGCCAGCCAAGTCCAGGTCGATCTCGTCCAGGCCCAGGCCCTTCCAGATCCCGATGGCGCCGCGCAGGTGCAGCCGGTCGATGCGTACGTGCAGGCCCTCGAGGGCCTGGCCCAGGGCGCGAGCCTCGGACTCCAGGAGGGCGGCCTTCATCAACTGCGGCTCGGACAGCTTCTCCCCGCTGTTCTCGGCGTAGATGCGCAGCTTGTCCGGCAGCCCGTGGGCTTCCACGATCTGGCCGGCGCGCACCGTCTCCGTGGGGATGGTCTCGACGGTGACGCGAGAGCCGGGGAGGGCACCCATGTCCAGGATGAAGGGGAGGATGGTGTCGTCGTTGAAGGGAACGTCCTTCGGGATGCGGTGGACAACCCAGACCTGGAAGCCGGCGACTTCCTCCCGGCTGATCTCGTCGGTCAGCTCCTTGACCAGCTTCCGCCGCGGGGCATGGGGAAAGGGCAGGCGGTGGACTGCTGGAGGCTTCCCTGGACCAGGCAGCTCAATGCTCAGGAATGAGCGCTGCGTTGTCTCGGCCCAATCCACAGGGTAGGCCGAACCGGCGTAATACATGCTCTCGGAGATCGCCTGGGGCTCATGGATATGGCCCGCCAGCACGAAGTCCGCCCCGATCATCTCCAGGTCCTCGCGGCCAAGGGAAATATCTCCGATCCCGAGCGTCTGGCCAGACCCGACGGTTGCCCCCCGAATCTGGCCATGATACAGTAGGATGGTTGCGAGATCGGGATGCTCTCTTCGGAGGCCGCCAAGTCCCAGGAGAAGCGCCCTCAACGCATCCATGACGGCCTGATTCGCTTTATCGCGACCCAGGCCGTTCCTATTTGCCAGCAGCCAATTTTTCCCGGGTTCCGGGATTCCCAGCACCATGAGCCCGGGAAGCATGTACGGTGTTCCCGGTTCGAGCACGACGAACGGATGCCTGGTCCGCATCGCCTCCAGCGGCGCATAGCAGCCAAGCACGTCATGGCTCGGCGTTCCGCGCACGGCGACAATCGGGCAGACCTCCAGGATTTCGTCGATGGCTTTCATCAGCGCGTTGTAGGCATCGCGATCCGAAGCCTGGAGGCCGCGGTCAAAGAGATCGCCGGCGATGGCGACGAGATTGACGCCCTTCTCTGCGGCCGTGTCCCGGATGGCTCGCAGGCTGGCGAGGGCCTTGTCCTTGTGTTCGGGACGATAGTGAATATCTGATGATCCAATGATTCTCATACCGCCTCCTTGTTGTCACGGGAATGGTTTGGTGAATCGCTGGTCCGGCCGTTCCCATCCTTATGGTGAACGTCGAGCCTTCTATCCCAGCGCTCGAATGACTGTTCCTGGGTTGATCCGCAGCACTGGCACCTTCCTCCTGCTCTTTCGAGAAGAGCATCATAGCCGCCGCCGAAGCGCTGCGTTTCTCCCGCTCTGTATTTCTGGATTCGCCTCAGGTCGATATTTTTCTCTTCGAGCATGTGGTTATAACAGGAGCCGCAGAGTCCACGCCCATGAATTGGAGAACCACCGCACTGGAGACAATTCGAATACTTCCTCCAAAAAGGACGAGGTTTGGCTCCGAGGAGACGCCTTCTTGCGCGGCCATAACAGGTCTTAC
>CAVRZY010000058.1:0-4782 GCA_963725415.1 uncultured Acidobacteriota bacterium | reverse complement strand
GTACTCCTTCCGACGAGGGCAACTACGCGCTGAAGGTCGGCACCGGCGGCTACGCTTCCGAGATCGCTAACGGCATCTTCAAAGCCATCTCCAACGTGGCTGGCGAGGTGACCACGCAGTACATCCTGCGCTACCTCCCGGACAACCTGGATGCCTCCCGGCAGTTCCGCTCCGTGCGCGTGGAAGTGGACCTGCCCAACGTCAAGATCCGGGCGCGCCGGGGCTATTTTCCGTTTGCACCGTAAACCACTGACTGCGAACCGTCGATCCATAACGAGGTGATATGCCGCTGCTGGCAACCAGAGCCAACGCCGAGTACCTGTTGGTCGAGCTGGCCCTCCCGGACCGGCCGGTCACCAACCTGGGGGTCATGCTGTATGAGCCGGAGAGCAACCAGTTGCTCTTCAAGCTCCGGAGGACTTCGAGAAACTGGCGGACCCTGAGGACGCCGAGGTCCTCGAGGCGCTGGAGCGGGATTTCATGCTCAAGATCGACGAGCTGGGCGGGCGGCGCTTTCTGGAGTATCTGGAGGACAGCCTCTCCAACGTGATCCGCATCAGCGGGCGGCGGCCGGTCGAGGCCCGCAGTCTTCCCTGGAAGCTCCAGCAGTTGTTCGACGAGCACGTCCGGGGCGTGCGCCGTGAGCCGGCGCGGGTCATCCCGTTCGTCACCCATCTGCCGCTGTACTCGCTGCGCGCGGCTGCCGGCCGCTTTGGCCAGGACATGGAAGTGGAGCCCGAGGACTGGGTGGAGGCTCCGGCCGGGCCTGCGCCTGAGCCGGGATCTGTACGTGGTTCACGTAGTCGGACGCTCGATGGAACCCGGATTCCCGGACGGCAGCCTGGCGGTCTTCCGCACCCAACCGGCCGGCTCGCGCCAGGGCAAGGCCGTGCTGGTGTGGAAGCGCGGCGCCTCGGAAAGCGGCGGCGAGTTCACCATCAAGATCTACCAGAGCCGCAAGCGCTCGACCGAGGATGGCTGGGAGCACGACGCCATCTGGCTCTTGCCGGAGAACCCCGACTTCGCGCCCGTCGAGCTGAACGACTCAGGGGACTACCAGGTCCTCGGGGAGTTCATCACGGTTCTGTCGCCGTAGTGCTGCTCCGGGAATGCATGAAAGGGGCAGGCACGAGGCCATCCCCGCGCCCTTTTTCGGATTCGCGGAGGTCTCGTCTCGCGGGTTGGCGCAGAGGCGCCGGCCGGGACGGACCGGCAATCGCGTCCGTCCCGGCCGGCACAGTGAATCAGAAGGTAATGCGGGCGTTGAGCTGCAGTTTACGCGGCTGATTGACCTGCGAAGTGATCGTGCCGAAGGCTGGCCGCGTCCGGGTTGAGTCGCGGGCGTTCCGAAGCGGACGGTATTGTTCACGTTGAAGGCATCGGCCTGGATGGCGAGCTTGATGCTTTCGTGAATCGCGAACTCGCGGCGCACGCTCATGTCGATGGATGAGTTGAACGGCGCATTGAGGCCGTAGACTCCGGTCCTGGGCAAGTTGCCGCAGGTATATGCCGCGGGGGCGACGAACGCGGTCCGGTCCAAGAACGAGGTTACCGTGCCTCCAATGAGGTTGCCGTTCCCGTAATCGCCGTTGATGCGGACGTTTCCCGCTCCACGCGGGGTTGTAGTTGGGAATGCAGGTGCCCAGAATGCCCCCGGCGTTACAGGCTGTGCCGGTGAGCGCCAAGGGCGAGCCAGTGGCGAAGGTGACGAGTCCGGAAACCGTCCAGCGGCTGATCACCGCGCGCACGACGGGATTGCCCGGGTTCAGGGTGTGCCCGGCGCCGAAAGGCAGTTGGAAAGTGGACGTGGCCGTGAACACGTGCCTATGGTCGATGCCGCCGCGCGATTTTTCCAGGGAATAGTCGAAGGGGTCCCGGGCGGCGGCCAGCAGATTGTCCATTTGCTTGCTGAACGTGTAGCCCGCCGTGAAGGTAAAGCCGTTGGCGAACCGGCGATTGAAGGTCGCCTGGAGCCCCTGGTAGTTGGACTGGCCGACGGTGAACATCGGGGTGTTAATGGTGCCGTATTGCGGGTAGGGGCGGAGCATCTGGCCGATGGTTCCCACAAAGTTGGAGAATGGCAACGCGATTTCCGGGAACATGGCTTTCGCCGTGGCGATGTTGGCGGAGTTGGCCGTTGCCGTGAGCAGCGACCCCAGGGCCAGATACTTCAGCGGCGCAATATTGTACGAGCCGCCACCGCTGCCCGGCCCGGGCAGGAACTTGCCCAGACTGGCGCTGTAAGTGAGACCCACGGTCATGTTCCCGGTGAGCGAGCGCTGAATACCGAAGTTCCAGTTCAATGTAGTACGGCGGCTTGCCGCCGAGCTTCGGGTCGCCGTAGACGGGGTTCTGTACGCCCGTGGGATTCGAGGTGATGTAACCGGTCCCGTAAGTGGGATCGATGAACGGCGGCGCCTGGGCGATGGGAGGAACACCGTTATCCCAGTAATATGCCGGATCGTTGTTGCCGGGGCTGATGGAGCTGTTCGTGGCGTTGTAACCGAGCTGGCTGAGTCCCTGGCGTCCGATGGTGCGCGCAGCCAAGGGCGCGCGCGTACATAATCGAATAGCCCGCCCGCAGGACGGTCTTGTCGTTGAGACGGTACGCCGCTCCCAGGCGAGGGCCGAAGTTCCTGTAGTGAGCTTCGGCGGGAGTGCGGCAGAGCTGCTGGAGGCAAACGCGAGCGCGCCCAGATGGCCCCCGGCGGCCGAATTGGCCAGGTTCGGGTCGAAGAAGGACATCAGGTTGTTCACTTCGGTGAAGGGGCTAAAGAGGTCCCAGCGGAGGCCGAGGTTCAGCGTCAGACGCGAGCTGACCTTCCAGTCGTCCTGGATATACGCGGCGTAAGTCTTATAGCGGCCGCCGGTCTCGCCTATGGCGTTCTGGTTGATGGTGCTGCCATTCACGGCGCCGAGCAGGTAACTGGCGTAGGCATTGCCGGTGGCGGTCAGGAGCGATCCCGTGGAATTGTACCCCTGGGTTTGGGCGCTGTTGAAGTTGAAGACGGCGATTCAGCGCGAAGTTCTCGTTGTCCTGCAACGACTGCCACTGGAAACCGAAGACCATCGAGTGGCGGCCCTTGACCCACATCACATTGTCTTGCGCGGTGAACGTGTTGGCGGCTTCGTTGTAGAAGTGGGCGTTGGTTCCCTGCCAGCCGCCGGGCGAATTGGTGCCGGCGAAATTAATGTCCGGGAAAGCCAACTGGACCACGCTTGGCGGCAAGCCCTTGATACCGGCCTTCTGCGGATAAGCCCCCGCCACGGTGGGGTTTTGAAGCGGAATCCAGATGCGGTTGAAGGAATAGCTGAATTGGTTCAACAGGGAGGGCGTGATGGTGAAGGTATCGTGCAACTGCGCCATTTTGACGGCTTCCTCCACGATGCGGCCTTGCGTGTAAGGCTCGGGCAGCACACCCGCCGCTCCCGTTTGGGTGAGGCTGCCGGTGAAATTGGTGGCGTAATTGCCCCGCGGCGAAGAACCCAAACAGCCGATGCTTGTCCGACAGGTTGGCATCCACCTTGGCGGTCATAGTCCACGTGTTCAGTTGGATCGGCAGGCTGGGCAGGTAATTGTTCACGATGTTCGAGTTCGTCGGATCGGGAAGATAGGACTGCCAGCGATTGCGAGATCGGAGAGATGCGGTTGGGGGGGATGATGTTTCCGGTAGAACGGCGTCCGCGTACAGACTGAGCCAGCGCAAGTCTGGGTCGCGCGGATCGTAAATTACCTGCGTGGCCGGAAGCTCGCTGAAATCACCCGTCCGCTCGGCGAGTCGTCGGGATCGACTGCAGGGTGGGGTTCACCAATCCCGAGTTGTATTTATACCCATCGTAGTTCGTAAAGAAGAAAAGCTTGTTCTTCTTGATGGGGCCGCCGATGAGCCCGCCGAATTCGTTCTGGTGATCGATGGGTCTTGTCGCGGGGAAGAAGCCTCGCGCGTCCAAGGCCGTGTTGCGGAAGTACTCGAAGGCCGCGCCATGGAACGCGTTGGTTCCCGATTTCATAACGTAGTTCTCGACGCCCTGCCCTTCGTACTGGGCCTTGGCGCCGTTGGTCTCGACCTGGAACTGGTCCACCGCATCCACCGAGACTGCAAACGCCAGATAGCGGGTGTCGCCTTGCGTTCCGGCGCTGGTCAGGGGCATCCCTTCGAGATAGACTTCGTTATGATACGTCTGGCCGCCGTTGAAGGCGGCCGTGGTGGGGCCGGCAGCCTGCGTGCTGGCGTTATTGACGCCGGGCACAAGGGCGATAAATTGCGTGGGATCCCTCGGGACTCCGTTCATGGCCAGGGGAAGCGCCGCATAGAGTATCGTTCTCCATGGACGCACCGAGCGTCACATCGTCGGTATGCAGCAGAGGTGGCGCGGCTTCCACCATGATCGACTGACTGGACGTTCCCAACTGCAACTTCGGATTCAATCCGAGGGTTCCCAGGGCGACAACGACCATGTGCTGCTGGGTGAGGGTTTGAAATCCCTCCGCCTTGACAGTGACCGTATACTCGCCGGGCTGGAGCGGAGTAAGCACGAAGAACCCGGCATCGGTCGTCTTGCGGCTGGTTTGAACTCCCGTTTCCACGTTCGTCGCGGTGACCGAAGCACCGGCCACGACGGCTCCCGAAGGATCCGTGACCGTTCCTTGAATCGTTCCACTACCGCCCACTTGCGCAGTCGCAGTCGCGACTGCCAGGAGCGCTGCCAACAAGCAGCATAAGAACACTCGCATGGTTATCCTCCATTATTCACGTTTGACAAACTAACCTCTGTTCAAAT
>CAVRZY010000057.1:0-10456 GCA_963725415.1 uncultured Acidobacteriota bacterium | reverse complement strand
CCCAGATTCTGCTCGTCGAAGGTGCGCCGGAACTCCCCCGCCAGGGGTTCCTGGAACTCCGTGTGCACCATTTCCAGCGAGACTGAGAAAGCATGTCCGGCCCGCATCGAGCGGGCGATGAACTCCAGGCTCTCGGGGAACTGCTCCTCGAATTTTCTCAGCCGGGTTTGCCGCCTCCGCACTACGTAAAGAAGGGGAAGCGCGCCGCCCGCCAGAGCCGGCAGGACGGCGTAATTGCGGTACGCGGGCGGAGGAAGGATCAAGCCTAGCACGAACCCCAGCAGGAACATCGCTAGGCAGCCGTGAATGAGGCGGGCGACGTGCCACTTCAGGCCGGCCTGCTCGATGAGCGCCCGCAATCGCTCAGTCAGCCGGAGGCGCTGCAACAGTTGCAGGACTACCATGCCTTTGTTCTTGTCGGCAGTTTCAATCAGGCTGGGCTGCTTGCGGGAGGACTTCTTGCTCTTAGCCTTCGAGGTGCCCAGCAGCCGGTCCTTGATGCGATCCAGGTCAACGCTCTTGCGCGCGCTCCAGAACATCCAGCCGGCCAGCACGGCCCCCAGCCACACGATTACGAAGATGATCAGGATCAGCGCCATGGTGACTCCTGCGGATTGCGGATAGGGGAAGGCGGTTGGCAGGCGTCCACGTTCGACGATTCAGGATCCACGTTCTTCCTCATGCCTCGACGGCCTCATCGAAGAGTTCGGCGCGCAGGCGGATGCCGGCCGCCAGCAGTTTCTCGTAGAACTTGGGGCGAATCCCGGTGGCTGCAAAGCGGCCCAGCACCCGGCCGTCGGCGGACAGGCCCCGCTTCTCGAAGACGAAAATGTCCTGGAGGGTGACCACCTCGCCCTCCATGCCGGTGACCTCGGTGAGGTTCATCACGCGGCGCGAACCGTCACTCATGCGAGCCACCTGCACCAGCAAGTGCACGGCGCTGGCAATCTGGTGGCGGATGGAGACCACCGGCATGTTGGAGGCCGCCCAGGACACCATCACCTCCAGCCGCGAGATGGCGTCTCTGGGACTGTTGGCGTGGACGGTGGTCAGCGATCCCTCGTGGCCGGTGTTCATGGCCTGAAGCATGTCCAGGGCCTCCTCGCCGCGAACCTCCCCGCACACGATGCGGTCCGGCCGCATGCGCAGGCTGTTGATGAGCAGCTCCCTTTGACGGACCGCTCCCTGGCCTTCCAGGTTGGGTGGCCGGGTCTCGAGTCTGCGCCACATGGGGCTGCCTGAGCTGCAATTCGGCCGCGTCTTCGATGGTCACGATGCGCTCTTTCGGCGAGATGAAAACCGACAGAGCGTTCAGCAAGGTGGTCTTTCCGGCTCCGGTTCCGCCCGAAATGACGATGTTGAGCCTGGCGCGAACGGCGGCTTCGAGCAGTTCCATCATTCCGGGCGTAAGGGTCTTGCGCTCGACCAGGTCGGCCGGCATCAGCTTGTCGGTCGAGAAACGGCGGATTGATAGCAGCGGCCCGTCCACGGCCAGAGGAGGAATAATGGCGTTGACGCGGGAGCCGTCGGCCAAGCGCGCGTCCACCATGGGCGTGGATTCGTCGATGCGCCGGCCCACCTGCGAGACGATCTTGTCGATGATCCGCAGCAGGTGGGCGTCGTCCCGAAACGTCACGCTGGTCAGCTCGAGCACCCCTTTGCGCTCGATGTAGACCTGCTTGTGGGTATTCACCAGGATGTCGGAAATAGTGGCGTCGTCCAGCAGCGCCTCCAGCGGCCCCAAGCCGAAGACCTCGTCCAGCACTTCGTCGCAGACCTGCTGCTTGTCGAGCGAGCTGAGCAGCGTCGGTTCGCCGTCGATCAAGCCCATCAAGGCCTGCCGCACTTCCTGGCGCACTCGCTGGTTATCGATGCTGGCCAGAGCCTCCAGGTTGATCCGGTCGAGGAGCTTGCGATGGAGGGTGAACTTCAGCTCCTGGCACTCCGGTTTCAGGGATCCCTTGGGCCGCGCCGCGTGCAGCAGCAGCCGCTGGTCCCAGGTCATCTCTCTTGGGGGTCTGCGATCTGCGATAGCGGCCATATTGCCTCGTTACTCCTCAGCTTTCCGAAAAGACCGGCTGGGGTTCCAGCGCTATCGCAGTCCGGCGTTTTTCCCCCGGCGGCAGACCGGCCAGCCGGCGGGCGAAGTCCTCGATGCCACGGCCCAGCTCGGAATCGGCGCCCAGGGGCTGCCCCAGGGCGACTACGCGGTCCAGCGAGAAGTGGTCGTTCGGGAAGCTGGCGTGCACCGGGAACCCGAAAATCTTCTCCATGTCGGAAGCCCGCAGCCCATCGCGTTTGCCCACCCGATTGATCAGCACCTGGAAGCGGTCCTTGCAGAATCCGAGTTGGGCCAGCAGGTTGACCGCCTTGCGCGCCAGGTGCAGGCTGGGCAACTCGGAGGTCGAGACCAGAAAAGCGCCATCGGACTCGGAAAGCGCCAGCAGGCTGGTTCGATGGAAGATGGCCGGCAGATCCAGGACGATCCAGTCGTAGAGCCGCCGGGCATATTCGAGCAGGTCGTGGAGGCGGCTAGGCTCGACCCAGTCGCTGCCGGGAATCTCGGGAGCGGCCAGTATATCCAGGTCGTTGGAATGCGAAACCAGGGAAGGCCACAGGGCGGGCAACCGGTGATCGCTCTGCTCCAGCGCGTCCAGCAGGGAGCTGTTGGGATGCAGCCGCAAGTAAAAGCTGATGCTGCCGCCCATCAGGTCGAAGTCGGCCAGCAGGACCCGCCGGTCGGTGAGCCGGCGCAGCGCCAGCGCGATCTGCGTTGCCAGGGTGGAAGCACCGGAACCCGGCTTGGTGCTGGAGAAAAAGACCACCTTCCCTAGCTCGCGTTCCTGGGTGGCCTCGGGGCGGCGCAGCCGCCGGATCCGCCCCACGGCTTGCGCCTGGATGGCCGGGTCAAAGGGGGCGTAAAGAAACTCGCTGGCGCCCAGGCGCAGCGAGCGCAGGATGGCTTCGGAATTGTTCCGCGCGTGCAGCCCGATGACGTGCGTGGAGGGGCGGGCCTGGACGGTGAATTGGATCAGCTCACCGGCCTGCGACAGATCGGTGGAGAGATCCAGCAGCACCACGTCCGGCTGGAGCTGCCGTAGCCGGATCTCGAGGATCTGGCGGGTAGGATAGGACTTCAGGTCGGCCAGCACCTGGAAGGCCCGCGTGAGGGGCAACGTCAGGGTGAACTGCTGCGCCAGCTCGCGATCGGGTGAGATCATCAGCGCAGTCAGTTCGGTTGCCGGTTTGTCGGTACGTCGGTCCATGACGCGAACTTCTACCTTCTGATCGCTCCTAGTGGCGCCCCTTCGGCTTCTTCCCTTTCGGCGGCCGGCCCGCGGAAGACTCTGGCGGCTGGTCCGGACCCAGGAAGACCTTCGGCATCACGGGACTCGGCTTGACGTCAGTGGGCTTGAGTGGCACCGTAATCTCCGGCGTCACCATGATGATCAGCTCGGTCCTGGTCTTGTTCTCCTGCCGGCTCTTGAACAGCGCGCCCAGAATGGGGATGCTGGCCAAGCCGGGTATTTTGAACAAGCTCTCGGTCACGCGTTCGTCCAGCAGACCGCCGATGACGAAGCTCTGGCCCTCAGCCAGCTCGATGTCGGTTTCGACGCGGCGGGAGGACAGCGCCGGCACGGTGAAGCCCGAGAAGATCACCGCGTTGGCCAAGTCGATGGTCGAGACCTCCGGCCGGACGTGCATCCGGATGGTTTTGTGCTCGGTGATGACCGGCAGGAAGCTCAAGCGGATGCCGAACTCCTTGAAGATGATCGTCACCGCGCCCACGCTGGCGCCGCCCTGCACCACCGGAATGGGGAATTCTCCGCCCACCAGGAAACTAGCCTCTTTACCGTTGGTGGTGACCAGGTTGGGTTCGGCCAGAATCTGGAGCAACTGGTTCGTCTGCAAGGCGCGGATGAAGGCCGACAGGTTCAGGTCCGGGCGGAAGGCAAAGATATTGAGGGCCTCGCCAATGTTGAACTTGGTTTGGGTGCCCTCCATGCGCGCCGGGACGGTGCCGGAAATTTCCAGCGGTTCCTGACGCAAACTGAACTGGCCCGTGGTGACGGCGCCGGGGGTGTTCAGGGCGCCGGTCGAGAGCAGGTTGACAGCGAAGGACTTGGCGGCATTCCGGTTCAGCTCGGCGAACTTCACGTGCAGCACAATTTGCTTTTCGGGTTCCGAACTGACGATTTGAAGGTTGTTCACCACGCCCTTGGCCAGGGGCGTGACCAGGGCCGTGGCGCGGTCGGCGACGGCCTGGCTAGGCACTCGCCCGGTCAGTGACACCGAATCCCGCGCCGCTTGCATCTGAATGTCCATGCCCGGGAAGGTCTCCCGGAGAAGCTTCTGCATGGAGTCGAGGTTCAGCTCGACGGTGACCGTGTAAATGCTGCGCCGGCCCGATTTGGGCCAGATCACGATGGTCGAGACGCCCTGGGACTTGGCGTTGAGCAGGACTTCGGAGGTCGAAACCGCCACCGCGTCCAGCACTTCGGGGTTGCTGGTGGAGATACGGGCGATCTCGGTGGGATAGTCGATTACGATGCTCCGGCCAACCACCAGCTTCAACTCCTGGAGCTCGGGCTGCGCCTGAGCCGGGGCCAGCCCGCACAGGAGCAGAAAGAGACCCACAGCGCGGCATGGCCGCAACCGAACAACGGCGCGAGCGGCACCTGCGGGCCGAGCGGCGGTGCCGGGCGAATTGACGATGGCGGGATCGACCATTGACGATTGCTGTGTCTGGCGCCGCGGGACACTGGAATCGTCAATCGTCAATGAGGAAATGGTCACTTGGTCGGCGACACCGAAAGTGGCCAACATGCGAAATCTCCCCGAGCCGCAAAGAAATGGGGCTTTAGTAGTAACAGTGCTTGTCACCGCGGTCATCAGCTTCATGGTTCGCCTACCCCCGGCTTCCGGATACCCACCACCTCGACGGTCCTTTGATTGCCACGGATGACTACCACTTCGTCGGTCAGGCGGGGAGGCGGCGGAGCCGCGGCCGCCGGGGCGGGTTTGGGCGGCGGCATCCGCTTGGTGGTCAGCTTGGGCGCGGGGGCTCTGCGCGCCCTCCGTACAGCTCAGCCACCTCGCGACCGGGCGTCTTTTGAACGCCCTGATCGCCGCTGTTGCGGAGTACCAGGTGAATGCGGCCATCATTGCCGGCCAGCGTCAGGGTCTCGGCCTGCTCCGGAGTGACCAGCAGCGTCACCACTGGGGTGTTGATGGCGTGGCCCCGCGCGTCGGGCTCGATATTCTGCCCTGCTGAGAGCACCAGAATGTTCTGGAGAATGGTGTTGGTGATGTTGCCTTCCTTGCCCGGGGGACGGCCGGTGACCAGCACATCGACCCGCATGCCGGGCAACACGAAGCCAGCTACTCCCACCACCTCGTTGACCCGCACCGAAACCGCGCGCATGCCCACCGGGATCATGGGGGCCAACCCGACACCAGTGCCGCGCGCGCCCAGGCGCCCCTCCCGAATCGGCTCATCGGCCAGCACCGTGCTCACCACCGGGCGCTCGAGCACCTCTTCGAGTTTCCCGAAGCCTCCCTTGGGAAACTCATCCGCCGTAACCTTGACGATGGTGACATCTTCGGACTTGATGCCCTGGCCCACCGGCAGCGCCTTGGTGGCTACCACAAGGTCGCGCATCTCGACCTTGGCCGGCTTGCGGCCCTTCCCGCGAGCGACCACTTGGTAGAAGATGCCCGACACCACTAGAGCGAACAGGAGGCTCACTCCCACAACAGTCAAGAATCTGCGGTCCATCTGCGCCTCTTCAATCTCCCATCGCGGGCCTGGCAGAGGGAAGCCCTTCTGGCCGGTCCGCTTGGCGTGCGAACACGGGCAAACAGGTTGGAGAGCGGCCCGCGTACCTCATCGCATCGCACCTGCCTTCGCCAGCAGGGCCAGCCAGACTCCCATCGCAATCGAGGGAGCGTAAGGGATCGAGTCTGCTGGTTGGTCCTGTAGGGGCAGGGTCGGAGCTCTGCTGCGGAGCCGGAGCAAGGCTCGGATTCCCAGGTAGGCCGTGGCCCACAGCGCGCCGATAATCGCCGCCCAACTGTGCGGGCTGATCTGACCTAGGGCGCCCCCTGCCAAAGCTGCCGCCGGAATCCAGTTGGAAACCCGCCGCCGCACCAAGTCCTCGATCGCGGCTGCCAACCCAAGGGGGACGGCGAGCCATACTTCCAGACTCATGAGAGTTCCTCGACTGCAACACCGACGGGAGATCCCCCTGGGCTCTGAGATAGCCGGAAGGCCTTTTCTCTCAACAGAGGTGGAGCCACAAAGCCAGACCGCAAGGCAAATTGGGCTAGGGTCTGCCCGGAAGGCAAACGCCAATTGCTCTCGGGTGGTAGCCCCAGGCGCCTCTTGGGGTAAGCCCTCTGGCCGACACGTTGCCCCGCTCGCGGCAGGTCTTGCTTCCGGGAACTCATCTCCCCGACCTCCCACTGGGTTATTTCGGCCAAAGGGCGGGTTTTCTTTAGGCGCCGCGCTAGCTGCTAGCCGCTAGCGGCGCCTTTTTTCGAACAGCACAGCGCGCTTGTCGCAGTCCAGGAGGCGCCAGCCGGGATCCTGCTTGAGCAGGCCGGCCAGGGGCCACTCGGCCGGGGCCAAGACCAGCTCGAAGCCAAAGCGCTCGAAGGCGCTGCGCCATTCCGGATCGGCGTAGGCCAGGCGCAGGTACAGCTTGCCGAAGGTGGGCCCATAGAAGTCGCTGCGTCCATCCAGAAACACCTTATGACGGGGATAGAAGCGGTAGATCAGGTAGTCCGCCCATTGGTCGGAGGTGAAGACCCGGGAGGCAGCCAGACGGGTGGAATGGCGGTCGATGACGGCCCGCGGGAATTTCGCATCCGGGAAGTCCCGGGGCCAGTTCATCGGCCAATCGACGAGGAGCAGGAGCAGCAGGCAAGCGGGCCCCCAGAGGCTGGTCCGGCGGAACCCGGCGGAGGCGTCCTGAGCCAGACGCTCCAGGATGCCGACAACCGACTTGGCCGATCGGCTCTCCGCCCAGCGCTTCCAGTAGAGGCTGGCCTCAGCGGCCCAGAGGGGCAAGCTGACGACCACGAAAACGGGGACGTGCCGCACGGACACTAAGGCGGCGTGCGCCCAGAACAGGATCAGCAGGGCATCCGCGACCTGCCGGCGCAGGAGCAGGGAACCCGCAAAGATCAACCCGGCGAAGAGCAGGACTTCGAATTGCGTCGAGCTTTCGGAACGAAAGCGGGGAGACTGAAACTCCTGGACCGCCTCCCGGATCCACTCCGATTGCAGGTATTGAGCGATGTGCCGGTGCAGGTCGCCTCCATAGGGATTCAGCAAGGTAGCCAAGCTGGAAGCCGCCAGCAGGGCGCCGTACCGTCGCGGGCGGCGCCAGAGTTCGGGACTGCGTTGCCGGACTAGCAGCCCCTCGAGGACTGTGCCGACTGTCAGCAGGCTGAGGCAAATCGGCAGGGCCAGGAAACCACCGTGCAAGTTGGTCCAGATTGCGGTGAGAGGGACCAGCAGCCACACGGCGCGGGTCGGTTGGCGGCGGTCTCGATCCAGCAGCCAGAGAGTAACCGCCAGCAGGAGTAAGGTGAACACGTGGGGCCGGGCCAGGTAGTGAATGCTGGAAGCACCGGCGCCGAGCAGGCACGCCAGCAGGGCCAGAAAGACGTTGGCCCCGCGCCAGAGCAGGTGCCGGAAGACCACCGTCACGCTCAGCGAGACCACGCATCCGGCCAGCAAGACGACGCCTTTCAGTCCCAGCGCGCGGTAGAGGAGAGCGAACAGGACATCGGAAAGCCACTCCCAGGCGAACCACGGCTCGCCGGCTTTGGAGAAAGAAAACAGGTCCCGGGTGGGGAACTTGTGGTTATCCAGGATAAACTCGCCGGTGCGGATATGCCAGCCGGTGTCACCATCGGCCAGTAGGGCCGACCAGCCGGTTCCGGAGGCGAACAACCAGAGCAGAAGAGAGACGAACAGGCAATCGGAAAAGGAGGGCAGCAGCGAGCGCCAGCGGCGTTCCACGGGGGCTCACCCCGCCAGCTCGCCGGGCGCATCCTGGTCCCCGGCGGCCGCGGGTCCGCGGCGCTCCGAGTTGACCAGCCGGCGTGCATGGATGGCCAGTTGGAACCGATCTTGGAGGCCGGCTTTCTCGAAGATGTGCATGAGATGGACCTTCACGGTTCCTGGGGAGATGGAAAGGGCTTTGGCGATGTCTTTGTTTTTCATGCCGCCGGCCACGAGCTGCGCGACCTCGCGCTCCCGGGGGGTCAGCCGGGGCGGCTGCCTGCGTTTGACGAAACAGGCTGCCTCCTCGGGGCGCGTCTCTTCGATCCACACGGCGTTTTCCCCGGCTGCCCGCAGGCATTCCAGCAGCATCCAGACCGGGCGCGTCCTGCGGATCACGCTCTGGAAGCTGAACTCGAGAAACGATTCCCCGCCCTCCGGCTGGGAGGTCCACAGCACCAGCCGGGACTGGGGCGAAGCCAGCCTCAGCTCGGCCAGGAAACCAGCGTCCAGCCGCTCGCCGGAGTGGTGACTGATCAGGACCACGTCGGGCCTGAGATTGGCGACCGTTTGGAGGGTTTCCGCCGGGGTGGGCGCTGCACCAATGAACTGGAGGGCAGGATCGGATTCCAGCGCTCTCTGGAGGCCCTCCACCACGATGGGCTGGCACTCGTACGCAAAGACAGTAATGGACCTGGGAGCCATGCACCGCTACTGATCGGCGGGAAGGGGGCGGAGGATTAGGGGAAGTGCGGTATCGCTGGTTAGGAGCCGGTCCAGTCGGCTTGGAGAGCAGGCTCGATGACGAAGAAGACGCGGTCAAGAACCTCGAAAGGACTCAGGACCGGCAGCGGTAGTCGAACGTTGTCCAGACCTGGATGGAGATGGCAGCGAGGTTCTTCTAACGGGTTGCTATGGGCTTGCGGGTTGAGATCGAAGCGGAGGCACTCAGTCGAAGTCGAGAAACCGTGGTCCGAACAGTCCCCCCAGGCGCTGAGAGCGCCGAGCGAACCGGGCACGTGGTTCTGGGGCCGCTCGTGGTCTCCCGACGGGCGAAGCCTGGCCGGGGACTTGCAGCGTTCGGAAGGCGGCTACTCGGGAATCGCGGTCTATTCGCTGGCATTGAAGAGGTGCCGGCGTGTGAGGCCGTTCGGCGCCTTCGTGCGCTGGCTCAGGGACAGTCGCAGGCTGCTGTTCCTCGGTGAGGACAAGGTTCATTTGATTGACAGCCAGTCCGGGAAGGTTCGCGAGCTGCTCTCCGGTTTGACAATCCAGGTAAGGATTCATACCATGTTGGCATGAAAGCCGTGCTATCGGAAAAAGGTCAGGTGACCATCCCCAAGCCGCTGCGGGAGCGCCTGGGCCTTCGCCCCGGCCACATCCTGGATTTCCGCGAGGACCGGGGGCGGCTGGTGGGCACGAAGCAGCCGCCCGAGGACCCGATAGAGAGCGTCTACGGAGTCCTCAAAACGGGCCGAAGTACAGACCCAACCATCCGGCGCCTTCGGGGCCGGGTAGACGCAACATGATCACCGCAGTCGATACCAACGTCTTGCTCGATATCTTCGGCGCAGATCCGGTTTTCGGGCCCCGTTCGGCCCGGGCGCTCCGGTCGTGCTTGAGAGAAGGCCGCCTCGTCGCCTGTGAAGTGGTCTGGACCGAGGTGGCGAGCATGTTTCCGTCACCCGCTCTGGCACGGGAGTCCATCGAGCGCCTGGCGGTGGAATTCAGCTCACTCAACCAGGAAACGGCACTGGCCGCGGCCACTGCCTGGAAGGCGTATCGTTCGCGGGGAGGCAGGCGCCAGCGGGTGGTGGCGGATTTCCTGATTGGCGCGCATGCGCAGCTTCAGGCTGAGCGGCTGCTGACGCGAGACCGCGGCTTCTACCGCGCCTATTTCGCCGGTCTTGAGGTGCTTGACCCGGCGAAGGATTGAGCGGGCGCTGCCAGCGGCCCGCACAGGAAGTGCACCTCAGCCTGAGGGTGCAAGAGGCTGAGCTCTGGCTGATGAGCTTCAAGTGAACCGGCGCGGGTCGTCGGCGGACACAACCCTACCGTAGTTCTCTCAGCACGACCTCGGGCGCGGCGGCGCGAACGGGAGCCTTCGCATAGTCGCGACGATTGCGCGTGGCAATCACCTCTGCCCCGCAAGCCAGGGCGGCCGCCACTTGCAGGGCAACCTCAAAGTCCCTCAGGGGCAGACGGGCCGCAAAGCGCAGGCCTTGCACCGTGCCCGGCGCCACATCCACGAAGTCCGTCAGGTCGAGAAGGAACTCGCGCGTCCCTCTCCGGCCGCGGCAGGGCACGACCAGGTAGTAGAAGTTGGAGATCGTGTGCCAGGCGATGAACGCAGATCCCGGCCGGCGCTCCAGTTCGTCCAGCAGAGCGGCGGCGGACTCGACGTAAGGGGCGTGGTTCAGCGCTACGTCGATGAGGACGTCC
>CAVRZY010000056.1:0-27673 GCA_963725415.1 uncultured Acidobacteriota bacterium | reverse complement strand
GCAGCATTTGCACCACGCGCATTGTTGCAGGAATTGGGTTGCCACAACTTTCTGCAGTTTATGAATCAGCCAAAGCATTGAAAGGCTCGGATGTGAAAGTAATTGCCGATGGAGGCATTCGTTTTTCAGGAGACATCGTAAAGGCGCTGGCAGCTGGTGCCGATACGGTCATGATTGGTTCATTGCTGGCCGGCACCGAAGAGGCTCCAGGGGAGGTAATCATTTACGAAGGAAGAAAATTCAAAACCTATCGGGGCATGGGCTCGCTCGAAGCCATGGACGATGGATCGAAGGACCGGTATTTTCAGGATGCAGAAGATGACATCAAGAAACTAGTGCCCGAAGGAATTTCAGGTCGGGTTCCTTTTAAAGGATCGGTTGCAGAGGTGTTATATCAATTGGTAGGTGGTTTAAAGGCAGGCATGGGCTATTGCGGAGCGAAAAATCTGGATAAATTAAAATCAGCCAAGTTTGTTAAAATCACTGCAGCCGGGGTGCGTGAGAGTCATCCGCATGATGTAACGATAACAAGAGAGGCATGAATCGTAGATTGCATAGTTGACCGCGCTCTCGCGCACGATGCGCCGAAGGCGATCCGCCTCGAAGACCAGGGGGCGCTCGCAGCGGGCATAAAGGATTCGAGGCATATCGGCGCCGAAGAGTCGTTCCAAGCGGTCCCGGTGATCGTCGCCGGCCAACTCCCAATCGAAGAGCGCCACCATCAGGCCTGCCTGGGCTATGCGGCCAGCAAGATACAGGGCGGTGTAGCTCTTGCCGGTGCCGCCATCGCCGAACATTATGGCCGGATGCCGCCTCGGGAACAGGAAGCCCTCCACCCGGATATCGTCAGCCTGGCCATCCGGCCTCGGCAATTCGCGGAGATCCACCGCCGGCTGGCCGCTCCGGTCGGCCTCCAGCACCCTCTGGCAGAACTCCTCGACTAAGGCGTGCCAGTCGAGGTCGGGCGTCTTGGCGCGTTCGGCCAGGAGTTTGGCACGCTCCGAACGTGCTCGCGCTGATGACAGATTGAAGTCGGCGATGGTCAAAGTCCCGTTCACACTGCGGGTGCCTGGCAGGCCACAGCGGACGCAGAGTTCGCCGACAAGCTCATGATGCTCCCGCCGCAGCCGGTCAACGTCAAAGGTGATGGCCAGATCGGCCAGGGCGAGTCGATACCGGCCCTCGTTGACCGCAGTAAATTCCCGGCTCGAGGATCCGCGCCCTGGGCGAGAGTCCCTGACGAGCATCTGAAGGTTCTGGGTGGTGCGCTCCAGGACATCTCGGAGACCGTCCGAACCAGCCCAAGTCTCTTCGCTGGCGACATGAAGCATCCTTATCGCACGCCGGCGCATGGCGGCGTCGTGCACCTTTGCCAGATAACTATCCAGGTTCACCGCGATGCGGTCGGTTTCCAGTTGCGTCAAGTAGGCCAACGCGCCGTCCTGCTGGCCATGCCGTTCCAACTCGTGGTAGACCCCAACTACGTTGATGGGCTCGCCTCGGGTTTGCAGCTCGCTGATGCGGTCGAAGATCCGCCTGTGGTTTTCGATGGCGAAATCGTCTGGGCTGAGAACTTGACGGGCCTGCTGATATGGCAAGTCCCCGGAGAGCAAGCTGCCCAAAATGAGTTTTTCCGCTTCGACTGAGGCTGGGAGGGGACGTTCAGGCTTCACAGCCGGACCCCCAATCGCCGGAGCCCACGCGGCCCATCCTCGCGGATCATCTTGGCCCCGGCAAGCAGTTCGCCCAGATCATCGGTCTCTGCGGCATAGGCCGCCACTCGCCCCAGAGCATCTAGATAGCGCCGGAGTTCGCTCAGGTCCACAAGGCGGACTTGGCTGCGGATCTCCGTGGGCGGCCACGGGTTTGGGCTGTCACCGGCCACGTCAGCCCCGGACCTCCGGTTGCTGGGTGTTCTCTTCAACCCATTTGAGCAGGGCGAGCCGCGGGACGCGGATGCTCCGGGACCCGGGCACTCGGACGGTCGGCAAGACGCCGGCTGCCATCCATCTGTACGCGAGCGCCCTAGAGCACCCGAGAAGTTCGGCGACTTCGGCCCCTTTCAGGAGTAGCGGTTCCATTGGAATTTCACGCTTCATTTTTGTCCTCTGCGTCCAGTCTGGGCTTGACAGGACGGAATGTCCAAGCATAGAATATGGTTTGAACATGAGAAAAAGCACGCCCTGGCAGTTGACTGATGAGAATGGGGAGCTCGGAAGCGCGGTCCAACCAGCAGAACTTTCTGTTCCAGAATATGTAGAACTGGACGCGAATGAGGAGAATCTGCTGTGCGATTCTGGAAGAGGATTCCGATGCGTGCTGCCTGATCGCACGGTCCTGAACAGGTTTGTTCGCCTGTGGCGAGCATCCCCTACGACGATCCTGCAATTTGCGAGAAACTGGGGCATGTTGCGGTTGAACGAAGAGGGATGCCCGCAACAATATGCGCCATTCTCGACCGGTCCAAGGGGCGAGCCTATTGAGCGTTGGCGGCACTTCTCCCATCGCGCTGATGCGGTCCTTCGCATAGCTGCTCAACTCCACCTGAACAAGTTGGGGGCGGAGGATGATTGGCAGGCGCTCCCGCGCTGGCCGATTTCTAAACCCTACTCGCATGGTCTGTGGCCTGCTGGGGCGGCAATATGGGCAGCACATGGCGGGCAAGAGTATATTGCGAACCACCTCGCCGGCAATCGCGGTCCGCGAACGCTCGAAGATGAACGATGGCTTCTCTGGAGCGAAATTCTAGTCTGGCTGGGACTGAGTAGGCCGGGATTGGTTGCTATACCGGACGGCAACCGCTGGCAGTTGACGATTAATTACCAAGGATCTTTGTTCTCAGCCTTGGCTTTGCAACTCACTCTGTGGTTAAGTAAGACCAGGTTGTATGTTTGTTCGGAGTGCGGTACTCCCTATGGTCGCCAGAAGAAGGCGCCAAAAGCTGGCCAATCAAATTTCTGTGAACGTTGCGGCCTGAAAGCCGCTGTTCGGCAAGCGGATCGGCGGCGCCGGGCGAAAATGGCCGAAGCACGCCGACTACGGGCCGAGGGCACATCTCTCAACGAAATTGCGGCCAAGCTTAACACCGCGGCAGCCCATGTGCGCCGGTGGGTACGGAAAGTGAGGTAACGAGATGCCGAAGAGGAAACGCGGTCAGAACGAAGGGTCCATTTTCGAGGAAGCCCCCGGCAAGTGGCGGGCGGTAGTCTCGCTCGGATGGAAAGCTGGTCGGCGCATGCGAAAGACGTTCACGGCCAGCACGCGGCGTGAGGTCCAAGAAAAGCTCACCAAAGCGCTTCGCGGCCAGCAACTCGGCTACAACCTGGCGCCCGAGAAACGGACGGTCGGCCAGTGGCTCGGGGAGTGGCTTGAGGCGAAAAAACCAGACGTGGCCCCGGCGACGTGCGTGAGTTACGAGGGGGCGGTGCGCGTCCATCTTGCGCCAGCGCTCGGGAACATCCCGTTATCGAAGCTCCGCTCCCAGCAGGTTCAGCAGTTCAAGTTGGCGAATCTTGCCAGCGGGGTTTCGGCCAGCCAAGTGAAGTACAACCTGGTGGTTCTCCGAATGGCGCTGAAGGAAGCCTGCAAGCTGGATGTGGTCCCGCGCAACGTGGGCATGTTGGTGGACTTCCCGAGCGTCCAGCGGATCGAAATACATCCGTTCACTCCAGAACAGGCCCAGCGGTTCCTTGCCGCGGCGGAAGGCCACAGCCTGGAAGCCTTCTTCTCAGTCGCGCTCGCCCTCGGCTTGCGGAAGGGCGAAGCGCTCGGGCTCCAATGGCGCGACATCGATCTGGCCAACGGTCTGGTGTCAGTTCGCCGCAACCTGCAAAGGATCAAGTTACCCGGAGAGCGGAAGGGCGCCCTTAGGTTAGCGGAGCCGAAGCGCGGCAGTCACCGCACAATCAATCTGCCCCGGGTCGCCGTGAGCGCCCTCTACAGACACCGCGCTCGCCAAGACCAACAGCGGGAACTCGCGGGTTCCGCCTGGCGCGAGACGGGGTTTGTCTTCACCAGCAGGATCGGAACGCCGGTCGAACCGCGGAAGGTCAGCGGGGTATTCTCGGAGCTCCTGAAGCGGGCCGGCCTGCCGCGCATCCGCCTTCACGACTTGCGCCACACCTGCGCTTCGCTGCTGCTCGCCCAGGGCGTCTCGTTCAAAGCTATCCAGGAGATCCTGGGCCACTCCGACATCCGCATCACCATGAACCTCTACGCCCACCTGTACCCGGAGGCCAAGCGGGAGGCCGCCGACAGGATGGACGCGATTCTGAAACCGCTGGCTACCTCACTGGCTACCTTGGGGGATTTCACCAAACCGAACTGAAGCGGAAGTCCTTTGGGATGATGGAGCTGGCGGAGGGACTTGAACCCCCGACCCTCTGATTACAAATCAGATGCTCTACCGGCTGAGCTACGCCAGCAAGACGAACCCACTACTATAACAGAAACAAGGGCCTGGAGCGGGAGGCGGGAATCGAACCCGCAACCAACAGCTTGGAAGGCTGTGACTCTACCATTGAGTTACTCCCGCCCGATTCCGGCGAGCTGCGCGGGCCGAACTCTGCCGGCGCCTTCCTTAACCCATTGTACGGAAACCGAGCAGGCAGGGTCAACGCGCCCCGGAGTCCCGGGAGGCGCCTTGCCAGCCGACTGGGTTTGGCCGGTCTCCGTGCTGGACCGGTCCTGGCACCGATTGGCAGCTTCATACAGCGAAGGCCGTATTTGCGCTGCCGGCAAAGTTCGGTAGAATAACCGCTCATGCTCAGCCTGAGCGTCTTCTTCCCGGCCTATAACGACGCTCCCTCGTTGCCGTCGCTGCTGGAGAAAACCTTCGAAGTGTTGGGTCGCCACGTCGAAGACTTCGAAGTGATCGTGGTCAATGACGGCAGCCGGGATAACACGGCCGAGGTACTGGCGAGACTGGAAGAGAGATACCGGCCCAAGCTGCGGCTGATCACGCATCCCAAGAACAGAGGCTACGGGGCAGCTCTGCGGAGCGGCTTTGCGGCGGCGTCGAAAGAGCTGGTGTTCTACACGGATGGGGACGGCCAGTACGATGTCGGAGACCTGCCCAGACTGCTGGAGCAGATGACGCCGGAGGTCGGGCTGGTGAATGGGTACAAGCTGGAACGCCACGATCCCTGGCACCGGATTCTCATTGGAAACATCTACAACCGGCTGGCGCGACTCCTGTTCCGGATTCGAATCCGGGACATCGATTGCGACTTCCGGCTGATCCGCCGGGCGCTTTTGGAGGAAATCCGGCTGAGCTCGACTAGCGGCACAATTTGCGTAGAACTGGTGAGGAAGCTGGAGCTGAGTCGTTACCGCGTGGTGGAGGTGGGGGTGCATCACTATCCGCGTCTCCACGGCCGGTCGCAGTTCTTCCGCATGCGCGCGCTGGCCAAGACCTTCTATCAGCTCGTGCGGCTCTACATTCGCCTGGTGATTCTCCCTCCGATCAACGGAAAGAATCCGCGGCTGGCGTGAAGACTGTACGCGGCGTGTGAGAACAAACATCGGTTTCGGCCTACAGGCGACAAGCTACAGGCTACAGGCTACCTGCGGATGATACACTGAAAGTCGATGCTGTCGGTAGTGATTCCGATCCACAACGAAGAGCCGTCCATCTTGCCGCTCTACGACCGGCTCACCACCACGCTGGAGGGGCTGCGCCAGCCTTACGAAGTCATTCTCGTGGACGACGCCTCTACGGATCGCAGCTTCGAGCTGCTGGCCAACCTGGTGGAGACCGACCCGCGATTGAAGGTAGTCCGGCTGCGCCGGAACTTCGGCCAGACCGCGGCGCTGTCAGCCGGTTTTCACGAGGCGCAAGGCGACGTGATCGTGAGCATGGATGGGGATCTGCAGAATGCCCCCGAAGACATTCCCGCGCTGCTGGCCAAGATTGAGGAAGGCTACGACATCGCCAGCGGCTGGCGGAAGAACCGAGTGGACAATTACCTGACCCGCAAGCTTCCCTCGTGGATCGCCAACTGGCTGATGGGGAAAGTCTCGGGCATCCATTTGCACGATTTCGGCACTACGTTCAAAGCCTACCGCGCCGAGATCTTGAAGGACATCAATCTGTATGGAGAGCTGCACCGCTTTATTCCGGCGCTGGCCAGCTTCTACGGGGCGCGCATTGCCGAGGTCCCCATTCAGAACGCTCTGCGGAGCTCGGGCCGCTCTCATTACGGCCTGGGACGCACGTTTCATGTGCTGTTCGACATTCTGACCATCAAGTTCCTGCTGGCTTACTTCACCCGGCCCATGCACTTCTTCGGGAAACTAGGCCTGCTGGGGACCTCGGTGGGCGGACTGATCCTGGGATACCTTGCCATTCACAAGCTGACCGGACACGAGATCCTGATCGAGCACGGGCCGCTGATGCTGGCTGGGAGCCTGCTGCTGCTGGCCGGCATCATGATGTTCAGCACCGGGCTGCTGGGCGAGGTGCTGATCCGCACCTACTTCGAAAGCCAGGATCGGCGCATCTACGCGGTGCGGGAAATACGAACCCAGCGGAACCGGCAGGTCACCGGCGGGGCCCGGTAGTTTCGGGCAGAGACGCCCAGGATGCGCAGGGCTGGCCGCGTGCTTGGAAGGAGAGATGGGATGCGTTCCACGCTTCGATGTCTGAGTTTGTGCGCCTGCGCTGTGTTCACGGCCGCAGCTCAGGACAGCCCGTTTGTATCGCCGGAGTTGTTTCGCGCGCTGAGCGGCGAACTCTCCGGCGATATCGCTTACGACCACGTGCGGCATCTGACGCTCTATCACAGCCCTAACGCCGGTTCGCGGGGGTTCCACGACAAGGTGCGGTGGATCGCCGAGAAAGCGCGCGAGGTGGGGATTGAGGAAGTGCGCATCATCGAGGATCTGCCGTACCGGGGCGTGGGGTGGTCGCCGCTGAGCGCGGAGTTGTGGATCGTCAGCCCGGACAACCGGCGGCTGGCCAGCTACGAGGAAGCCGCGGTGGCCATCGCCGATTACAGCGGCAGCGGAACCTGGGAAGGCGAGCTGGTGGACGTGGGAGAGGGGACGCGCGACGCCAATTACAAGGGCAAGGACGTCAAAGGCAAGATCGTGCTGGCTACGGGCGCCCCGGCGGCGCTGATGGAGCGGGCCGTCTTCAAGCGCGGCGCGCTGGGCATCGTCTACTACAACGCGGCGCGCGGCATCGATCATCCGGACCAGGTGGCCTGGACGCGGTTGAGCGCGAACCCGCCCAAAGGCAAGGAAAACACCTTCGCCTTCTCGATCTCCTACCGCGCGGGAATGGAGTTGAAGCGCCGCCTTGCAACAGGGCCGGCCCCGGCCGCGATCCCCGGGGGTTTCGGTGAAAGCGAGCGGCCCGGCGAAAAGATCACCTTGCGCGCCAAGGTGGTCTCGGAGTTCGAGGAGAAGCCCAAGCAGTGGCTGCTGGAGGGCTGGATCCGCGGGAGCAAGATCCATGACCGGGCCATCGTGCTCACCGCCCACACCCAGGAAGAGAAGTACTCGGCCAACGACGACAACAGCGGCTGCGCCAACCTGCTGGAAATCGGCCGGAGCCTGATGAAGTTGATCCGGGAGGGCCGGCTGGCGCGGCCGGTGCGCGACATCCGTTTCTGGTGGGCCAACGAGATCAGCGGCGAGTACGAGTACTTCGCCGCACACCCGGAAGAGCGCAGCAAGGTGCTGGTCAACCTGAACCAGGACATGGTGGGGGCCAAGCAGTCGCTGGGCTCGCGCATCCAGCACATCACGCGCACTCCGGATTCCCGGCCCAGCTACCTGAACGAGGTGGTCGAGAGCATCGCCATGATGGTGATGCGGGGCAACTCGGCCTACCTGGCGGCCGGGCAGGCTGGCAGCCGCCTGCCTTACAGCAAGCCCATCCTGTCGCGGTTCGGCACGCGGGAGCGCTACGGTGTCGAGATCATTCCTTTCTTCACTAGCAGCGACCACATGGTCTTCAACGACTCGATCATCGGCGTGCCCGCGGTTACATTCACGAACTGGCCGGACGAATTCATTCACTCCAGCGACGACGATCTGTGGCAGATCGACCCGACCGAGATGCAGCGCAACGCCTTCGTGGTGGCGGCCACGGCGGTCTACCTGGCGAGCCTTCAGCCGGCCGACGTGCCGGTGCTGGCGGCGCAGGTGCATGCCGGCGCGCGCCGCACCCTGAGCGGAGCCTTTGCGCGGGCCACAGAGATGCTTGCGCTGGCCGCGCCCGCGGCGCGCGCCACGGCTTTCCTGGACGGGGTGAACCTGATCGATCAAAACGCGCGCCGGGCCGCAGCCACGCTGGATTCGGTGCGGGTCTTCGAGCCCGATGGGCGCGCGGCAGCTCAGTTGGAGGAGTGGAAGAAGTCCCTGGAAGCCGGCGGCATCTCACTGAGGGCGGCGCTAGCAGAGCACTATCGCCTGCTTACCGGCGCGTCTGAGCTTCCCCCTTCCCAACTCTCCAGGAGGAGAAGCGCATGGCGGGCAAGGTGCCGGAGGTGGTCGCCGGCGTGGCCGAGTACCTCGAGAAGCGCAATGCTCTCGCAGCGCCGAGCCGCCTGCACGGCCTGATGCGCTACGAAGTCTGGAATTTCGTGGACGGCCGCCGCAGTTACCTCGATATTTACCGCGCCGTGCGCGCCGAAGCGCAATCGGTCGGGGAGTGGTACTACGGCTCGGTCACAGCCAAGGAGGTCGAAGACCTGCTGGAGGCGGGCGTGAGGGCGGGCTTCCTGCGGCTGAAACGGTAGGTGAGCTAGAACAGACCCTGAAGGGGCAGCACGATCTCCGGATCCATGGTCCGGAGCACTCCATCCCTGGCTTCCCGCGCACCCTCGGCAGTGTGGATGTAGCCGCGCCGGAGGCGTGGGTCGATGACCCAGACGAAAGGCACCCCGAAGTTCAGGTAATCGTCAATCCTCTCCTGCATCTCACTGGCACGATCATCCCTGGAAAGAATCTCGATCACCAGGAAGGGAGGGGTCCGGAATACCTGCTCCTCCGGCTCGCCGCCGAGATATACACAGATATCAGGCACGCGGAAACGCGCCGGCGCTACCTGAATCCGCTGCTCCGGAAACGCGCACGTATTGTGGGAGCGCGTGAGAGCATCGAAGAAGAGAATGAGTTCCCTCTGTGTCCTGCTATGGTCTTTTTCGCCCAAGTTCCGCTCCACTATCCTGCCGTCAATGTACTCGCGATCTCCGTCTTCAAAGCTGGAGTGCAAATACTCCTCGACGGAAACGAGAGTGGAAGTTGCCTGCATGGACTCTATTGTACCGCTGGGAGAAGCCAGGAAGGCCCCCGCCCGCAGCCTCAGCTTCACCAGGGCAGGCTGAGCAGCCCGTAGATCACTGGCAGGGTGAATAGTGTGCTGTCTACGCGGTCCAGCCAGCCCCCGTGGCCGGGGAGGGAGTTGCCGCTGTCCTTGACCCGAGCGCCGCGTTTGAGAGCGGACTCGGCCAGGTCGCCGATCTGCCCGGCCACGTTGCCCACCGCCGACAGGGCCAGGATTTCAGGAAGAGAAACCGCCGGCAACAAGCCGCGCAGGTAGAAGAAACCCAACAGGAGTGAGGCAATCAAGGAGGCGATCGAGCCTTCCCAGGACTTGGCCGGGCTGATCCGGGGCGCTAGCTTGTGGCGGCCCAGGGCGCAGCCGATGTAGTAGGCGGCCGAGTCGCTCACCCAGTTCAGCAGCAGCGCGAACAACAGCCAGTAGTGGTCCCTGCCCCACAAGCCAAGGGCGCATCTCCAAGCCCCGAAGATGTAAACGACGCCCAGCAGCAGGGCGGCGGCCTGGGGTAGACCGTCCGCTAGATTGCGAGCGGAGAGCGCCAGGGACAAGGCCAGCAACGTGGCCAGGGTCACAAGCAGAAACGGGTCTGACGGTACCAGCAGCACCAGCAGGCCCGCCACATATCCCAGCGGAGCCGGCAGCCGAATTCCGTAGGCGGCGACCATCCCCAGGTACTCGTGGAAGCAGAGCAGGGCCACGATGACCACGACGGGCAGAAAGACGTAAGACGGGCCCCATAGCACTATGGCGGCGATCAAAGGGCCCAGGGTAAGGGCAGTCAGGACCCGCTTCATTGCGTGGGGGCAGAAACAGCGCTGAGGAAGGCTTCTTCCGCGGGCTGGAAATCGGAGGAGGCACCCAGACCTCCGAAGCGGCGGTCGCGGTGCTGGTAGTCCAGGATGGCCTGGAGCAGGTCCGTGCGAGTGAAGTCCGGCCACAGCGTCTGGGTGACGTACAGCTCGGCGTAGGCAATCTGCCAGAGCAGAAAGTTGCTGACGCGCATCTCTCCGGAGGTGCGGATCAGCAGGTCGGGATCGGGAAGCCCGGCGGTGTAGAGGTGGGAGGCCAGAAGCTCCTCGCTGATGTGGAGGTCGCCCAAACGATCCCGGCAGCGGGCTTCGTTCACGATAGCGGCCACCGCATCGACCAACTCGGCGCGCCCGCTATAGTTGAGGGCCAGGTTGACCAGAAGCCCGCGCTTGCCGGCGGTGGCCTCGACGGCCTCCAGTAGTTCGCGCCGCACCTCCGCAGGCAGCGCCTCCAAACGCCCGATGGCGTTCAGCCGGATGTCGTGGCGGAGCAGCTCGGGCAACTCTTTGCGAAGGTAAACCCGCAGTAGCCGCCACAGGGTGTTAACCTCGCTACGCGGGCGCTTCCAGTTCTCGACGGAAAAGGCGTATAAGGTCAGCACCTTCACGCCCAGCCGGGCGCAGGTTTCCACGGTGACGCGCACCGGGTCAACGCCGGCTTTGTGGCCGGCCACGCGCGGGAGGTTGCGCTGCCCGGCCCATCGGCCATTGCCGTCCATGATGATGGCGATGTGAGAAGGCAGCCGGTTGGGATCCAGGGCGTGCGCCAAGGCCCAATCGGGATCCTCGGGCTTCAAGACATCGAGCAGGGCCTTCATCGCGGTGGTAATTCCCTATGGTACAACGCGCCTTTCGGCAGGGTCTAGTAGGAGTTCCAAACCGGGGACAGACGGAACGTTTTCAGGAAACCGGAAAACCGGGGACGGACGGAACATTCTCGGTCACCTCGCCCTCGAGGATGAGGACGTAGCAAAGGGGGAAGACTCCTGGCTGGCGTCGATCTTCTGCTTCGACGGGCGTCCGCCTCTCCGGGGTGCCAGCGAACGTCCCAAGTTCCGCTCCAGCTCCTGCACGAAATCCTGCGATCCCCAGGGCCGCCCCGTATGCGTGCTGCGGCGAATCTCTTCCGCCTCTGCCTGGTCGTGGTCTGAGGTTGCTAGCAAGAACTCCCGCCAGGTGGCCGGCATCCAGCATAGCCGCCAGCATTCCAGATCCAGAACATCACGCTCATCCGTGACGCCGCAATGAGCCGAGGCACTGGACCAGGCGTACTCTTCCGGTTGTGTTACCATCCCGGCACGGGTCGGGTTTCGCTCGGTGTAGCGGAGCGCGGCCCAGAGGTGGTTTCGGTCCAGCGGGCAGGAATAATACCGCCCCTGCCACAGGTGGCCGGAAGTGCTTTGTCGCGCGTTAAGGTAAGCGGCGTAGCGACCGTGCGTGTATTCGAGCGCCAGCGCCATCGAGTCCGGGCGCTGTGGGATGGCGATCAGGTGGACGTGGTTGGACATCAGGCAATAGCCGAGCAAGGAGAGTTGGTGCAACTGGCAGTACTGCTTCAGCAGGCTGGGATAGACGAGGCGATCAGGGTCGGTTTCAAAAACCAGGCGACGGGCGTTGCCTCGCTGAGTGATGTGGTGGGCCACTCCTACGGCGACTACACGGGGAAACCGGGCCATAGTAAGAGAGTGGACCAACGGCGCCGGGGCTGTCAGGAAACGTTCCGTCTGTCCCCGGATTAAGCTGCCTGCCCCCAGTGGCTTTACACTGAGTGAATGCCCCGCAGATTTTGGTTTTCCCTGACTGTTTGCCTGGTCGTCTGTTCCCTCGCCGGAGCCCAAGAGACGGGGCCGCTGCGCTTCCGCATCACGCTGGGCGCGGAACTTGCTCCCAAGGGGGCCGCGGGCCGAATGTTTGTGTTGATGACGGATTCGCTGCAGGAGCGTGAGATTCTGAGCACTGGCTTCAGCCCCGGCAGCACCTGGCTGGCGGCGATGGAGATCGAGCACATCGCGCCAGCGCAGGCCATCGAGTTCAACCCGGACATTCAAGCCTTTCCGCGGCGCTTCTCGGAGGCCAAGCCGGGAACCTACCAGTTCATGGCGCTGCTGGATGCCGATCACAGTTACGCGTACACGTCGAGAAACGAAGGCGACCTTTACGGGCCGGTGGTTAAGATCCCCAGCCTAAATCCCGCCAACACCGCGCCAGTCGAGTTGGTCCTCAACAAGCGGACCGAGGCGCGCAGGAAAGTGTCCGACACGGGTAGCATCAAGCTGGTGGAGTTTCAAAGCGCGTTGCTGACGGCCTTTTGGGGCCGCGCCATCACGATGCGTGCCGGGGTGGTGCTGCCGCCGAGTTACGGGAAGGTTCCAGAGCGGCGCTATCCGGCCGTTTACCGGGTGCACGGTTACGGTGGCAACCACACCGGGGCCTGGGGAGCGGGACCGGGGCTGGTCAAGCAGATGAGCGAAGGGAAAGCCCCGGAGATAGTGTACGTTTTCCTGGACGGCTCCTGCCCCACGGGCCACCATGAATTCGCCGACTCGGTCAACAACGGGCCCTGGGGCCGCGCCCTGACTCAGGAATTCATTCCCCATCTGGAAAAGCGGTTTCGCCTGATCAGCCGGCCCTACGCCCGCCTCCTGACCGGCCATTCCTCGGGCGGCTGGAGCACGCTGTGGCTTCAGATCACCTACCCGGAGTTCTTCGGCGGCACCTGGTCCACTTCGCCCGACCCGGTGGACCTGCGCAGCTTCACGGGCATCGACGCCTCGCCCGCTTCAACCGACAATGCCTACCGGACGCGCGAGAGCCAGCCGCACAACCTGATCCGCCGCGCTGGGCGCGAACCAGTGAGCGTGGAGGATTTTGTGAAGCAGGAGGAGGTGCAAGGCCCTTACGGTGGCCAGTTCGCCTCCTTCGAATGGGTGTGGAGTCCCAGAGGCCAGGACGGCCGGCCTATGAAGCTGTTCAATCGCCAGACCGGCGAGATCGACCCGGAGGTGGCGCGGGCCTGGCAGAACTACGACATCCGGCTGATCCTGGAGAAGAACTGGGCCGGGCTGGGGCCGAAGCTGCGGGGCAAGATCAACGTAATCTGTGGCGCCGAAGACACCTTCCACCTGGAAGAGGCCGTGATCATGCTGTGCGACTTCTTCAAGCGGGCAGGTAGTGACGCGGTGTGCGAGATCGTGCCTGGACGCGACCACAGCAACCTGGGCGCCCCGTACAAGACCTATCCCGACGGTCTGCCGGCTCGGATTGCCAAGGAGATGCAGGCAAAGTTCGAGGCGGGCAGGAAGGCGACGCTGGCTGGCAGTGTCCGGAAAGCGGCGCCGGCACGGCCAAAGCAGTGATTATCCCGCCAGACGGCTGAGAGCAGTCAGAACGGGATCGCGAAGGAACGCCACTCCGAGGCCCGCCACGCCCAGGAACAAGCCGAAGGGCAGTTCGTAGGTGGAGGCCTGCTTGCGGGTGATCAGGATATAGAGCAAGCCCAGGACGGAGCCCAGGATCGAGCCCAGCACCACAGTCAGCAGAGTGGCCTGCACACCCAGAAAGGCGCCAATCATCGCCACCATCTTGATGTCGCCGAATCCGAGGCCCTCGCGGCGCCGCACCTTCAGGTACAGCGCGCCCACCAGCCAGAGCAACCCGCCGCTGAGACCGGCGCCCAGCACGGCCTCGCCTACCGAAGCCCAGACGGGTCCCCAATCAGCCGGCAGCAACAGGGCCACAATCCCAAACTGGAACGGTACGGCGGCGGCCAGCAGGATGCCTGCTATCGTCCCGCCCACCGTGAACTGGTCCGGCAAGATGCGCTCCTCGAGGTCGGAGAAGACCAGGCCGATCAGCAGCGCGCTGAAGAGGCACCATTTGAGGGCCTCGATCGTAGGACCGTAGGAGAACACGGCCACAAAGAAAAAGAGCGCGGTGAGCAACTCGACCAGCGGATAGCGCAGCGAGATCGAAGCCCGGCAGTGCCGGCAGCGCCCCCGCAGCACCAGGTAACTGAGCACCGGCACGTTGTCATACCAAGCGATTGGGTGCTGGCAGGCCGGGCAGAACGAGCGCGGGCGGATAACCGACCGCTCCCGGGGCCAGCGATAGATGCAGACGTTTAGAAAGCTGCCGATCAGCAGCCCTATCAGGAAAGCCAGCGCCGCAGCTAACATGAGAGCAACCTTTCGTAAACTTGGAGTGTATTACGGACCATGGCCTCAGCGGAGAAGTGTTCCTGGACGCGCTGCCGTGCGCGAGCCGCGAGTTGAAGGGCAAAGGACCGATCATCGAGCACTCGCTTCAGGGCCGAAGCGATCGCCTGGGGCGCGTTGTCGGTGGCCAGGCCGGTTCGCGCATCCTCGATGAGTTCGCTGAGCCCGCCGGTGCGGCTGGCCACCACCGGCACGCCCATGGCCATCGCCAGCAGCACCGCCGAGCCGAGCCCTTCCTGATGTGTGATGTAGACGAAAACGGCGGCGTGGGCCAAATCTTCGGCCAGGTTGTCCGAGAAGCGCACCTCGAGCCGAGCCAGTGCCGCCGCCTGGCGCAGCAGGGCCGAGCCCTTTGGGGATCCTCCGTGGCGGGGGCCACGACCCAGGAGCCTCCAGGAGACGCCGCAGGGATCGGCACGCCGTCGTAGACCACGGAAACCTTCTCCGCCGCGACGCCTGCCGCCGTTAGAGTCTGCTTCACGTGCTTGGAGACCGCGATGTAGTGCGGGGCACGGGCGTATTTCCAGCGCGAAATCAGGTCCCGCCGGACAGGGAAAGCCACACGCCGGGCCACTACCCACGGGCCGCGGGCGGCCAGCGCCGCGAGGGTATGGGCGCGCGCGTCATGCAGGTGAGTCAGATCCACCCGGCGCGACAGGCGCGCCAGGGAAGCCAGTCCCACTGGCCTCACCTCCCAGCCCTGGCTGGAGGCCAGCTCATACAAGGGCGAGAGGCGCGGCGCCAGCAACAGACTGGTATGGCCGTCGGCTGCCAGGCCCTTTAGTAGATAAAAGACCTGCCATTGCCCGCCTCGCAGCTCGCGCCCGGTATCCACGTGGAGGACGCGCATCTCAACTCATGTTTCTGGCCTTGGCGTACTTGAGAAACGTGTAGATGGCGGCCATGTAGGCGATGGTCAGGCCCTCCATCCCGTCCAGAAACCCGCGCTGGAGGAAATAGGTCCGCAAGAACGTCCAGGCCGGTTCAAAGATCAGGTGCTGCCAGCCGATCTTCTGTTTGTGCGAGACCAACTCCTGGGCCGCCAGCGTAGTGTAGCGGTCCATGGTCCTCAGGTGCTCGGAAAGCGAGTCGCAGGTAAAGTGCAGCAGATTGGACTTCAACTGGCCCACCCGCCCGTCCACCTTCACCTCCTCATGCACGAAATCGCCGACCCAGCGGGCCTTGCGGCGATCATAGAGGCGGATCTTGCGGTCCGGGTACCAGCCGGAATGCAGAATCCAGCGGCCCAGGTACTGGGCCATGCGCGGCACAGTGTAGGCATCGTATTCCGGCCCGCTTTTCTTGAGCTGCCAGATTTCGGCCTCCAGCGCCTCGCTGAGTGCCTCATCGGCGTCGATCGAAAAGATCCAGTCGTGGGCGGCCTTCTCCGCGGCCAGGTTCTTCTGCTCGGCGAAACCGCGCCAGGGGCTGTCCAGCACGCGCGCGCCGAACTTGCCGGCGATTTCCACGGTGCGGTCCACCGAGCCGCTATCCACCACCAGGATCTCGTCGCAGCAGCGCAGGCTCTCGATGGCCCGGGCGATCCTGCGTTCCTCGTTAGAGGTGATGATCGTGGCGGAGATCTTCATTACCGTGCTGCTACAGGCTGTTGTTGGTGGCCAGGGGCGTCACAGTGAAGGATAGCAGAAAGATCAGCAGAGCCAGCCAGCCCAGACTTCCTGCGCAGGGGGCTCAAGCGCGCTAGAGTCGTAGATGGCCGGATGACGCATCCCAAAGAAGAACAGCAGGCCCGCCCACAACAGCCACCCATACCAGTAGAAGAAGCCGATAGGGATTAAGACCGCGGCAAAGATCCTGGAGAGCAGCCGGTGCTTCTCGCCCACAAACGAGTACAGCACGTGACCGCCGTCCAACTGGCCGATGGGCAGCAGGTTCAGAGCGGTGGCGAACACGCCCACCCAGGCCGCCCGCGCGACAGGGTGTAGGTAGATGTCGGCCGTGGGCACTCCCGGAAAGATCAACTTCTCCAGAAGCCACAGCGCCGCGGGCGTGCCGAAGACCAAGTCGCCTTCCTGGGCGATGCCCGGAATGACTTTCGAGAACGCCAGCCCGATCGCCAGGAACGGCAGAAGCAGGATGAAGCCGGCGATCGGCCCGGCAATGCCGACATCGAATAGAATCTGCTTGGAAATAATCGGGGAGCGGATGCGGATGAAGGCGCCGAAGGTTCCAATGAAAGTGGGAGCGGGGATGAAATAGGGCAAGCTGGCATTCAAGCGGTAGTAGGCGCAGGCCAGGAAATGCCCCAGTTCGTGCACCAGCAGAATGCCCAGCAGGCACAGCGAGAACGGCAAACCCGACAACAGGGAGGACGGCTCCGACCAGATCTGCGTGAAGGCTGCTACATCGCGCTCCAGGAGGAAGGCGGGCCGGTTGTGGCGGAAGTTCTCGGCCAAGCGCGCACCCATGGTGGTAGTGGTCAGCAGGGTGGCGACCAGCAACAAAGCATGCAGCCAGTACTGCGGGCGCCAGACACGGGGAGTCAGGACTTGGGGGCGGATGCCGGTCCCGTTGGCCGGCTCTGGAGGACAAGCAGCCGGAGGATAACCCTGAAAAGACACAAATCCACTACTGCAACGACTGCAGTTCCTTGCCAGGCTTGAAGCGTACCGCCTTGCCCGGAGGAATCGAGACCTCAGCGCCGGTGCGTGGGTTGCGGCCGATGCCTGTCTTGCGAGGCCGCACGTTGAAAATCCCGAACCCGCGCAACTCGATCCGCTCGCCCTGTCCCAAGGCTTTCTTCATGCTTTCGAAGACGGTCTCGACAGCCATCTCGGCCTTGGTCTTGGTGATTCCAGTCTTGTTAACCACTTCGTTGATGATATCCAGCTTGATCAACTCACCCTCCTTCGCCTGCGCCGCGGCGTGCGGAACGCCTCGGGGCGCTGTGCAACGGCAAACCACATGATAGGATTAGGCTTAACTGCTTGTCAACTACAGCCTTCAGTCTTCAGTCCTCAGCCCCCAGAAGCGGTCGCAACCAGTGACCGGGCGGCCTTTCAGGGCGGAGGCGTAGTCCGGGAAGTCTGTGACTTCTTTGACGTACTGCGCGTGACGGATCACGCCCTCCCGGTCCAAAACAAAGATGGCCCGGCTGTCCAGGCGGAGCTCCTCGATCAGGGTGCCGTAGCTGGCGCCGAAGGAGCCGTCGCGGTGATCCGAGAGCATTTTCACCCGGTCGATACCGAAGGCGCCGCACCAGCGCTTCTGCGCAAACGGTAGATCCATACTGATAGCGATGATCTCGACGCCGAGGAATCTGGCGGCCTCCTCGTTAAAGCGTCTGGTTTGTGCATCGCAGACCGGCGTGTCGAGCGAGGGCACCACGCTAAAGATGCGAACCGAATTGCCGGTTTCTGCCAGGCTGACGGGCTTCAAGTTGGCATCCACGCAAGTGAAATCCGGCGCCTTATCGCCCACCTTGAGTTCGGGTCCGATGAGGGTCAGCGGGCTGCCCTTCAGAGTTACTGCTGCTGGTCTTTCCATTCATTCCTCCCAGAAGATGGCGGCTAGCCGCTAGCGACTAGCGGCTTCTCCGTAAGGTAACCTTCCTCTTTCAGCTTAGCCAGAATCGCGGCAAGTTTCGCGTGCGCCTCGGCAGGCATCGGCCCCACCGGCCTGCGGCAGCGGCCGCCCGGCAACCCGCTCATGTTCATGGCCTCCTTGACTACCGAGGGAAATGTGGCCAGCGAGAAGGCCTGGCGCAGCGGCTCGACCAGGGCCTGGAGCCGCGCTGCCTTTTCCAGGTCCCCGGCCTGGAAGGCATTATAAAGGTCCACGAAAGCGCGCGGGGTGACGTTGGCGCAAGCCGTGACCGCGCCGGTGCAGCCCAGCCGCAGCCCGGCCAGGATCATGTGGTCGCGCCCGATGAACACTGCAAGACCGGCGCTGATGAAATCGGGGATCCGATCGAGCTTCCCGCTGGAGTCCTTCAACCCCACGAAGTTCTCGCAACGCTCCCGGACCCGCCGCAGCATCTCGGGAGTGAGTTCAACGCCCGTGCGCTCCGGGATGTTGTAAGCCAGCACCGGAATCCGCACGCTGCGGCAGACCTCGGTGTAGTGCTCGGTGAGTTCGCCGGCCGAGGGCCGCAGGTAATAGGGAGTGATCACTACCGCGTAATCGACGCCCTCGGCTTCGGCTCGCTGTGCCAGGCGAATAGTGCCCCGCGTGGTGACCGCGCCCACATTGGCGTAGACCGGCACGCGCCGGGACACGGTCTGCACGCAGAAGCGCGCCGCCACCTCGCGCTCTTCCTCAGTCAGGGCGAAGAATTCGCCCTGCCCGCCGATCACGAACAGGCCGTGGACACCACTGGAGATCTGGAACTCGAGGAGCTGCTGCCAGGCCTTGTAGTCGATGAGCTCATCGTCGCGGAAGGGGGTGATGACGGCAGGAACGATCCCTCTCAGGGGTGGCGACATGCCCCCATTCTGGCACAATAGACACATGACCTACTACGAAGAGAACCGCACCTCCTTTCTGGAAAGGCTGAAGGCCTTCCTGCGCATTCCCAGCATCAGCACACTGCCCGAAAACAAACCCGACATCCGCCGGGCGGCGGAATTCGTGGCGGGCGAACTGCGCGCTGCCGGTCTGGCCCAGGTGGAGTTGATCGAAGGCCGGGGCAATCCGCTGGTCTACGGGGAGTGGCTGGGGGCTCCCGGCAAACCCACCCTGCTGCTTTATGGGCACTACGATGTCCAGCCGGCGGACCCGCTGGAGGAATGGAAATCGCCGCCCTTCGAGCCGGACATCCGGGGCGACAACATCTACGCCCGGGGGGCCTGCGATGACAAGGGGCAAACCCTCATCCTGATCAAGGCGGTGGAAGGTTTCCTCAAGACCCAGGGCAAGCTCCCGGTCAATGTGAAGTTTCTGATCGAGGGCGAAGAGGAAATGGGCGGGGAGCACATTTCCAGCTACGTGGCGCAGCGGCCGCCGCGCCTAGCCGCCGACGCCGCGGTGATCTGCGACACCGAGATGTTCGCGCCGGACCTGCCGACCATCTGCGTGGGGCTGCGCGGCATCGCCTACGGCGAGCTGCACGTGCAGGGTGCGGATCACGATCTGCACTCCGGCGTGTACGGCGGCGTGGCGCCCAACCCCATCCTGGCCATCGCCGAGATCCTGTGCGCGCTGAAAAGCCGCAACGGCCACATCACCATCCCGGGGTTCTACGATCGCGTGCGGCACCCCAGCGAGAAGGAAAGCGCTGCCTGGGCGCGCCTGCCCTTCAACGAAGCCGAGTACCGCGAGAAGGAAATGGGCGTGCGCGAGCTGGTGGGCGAGCCGGGGCACTCGGTTTTCGAGCGGGTCTGGGCTAGGCCCACCCTCGAGGTGCACGGCATTCGCGGCGGCTTCATCGGCGAAGGCGCCAAGACCGTCATCCCGGCCCGTGCCGTCGCCAAGGTCAGCATGCGCCTGGTGGCCGACCAGGAGCCCGGCGAGGTGATCGAGCAGTTCAAGAACGCCGTGGCCAGGGTATGCCCCAAGGGCGTGACGGTGGAGGTGAAGATGCTGCACGCTGCCGGGCCTTCCTTGGTAGACCCCGACAACCCCTTCATCCGCGCGGCCGCCCAAGCCATGGGCGAAGTCTTCGGGAAAGAGACCGTTTACATCCGCTCCGGCGGCTCGATCCCCATCGTGGGATCCTTCGACGAGCACCTCAAGATCCCCAGCGTGCTGATGGGTTTCGGCCTGCCGGACGACAATCTCCACGCCCCCAACGAAAAGTTCCACCTGCCCAACTTCTACCGCGGCATAGAAACCGTGGCGCGCTTCCTGGAAGTGGTGGGGGAGTAGCAGCCTTCTGTCTCATCATCGGTAGAAAGCCACGACAGGCCCGGATCTCGCCAAGCCTGCAGGACCGCTCGTCCTCGCCCAGCCGATATACTCGAATCAGGAGACCAGGATGAGACTTTTGCTTCCCGCTACACTACTCACAGTGAGTGGCATCTGTGCACAAACCCAACTCACCGTCTACAACCAGAATTTCGCCGCGGTTAAGGAGAAGCGCACCTTGGAGTTGGCCAAAGGCCAGAACGAAGTGCGCGTGAGCGACATCACCGCTCACCTGGAGCCCGAGTCAGTCGTGCTCCGGGACCTTCGCCGGCCTGATTCCATCCAGATTCTGGAACAGAACTACGAGAGCGATCCGCTGAGTGAAGGTCTGTTGCTGCGCAAGTCGGAGGGCAGGGTGCTGGACTTTGAAATCACCCTGCCGCAGACAGGCGAGAAAAAGATCCTAAAGGGCAAGATCTTGCGGAGCGGATACGTCCCCCACACTTCCGCGTTTCAGCGCTATGGCCGCCAGTATCAATACAGCCAGATGAGCTATGCGAGCCCGCAGGGCGGCGGCCAGCCCATCGTGGAAGTGGACGGCAAGATCCAGTTCGGCCTGCCCGGCAAGGCAATTTTTGACGCCCTGGACCCGAAAGCGTTTTTGAAACCGACGCTCTTGTGGAGGCTTTGGTCCGGCGAAGCGGGCAAGCACGAAGTCGAGTTCTCATACCTCACCGGGGGGATGCGCTGGGAGGCAAACTACAACGCGGTGGCGCCTGAGAAAGGAGACACCTTCGACATCATCGGCTGGGTCACTCTCGAAAACATGAGCGGCAAGGACTTCGAGAATGCCAGTGTCAAGCTCATGGCCGGCGATGTGGCACGGGTCGCGACTGAGGCAGGAGATCTTAGGGCCTTTTCCGAGGTGGCGAGGGAGGCAGCCGCAGGTGGCCCGGCAGTCACCGAGCGTGCCTTTGAAGAATACCACCTCTACACGCTGGAGCGGCCAACAACGGTCCTGGACCGGGAAGTGAAGCAAGTGGAGTTCGTACGCGCGACCAACGTTCCCGCCGAGCGGATCTATGTATACGACGGATTCAAAATGGACCCCCGGTATCGCGGCTGGGACTACTACAACATCCGTACCCGGCCCGAATACGGGACCGTGTCGAACCCCAAGGTATGGGTGATGCTCGAGTTCCAGAACTCGGAGAAATCGCACCTCGGTATGCCCCTTCCAAGAGGCAAAGTCAAGGTCTATCGGCGCGATGTGGACGGGCGCAATGAGTTCATCGGTGAGGACCAGATTGACCACACGCCGAAAGACGAGACTGTGCGGCTCTACACCGGCAACGCGTTCGACCTTGTGGGTGAACGTCGCCAGACTGGCTTCAAACTGGATGAGAGCCGCCACTGGGCCGATGAATCCTTCGAGATCAAAGTACGCAACCACAAGCAGGAACCAGTTAAAGTCCGCGTCGTCGAGCACATGTACCGCTGGATCCAGTCGGAGATTACGGCGAGCTCCATGGACTACGTGAAGACCGATGCGCGCACGGTCGAGTTTCGGCCTGCTATAGTTAGCGGCGGTGAGACAATCATCAACTACACCGTGCATTACACCTGGTGAAGCGGCCAGCCCGCATTCCTCACCAGGGCCGTAGCGAAGCGCGTGAGAGGGCCGTAGATTCAAAGTGCACGAAGGCCGGCGCCGCTGGAAACCGCACTCGAATCGCCCGGCAGGAGACGGCCTCGTGTATGCTCGTACGTGTCCAGGAGCCCAAAACGGAAATCCTGGACAGTCTGCCGAAGAAAGGAGTCCACATGAGCCAGCGTTCCATTCTTTTTGCAGCCTGCCTGTGTGTTCCGGCCGCGTTGGCGCAGCAGGCAGGATCTGCCTATCCGCCCCAGATGGAAGGCGCGCAGGTGGAGGTGTACAAGACCGCCGGGAACGTCACCCTGAGCATCTACATCTTCAACCCACCCGGCCACAAACCGGGCGACCAGCGGCCGGCGATCGTGTTCTTCTTCGGCGGCGGCTGGCGCAGTGGCAATCCGAAGCAGTTCGAGCAACAGTGCCGCTATCTTTCCTCGCGCGGCATGGTGGCCATGGCGGCCGACTACCGGGTGGCGAGCCGGCACAACGTCAAGGCCATCGATTGCGTCCGCGATGCCAAGTCGGCCGTGCGCTGGGTGCGCCAAAACGCCTCGCGACTGGGCGTCGATCCCGGCCGGATCGCTGCGGGCGGGGGTTCGGCGGGCGGACACCTGGCGGCGGCCGCGGGCCTGATCCCCGGCCTGGACGAGCCCGGCGAGGACCTGAAGATCAGCTCGCGTCCCGACGCACTGGTGCTGTTTAACCCGGCGCTGGTGCTGGCGCCCGTGGCCGGCTTCGCGCGCCCCCCGGTCCCGGCGGAGGTGCGGGAGCGTTTCGGAGCCGAACCCGAGACCATCTCGCCTTACCATCACCTCGCCAAAGGCGCGCCGCCCACCATCATCTTCCACGGCAAGGCTGACACTACCGTGCCCTATTTCACCGTCGAGCTGTTCGCCAAGAAATCGGCCGCTCTGGGCAACCGCTGCGAACTGGTGGGCTCTGAAGGCGAGCGGCACGGCTTCTTCAATTACGGCCGCAGCGGTAACCAACGCTACCGCGAGACCCTGACCAGAGCCGACGAGTTCCTGGCCTCGCTCGGCTACCTCGAAGGCAAGCCGCGAGTGCCTTAGTACTACCGTGTTATAGAAAAGGAGCGCCACAAAAAGGGCAGCGGGAAAGCTGCCTCAGCAATTGGCGTGCGATCCGGATGCGCAGCGTGGCGATCGAATGGGGTTATGCCGCTCGGGGCGCACGCGACCCCCGGGGCCGGAAGCCGGCCGGGAGCGCCCCGGTTGGTAGTCCAAGATGGCCCACCCGGGCTGAGGGGAAAAAACGGCTCCTTTCCGCTACCAGGAAGTCGTAGGCCGCGATCGAGAGAGCGCCATGGTGGTGAAAGCCACGCCAGTTTCGGCCTTCGTAGTGCCCCAATCCCAACTCTTGTTTCAACTCTTGGTAGTCGCGTTCAATGACCCAGCGGTGTTTGGCGATGCGGACCAGAGCCTTGAGCCTGGTTGCCTCCGGCAGCCTCGACAGCCAGTATTTGGTCGGTTCCGCTTCTCCTCGCGGCCACTCGATCAGCAGCCATTCCTCGGCATGGGGTTCGGTTTTCAGGTAGTCCCGGTGGGCCGGACGCACGCGCACGGCGGCAAAGCGGGAGCTAAGGGTTTGCTGGCTGCCCTCGCCGGCAGCGCTCCTCCAGTGTCATCCACCATCCAGGCCACCACCGCTCCGGGCTTCGTCATCGCGGGCAATACGTAACTGCGCACCTGCGCCAGCAGCGCTTCGTCGCCCCAGGGAGCATGGGCCACGAAATGATGCAGGCACTGCTGCGTGCGCTGGAGATTGTCGGGCGCCAGGCGGGCGGCCATCGGCTCCACACTAGTACTAACGCCCCTGGTCCGCCGCTTCCACCAGTTTCCGGATCGCCGGCACAATCGTGATCAGCAGTTCCGCGCGCGGCTGCCTGGCGCGGTCCACAAGCGCCAGCCGCTCCTTGACCCACGTCTCGGACGGTCGCCGGCCGCTCTCCAGAAAGTCCAGCGCCTCCAGTCCGGCCGCGCCCAGCGCCGACAAATCCTGTGACAGCGGCGCGGCCTCTCTGAGCAGGAAGGAGCGCTCCAAAGCGGGGGCCAGCCGGGCATGATTGTCCCGCCACAACGCCAGCCACGCTCTCATCTGCCCCCTGTCCGCCAGCCCGGCAAACTCGCGTGCCACCTCGCTCTCCGGACGAGTTGCGTCCACCAGCGCATTCAGTGGCGTCTGCTGCGTGTAGCGGCGCGCTCGCCCGCGTGCATAGCCTTTGACCGGCTCCAGAACATCGGCCAGCGCCTTCAGCGGCTCGATGGCCGTGCTGCCCGCCAGCCGCTCGAGCATCTGCGCGTAGCTGGACCTGTGCGTCAACCCCACCCACTCCAGACCGCGGCTCACTGCTCCCAGACGGCGATACATCGACGCGAGATCCTTGACCTCTTGAGGCGACCATAGCCGCTCGGCCACCGCCGCCGCGCGCGGCCAGATGCGCGAATCCACCGTCTCTGCCGAGACGTACTCCGACCACATGCAGGCCTCGCCACCCAAGATCCGCGCCTGCTCGTCCGCACTCAGCTTCGCGGCGTCTCGATCCATCGGGTCCACCTGGTAATGCTGCCAGGCCGGCTGGATCAGATCCAGGTAGTAGCCGAACGAAAGAATCCCCGAATACCCCTGCCGCGCCGCTTCCGCCAAAGACTTCTGCCCGCGCCACGAATGCACCACAGTGTCCTTTGGCAGAGTGGGGTGCAGGATCTCGTCCCAGCCCACCATCTTCTTTCCGTGCTTATTCACGATGGCCTGTAGCCGCTGGTTGAAATAGGCCTGGAGATCGTGATTGCCCTTCATGTTGCGTTCCCGCAGGAAGGCCTGAATGCGCGCGTTGGCAGTCCACTGTTTGCCGTTGACTTCGTCGCCCCCGATATGGAAGTACGCGTCCCGGAAAAGCGCCGCCATTTCCCCAATGAAGCGGTCAAGAAAGGCGTAAGTCTCCTCTCGGGTGGGGTCCATGCAGGAATCATGGACGCCCCAGGTGCGCTCGACCTGGTGCGGCCCCGGCGCGCTGGCCAGCTCAGGGTGCCCCACAAACCAGCTCGTGGTGTGGCCGGGCATGTCAAACTCGGGCACTACCCGGATGCCGCGTTCCGCAGCGTACATCACCAGCGCCCGAATCTGCTCCTGGGTGTAGTAATTGCCGTCGGAGCCCATCTCCTGAAGCCGGGGAAACACCTTGCTCTCGATGCGGAACCCCTGATCGTCGGAGAGGTGCAGGTGCAGCACGTTCATCTTCACCGCCGCCATGCCGTCCAGGTTCCGCTCCAGCACCTCGATGGGTATCCAGTGGCGGGCAGGGTCGATCAACAAGCCGCGCCAGGGGAAGCGTGGCCGGTCCTCGATCACCACCGCCGGCGCCGTGAATGCTTCTCCGTCCACCTCCACCAGTTGCAGGAAGGTCTCCATTCCGCGCAGCACGCCCAGGGCTGTGGGAGCGGTCAAGCGGGCTTGCGCGGGCGTCACCTCCAGCCGGTACGACTCATCCTCTTTGAGCGCCGGGATCGGCTCTCCGGGACGCTCGCATCGAATCGTCAGGGCCGCCCGCGAAGGGTCCTCCTCAATCTGGGGCGCCAGCGGCATTCCGGTCTGCCGGCTCAGCCTGGAGATCAGCCGTGCCGCGGCCGCTTGAATCCGCGCGTCCTTGTGACCGCTCAGCGCCACCCGGAACGTTGGCTCGATCCTCAACTTGCCTTCGCCCAAGGACAACTTCGCCGGCTGCGGCATCAGGTTGTGCGTCTGGGCGTGACTCAACGCCACCGAGATTGCTCCCATTAGAAGAAGACCGAATAATTTTGCGTTTGGCATAGGCAACGATCCTGTGCCACGATGATACCTCAAGGCGTCCCTGCCAGGAAGGTGAACAAATGCCAACAGCTCTCATCACCGGCGCATCCAGCGGAATCGGCGCGACCTTCGCTCGCCACCTGGCCGCCCGCGGGCACAACCTAATCCTCGTAGCCAGGCGGGAAGAGCGCTTGCGGGCGCTGGCCGCCGAACTGGAGCAACAGCATCGCATTACCGCGGAGGTCCTGGTCGCGGACTTGTCCATTCCCGACGGCCTCGAGCGAGTCGAAAAACGGATCGCCGAACTGGACAGCCTGGACATGCTCATCAACAACGCCGGGTTCGGCGCCCCCGACAAGTTCGCCGAGATCGATGTGCGTAAAGCGCTGGCCATGATCCAGGTTCACGTCATCGCCTCCGTCCGGCTTACCCGCGCCGCCCTGCCGGGAATGATCGCCCGGGGCCGCGGCGCGATCATCAACGTCTCTTCCCTGGCCGCTTTCTTCCCCATGCCGGGCAATACCACCTACTGCGCCACCAAGGCATATCTGAACGCTTTCTCGCTGGCCCTGCAAACCGAACTCAGGGGCACCGGCGTCCAGGTTCAGGCTCTGTGTCCAAGCTTCACTTATACCGAGTTCCACGACTCTCCGGAGTACCAGGACTTCGACCGCTCTCAGATCCCCAAACCCTTCTGGATGTCCGCGGAACAGGTGGTGACGGCGTCGTTAAATGCTCTGGGGAAAGGCCGGGTGATCTGCGTCCCTGGCATCAACAACCGGCTGCTGGCGCTGCTGGCCCGCAGCGGCCTGGCATCCTTGCTGCTAAAGATACTCGCCCGTCTCCGCAAGTAGCCTTACAGCCGCGACTGCGCGGCGTCTGCACCTTCACGCGCGTCGGTCTCGGTCGCGGGCGCCCATTTCCTCAGCGCCGTCTCGAGGTCGGCAGATGTCAGGGGCTTGCCGATGTAGTCGTCCATGCCCGCCGCCAAACACGTCTCCCGGTCCCCCTCCATAGCGCGGGCCGTCAGGGCCACCACGGGAAGCTTTTTCTTCCCCTCGCATCTCACCCGGATTTCCCGGGTGGCTTCGAAGCCGTCCATCTCCGGCATCTGGCAATCCATCAGCACCAAGTCGTACGAGAACCGGTCAATCATGGCCAGGGCCTCTTTCCCATTGGTCGCCACATCGACCCGGCAGCCCAGCTTCTCCAGCATTCGCCTGGCCACGGTTTGATTAACCGTATTATCCTCGGCCAGCAGCACCCGGCAATGGAACTGCCGCCGCGAGGCCCCGCCGCGAGCTGGCCCGCCACTACCCTCGACTGCCGCTTGGAGGCTCTGCAAGCCGGGCGCGGTCCCTGCGGGCGCTGGCCCGCTGTCCACCGGCAACGAGAGCACGTACCAAAACCGGGAGCCTTCACCGCTCCGGCTGCGCACGTGAATCGACCCGCCCATCAGCTCCACAAGCTGCTTCGAGATGGCCAGCCCCAATCCCGTGCCCCCGGAACTGCGGGTGCTGGGCGTCGCGATTTGCGTGAACTTCTGGAAGAGCATCGGAACCTTGTTCTGCGGGATCCCAATGCCGGTGTCCTCCACGGCGATCGTTACTGTACAAGCCGATTCCGACGCCTTCTCAACGGCCACCTCGATCAGCACGTGTCCCTTGGACGTGAATTTGATCCCGTTGCTGACCAGGTTTGTCAAGACCTGCCGGATGCGGCCACTGTCGCCGATGAACCGCCGCAAGCCTTCGGCAGGATACCTCACCGGTAGCTCCAATCCCTTCTCCCGAGCCTTGGTTCCCAGAAGATCTGCCACCTCGCCCACCATCTCCGCCAGATCGAAGGCAATGGGTTCGATGGCCAGTTTGCCCGAGGCCATCTTCGAGAAATCCAGGATGTCGTTGATCACCGTCAGCAGCGCTTCGGCCGAGCCGCGAATGGTCTCCGAGTATTCTCTCTGCTCCGGGTTCAAGGCCGTGTCCAGCAGCAGTCCGGTCATCCCGATGATTCCGTTCATCGGCGTCCGGATCTCGTGGCTCATGTTGGCCAAGAACTCGGATTTGGCCGCATCGGCACGCTCGGCGGC
>CAVRZY010000055.1:0-3533 GCA_963725415.1 uncultured Acidobacteriota bacterium | reverse complement strand
GAAGATGAAGTCCAGTTCGTCGCCTCCATCCTCCGTCCCTATGAAGATTCGGCGGCCATCCAGATCGGCCCTCTTCGCCTCCCGCTCATGGTGGACAATTACGCGGGCGCCACGAAAGCCATCGCCTATCTCGCCCTGTTCTCGATTTGGCCTCCCGACGTCTATTCCCTGCGAGTACCCGTCCTCCTGGCCGGCACCCTTACCGTATTTCTGTACTGCTTGCTCTTCCGACGCATCGCCGGCTACGGCTTCTCTCTCGCTGCGACCGCGCTTCTGGTGGCAGACCCGCTCTTCTCCATCATGTCTGTGCTGGACTTCGGCATCGTCGTCGTTCAGCATCTGCTTACGGTCATCGGCTTGCACCTCGCCCTCTCCATTCGCGACACCGGCAACCGTTGGCTGATCCTCGCTCTGGGTTTGGTTTGCGGCATCGGTCTCTGGGACAAGATGACATTCCTATGGCTCTTGGCAGGCTTCGGCTTGGCCGCCTGGATTGTCTTCCGCCCGGAAATCGCCCGCTTCCTCAACGTCCGGACCTTCGCGCTCTTGCTTGTCGGCATACTGGTGGGCTCCGCTCCGCTTACCTGGTTCTGGCTGGAGAAACCCGCCGTCGCCGCCGCCGGCAGCGGCGGACTCGCATGGCCTCCCCTGGCATCCCGTCTGCACTTGTTGCGGATCAGCATGGACGGTTCGGCCCTGTTCCCGATGCTCGCCGAGGAACGGTCGCAAGCGCCGGTCGTCTCCGGTGCAACCCGCGTGGAACGCACTCTCATCGAGGCCAGCCGGCTCACCGGTCACCAGGAGTCGCATCTGCTTCTGGCCGCCTCCCTGCTCGCGCTGCTCCTGCTGGCCTTCGCGCGCTCGCATCCCCTGGCCCGTTGGATGTTCTTCTGCGCTCTGGCTTTCGTGATCGGATTCCTCGCCATGCTGCCCTTTGCCAAAGGAGCGGCCGGCAGCCAACACACGATGCTTCTATGGCCGCTGCCTCATATGCTGGTTGCGGGCGCCGTGGTCATCCTCGCTTCCCGTCTCCCACGCCCTTCGCTTCCAGTAGCAACTGCCCTCGTCATCCTCGTCGCCGCCTCGGAGGCCTTCGTCACCTGTGAATACTACGCCCGCATCGTGGCCCACGGCCCCCGCCAGTATTGGTCCAGTGCCATTCACGACCTCCGCGCCTGGCTCGCCGAGCGCACACTGGGCCGCATTTACTGCGTCGATTGGGGCATCGCAGGTCCACTTCGTACCCTCGGTCGTGGCACGTTGCCGCTCGACTTCATCGCCCATCTGCTCGAAAATGATGCCGCCGCTCCGGAGCAGCAGAGGGCGATCGGTCAACTGTCCGCTTCCCACGCAAACCTGTTCATCAGCTACGTGGACCGCGGCGCGCTTGGGTCCCGGTTTCCCGAAACCCTCCGCCGCGTCGCGGCTGAACAGGGCTACCAGGAGGAACTCGTGCATATCGTCGCAGACCGCTACGGCCGCCCGGTGTACCGAATTGTTCGCTTCCGCACCAAGTCATGAACCCGGCAGCCCGGGATCCCAGCAACAGACGCCAGGAAGCCTACACAGTCCAGCGGTGCCATCCGCTGCGCTTTGACCGAAACCACGCGGTCGCGCTTTTCCGGCGGCCAAGAGGCGCCACACCAGCCGGCTGAAGTGGCAGGCGCCGGGGGCCTTGGGCTGTTCGGGCGGGAGTTGCGCCGGCGGGGTGTCGGGGGTGGTATGCTCGCTCATGCCAGGAGATCCAGCGGCTGGAGCGGACGGCCGTGGAAGCGGCTCGTCTCAGCCGGGCGTTCTCGGCCGCCGCCGCTCAACCGCAAGGCGTTAGCCGCACGCGATGAGTTCAGTTGACTTTGGGTCGCTCAGAGAGCTTACATGCGTACGTCCGGGAGGTCGGCATGGCATGGGCTGAAGGCAACCCGCTGGTAGTCGCGGTAGTGGCAGTGGCACTAACCGCAGGTATGGCTGTTGGCGCCATGCCGCAAGAGGACGCGGTGAAGAAGGAGGGCGCACGGAAGGAACAGCAGCAAGTTGTGATCGGCGTTGTCGTAGACGGCAAAGGCTCGCCCATCAAAGATCAGGCGGTCGAGATGCTGATGGTGGGTTCGAAGGACGAGTTAGAGCGCTTCCCGATATTCCCAGTGAACACGAAGACCGACGCGAACGGGCAGTTCAAGCTAGAAATGCCCGAGTACATGTTCGTGCCTTCTGGGCTTAAGCTGAGCGGCTTTACTGTCGGCATCGTGACCGGAACCCAGGTCAAGGCGCTGAGTATTGCCGGAAGCGGGAAGGTCGCGCGGATCGCTCTCAAACCGGCGACCAAGAAGATCGACTTGGGCAGGGTAACGCTGAAGTAAGGTCTGCGCCAGCCCGAGAAACGCCCGTTGCCACAGTGGAGACCGCGCCTAACAAGTTAAGGATTCCTGTCGCGCGTAAGCCGCGAGAGAATCGGGGTTGAACTAAATCCGCCGTCGGAGGGTTTGGGTTTTCAGCGGGCTTTTGGCGCCTCTGGGTAGTACAGCAAGCCTGGTTTGGCACCTTCCCCCACATTGGGACCGAGGCTGGAGCGGCACCTGGAGACTGGCGGGCGGGCTGGAAACGCCTTTTCAGCTCTCCTTCAACGCCTCTCTGAAGGTCGATTTCCAGGGATCGCGGGTCACCTCGGACGGCACTCCACACGCCGTCCGGGTGCGACCAGAACGGTCCCGTTTTCCTGTTACCCTGCTGGAATATTTCACCAGCGACACATGAAACGAAACTGGTTGCGAAAATCACACATACACGGGCAGCGCCGGAAGCTGCCGTGCCATTGCCGGCAAACGGCAGAGCAAAACCGCACAAAGCCGAAGCGTTAGCGTCATCAGTACAAACCTCCCGCAGTCTGTCTCCAGGACGCCCGGTGCCCCTCCGCGCGCCAGGAGACCGAGTTGAAGAGCGGCCGCGTGGGCGACAGACGGTGGTGCCTACTCAGTAGTCGCCGATGGTGCTGGCGACTTGGCAGCCCTCTTCGCGGCTCGTTTCCTGGGCTTCTTCGCCTGCTGGGATTTCTTCAGCGCCGCCCACCGTTTCCGCTGAGCGACCGCCATCCGCCTCCTGGCTGCTAAGCTCACCTTGCGTCGGGGCTTGGCAGGTTCGCGGGCAGCGGCAGCGCGTTTCTTGGGTACGGGACGCAGCATGGCTCTTACCTGGGCCATCTGCTGGTCCACGCGCTGGCGCTGGGATTCGAGGCCTTCAAGTGCGGCCTGGACAACGGCAGGGTCTAATCGTTTTGCTCTGGGCATGAGATGCGTGTGGCTCCTTGAATGTGAAATGTGCTGCCAAACCCGGACACCGATTATAGCTCCAGCCGGAGAACCGTGCTGGATCGCCGCGCCGCCCTTGCCGACCGGATAGCGCGCCGCGGCGGAGAAGCAAACTGGGCGAAGGAAGAGGGGGCGGAGAGGTGTATGAGAAATCGCTTCGCATGAGGCCCTTCCGGTTTTCTCGTGCCCGGACGAGGCAGAGCTGGCCCGCTTCCTCGGCTGCCGGAGTCG
>CAVRZY010000054.1:0-14428 GCA_963725415.1 uncultured Acidobacteriota bacterium | reverse complement strand
CTCGGGATGAACAAATGAAAGAAAAGGGCTCCAACGGAGGCGGTTGGATGTACAATCGATGCTGGCCAGGATGGCGGAAATGCTGGCTTGATTGTCGTAAAGCTCGTAAGCGTTACCCGGAGGAGATCATGTTCCAACCGCAATCCCCGACCCAGGCCGTCCACCGCCTTTTGTTACTCGCACTGCTCGCCATAGCACTAGTGCTGCCCTCTCAGTCGCAAATCTTCAACCGGAATCTGGTTCAAAACCCCGGCGCCGAAGACGGTCCGGCTGCCCAGAATTTCACCGACCCGCAGGTGAGCAGCATTCCCGGCTGGACCACCACGGGGGGTTTCTCCGTAGCGGCCTATGGCGGTGGCGACTTCCTTAACGCCAGGGACTACGTTCCTGTCGATCGCGGATTGAAGTTTTTCTATGGCGGCCCTGGGAACCAGCGCTCGACGGCGGTCGAGACCATCGACCTGAGCGGGGCCGCGACGGATATCGATGCCGGGCGGGTGAAGTTTTACCTCTCCGGCTATCTGGGCTTCATCGCCGGTTCGTACGACACTATCTTCCAGCTCAATCTGAAAGCCGAGTTTCAGGACGCTTCAGGTAAGGCGCTCCTGACTTCGACCGCTACCGGCCCTACCAGCGCGGATATCAGCATCGCCGCGGGCCTCCTGCTCCGTACCGCCCAGGGCTTCCTGCCCGCGAACGTCCGCAAGGCCAAAGTTACGATCGATCTTTATACCGGCAGTTCCGGACGCAACGGCTACGCGGCCGACAACATTTCGCTGGTACTGACCACCGAGCCGACCTTCGGTGTGAATCTGCTTGTCAACGGCGACGCCGAAACCGACCCGCGGACCGAAGAGGGCTATCCGGTTCCCGGCTGGAACGCGGACAGCTACCTGGCGGTCTGGAAGTACGGCGATTACAAGATGCCGACGAAGGACGATCCCGGCCCCAGCGAGCGCGGCAAGTTCTTCTTCGTCTGCCCCTCCAACCATAGCCAGTGCCGTGCCTTTCAGAGCGTGGACTTCAGCACGGCCAGCAAGCTGGTGGATGCGGGCAAAGTGACGTTTACGCTTTCGGCCTGGTTCGGCGGGGCCACCGATTACCCGGACTACGCCGACGCCACCGTCACTCTCAATGACGCATCGAACAAGGCGATTGGCAGCGCGATCCGCATCGGCCCCGTGACGCAGCAGGACCGCGGCGGCCGGCGCGGCCTGTGGCAGCGTTCCACCACCGCAACAGTCCCGGCCGGCGCCCGTTCGGCGCAGATCGATCTGTTCTTCCACAAGATCGGACCGGTCACAGATAACCTGGACGCTTACGCGGACAACCTGGTCTTCCAGCTCGATGCCATCCAGATCGCCGGCGTTACCAACGCCGCCAGTTCGGTGAGCGGCGCGGTGGCTCCGGGCGAGTTCGTCTCCATCTATGGGTCGAGCCTCGGGCCGGCGAAATACGCCGTGGCGGTCGGCAGCCAGAAAGGACTCTCCGGCGCCAAAGTGACCTTCAACGGAATCGAGGCTTTCCTCACCTTGGCTTCCGCCACCCAGATCAACGCGCTGGTCCCCTATGGAGTGGGCAGCAAGGCGGACGCAGTGGTGCAGTATAACGGGATGACCTCAGATCCATTCCCGCTCGCCACTACCGACGCGGCGCCCGGCATTTTCACACAGCAGTATGGTCCCGGGCAGATCTGGGCCGTGAACAACGACGGGAGCTTCAACTCCGCGAGCAATCCGGTGGCGCGGGGCGGCTGGGTCTCAGTCTGGGCCACAGGTCAGGGACTGGTGGATCCCCGGGCCAGGACGGAGAGGTGATCACGGTCCCGAAGAACGTGAAGCTGCCGGTCAAGGTCAGCATCGGCGGCATCGATGCGCAGGTGCTCGGGGCGGTTCTGATTTACACTGGCGAGATTCAGGTGAACGTCCTGATCCCCAGCGGCGCCCCAACCGGCGATGTGCCGCTAGTCCTCACGGTCGGCACCGCCAGCAGCCGCAAAGACGCAACCATCGCTATCAAGTAGAGTGGGGCAGGCCTCCTGGCCTGCCATTCCATTCTTCAGGAATCCCCCTTAACGCCATTGGCAACACTCGAAACCCTGCCAGCATAAGGGCCGCGGTGGGCGCATCGCGGGCGTGGGTCTGTAGCGCCGCCCAGGCGATCCGCATCCGACCAGACTGCGTGACTGCCTCGCTACGGCCTGCTCGGCCCCGCGCCCCCGGCGCCCCCTCAGAAACTCCAGGCGGTCCACCCGCAGCGCCCCGCGCCGCACTTCCATGTAGGGACCCTGCTGGCCCCGCCGCACGGTGGCGTTCCAGATCTTCATGAACTCCCCTTCCGACCAGAAGGTGTGACCCTTCAGGAGCGTGAGGTCCCGCCCCCAGGCACGGTCGGCAAAGGGCTCCAGTTTGCCTAGCTCCATGTTGCGCAGCAAGGGGGCGATGGACTTGTCAACCGCCAGCAGGGGTTTGATATAGGTGTCAATTGGGATGACGGGGCTGGCGCCCGCCGGCTGGTAAACAATGGCGTAGGAACCGGGCGTAAAACCCTTCAACTGGAACCGGCCCTGCTCGTCGGCCACGGCCGCCGCAACCTTGCTTGAACCAGCGCACCCTGGAGTGGCTCGCCGGCCAGCCCTTCGTAGACCCCGCGCACATCGCCTTTTACGGCCTCTCTTACGGTGGAAAGACCGCCGTGCGCGTCCCCCCGCTGCTGCCCTCCTACGCCCTGTCTATCTGTTCGGCTGACTTCAACGAGTGGATCTGGAAGAACACCTCCATCCAGCAGCCCTTCAGCTACATGTTCACCCAGGAGTACGAAATGCCCGAGTTCAACCTCGGCAACACCTTCAACTATGCGGAACTCGCCGGGTTGCTGGTGCCCCGGCCCTTCATGGTCGAGCGCGGCCACCACGACGGCGTCTCCATCGACGAGTGGGTGGCCTACGAGTACGCCAAGGTCCGCCGCCTTTACACCCTATTGGGCATTCCCCAGCGCACCGCCATCGAGTTCTTCGACGGCCCCCACCAGATTCACGCCGTCGGCGCCTTCGAGTTTCTCCACCGCTTCCTGAACTGGCCAGCCCGCTAGCTATCGGCTCCCCTCCTTTAGCCGCCGGCGTTGGTCTTCACGTTCGGCTTCCAATCCTCCAGCCCCGGACCGGCCAGCTTGCTGGCACGCGCGCGTAGCGCCGCCATTTCCTCCTCCGCCAGCGGCTTGAACTGCTGCGCCACGCGCACGTCGTCCTCGATCTGGCCGAGCGTGGTGCATCCCACTGCCGTGCAGTGAATCGGCAGGCTCAACACGTAGCCCAGACACTCTTTCACGCTGAAGGATTCGAGCAGTTTCGCGTTGGCCAGATTCTTGATGCCCTGAATGCCCAGACTTCGCTCGACCGCCATCGGCAGCACGATCTTCTCGAAACTCAAGTACGAGGGATCGGCCACGTTCAGCGGCATCATGATGCTGTCGTAGTGGTCATAGCGCCGCAGCATCTCGGCATGCACGTGCGGGTCGTGATGGCCGGTGAACCCGATGAACCGGCACTTGCCCGCTTTCTTCGCCGCCTCGAACGCCTCGATCGCCCCGCCCGGCCCGAAAATCTGGTCCACCTCCTTCATCTCGCTCACCGAGTGAATCTGCCACAGGTCGAGGTAATCCGTCTTCAGCGCCTTCAGGGAGCGGGCACAATCGAAATAGTTGATACCCAGATCGTAGGCCCGCTGGACCACCGCCTTGGCTTCTTCAAACGAGATCAGCGGAAACCGCCCGCCGCGCGTAATTCGGGGACAGGCGACGAATTCTGCTTTCCGAATTCGTTGCCTGTACCCGAATTACCCCCCGCACAGCCCCGCGAACACCTCGGCCACAAATGCTCGTCTCCGCATCGGCCATCCTCCTCACTCTGGGATTTTCAACCTCGCCACGATACTACAACCTCCCAGGGAATGCCACCTCGACGGCAGTTTCGGTGTCGCTGGCCAATTGACGATTGAGCATTGGAGTGTCCCGCTGCGCCAGACACAGCAATGGTCAATCCCGCAATCGTCAATTCCCCCGGCACCGCCGAGTTGGTTAGAGCGCTACCTTGACACGATAGAGGTCGCAGATTCGAGTTCCGCCGGGCCCACCACTCGTTTGAAAGACTTACGCGCAAGAGACTCCAATCCTCCAGCAGTTTCAGGTCCAATTCAGGTCCAATGGCCAAACACGGACTCCCTGGTGGGCACGGTAGGCAGAAGGGCGGCTGAGGTGCCCACTTGGCGTGGCCGGCGGCCGCCAGTGGCCTTGGTCTTCGCGCACAGATGCCCAGGAACGCTCGCCGGCGGGGCTGGAGCGTGGAGCGTCATGCAACCGGGCCTGGCTTCGGACGCTCGTCCCTCTGGCGTGCCACCTGGATGGCTGGACGGACTTGTGTATACTTGTAGCCACCCAGGGTTCCGGAACGGAACTCTTGGAGAGGAGGTAAGCGCAATGGAGAAACGACTGATTCTGACTTTGGGCATAGTGATGTGCCTGGTCTTGAGTCTCGGATGCCAGGGGCCTGCCGGACTGTCGGAGGCCGATCGAACGGCGATTCGCCAGGGTGATGAGAACTTTGTGAAGCTGGCGAACGCAAAAGACTTCAAGGGGGCGGCGGCCCTCTATGCCGAGGACGCCATCCTTCTGCTGCCCAACCAGGCGGCGGTCCAAGGCAGGGCCGCGATCCAAGCCGCCCTGGAGACCTCGCCGGTTTCCAACTTCCAGTTGCAGATATTGGAAATCGAGGGAGGAGCCGACCTAGCCTACGAGCGCGGAACCTATTCCGAGACCGCCACCCCCATCGGGGCAGCGCCTATTGAGGACCGCGGTAAGTACCTGACGATCTGGCGCAAGCAGGCTGACGGGTCGTGGAAGATGCTGCGCGACATCTGGAATTCCGACCTTCCGCTGCCGGCTCCGGAAAAGCCGGCCGCTCCAGCGAAGAAGACCGCGAAGAAGAAATAGAAACCTGATCGGAGGCTCCGCGCTGGAAGATGTGCATTTCTTCTGGCCTGCCACCAGGGTAGCTCGGCGGACTTGTGTATGCTCGTAGCTACCCAGGGCTCCGGGACGGGACTCCGGGAGAGGAGGCAAGTGCAATGGAGAAACGACTGATTCTGATTTTGGGCACAGTGATGTGCCTGGTCTTGAGTGTCGGATGCCAGGGGCCTGCCGGGCTGTCGGAGGCCGATCAAACGGCGATTCGTCAGGTGGAGGAGAACTATGTGAAGCTGGCGAACGCCAAAGACTTCAAGGGGGCGGCGGCCCTCTATGCCGACGATGCCATCGTTCTGCTGCCCAACCAGGCGGCGTTCCAGGGCAGGGCCGCGATCCAGGCCTGGATGGAGGCCCCTCCGCCGTTGTCCAACTTCCAAATGAAGTCACTGGAAATCGAGGGGCGAGGCGACCTGGCCTACGACCGCGGGACTTACTCGATGACCGTGACCCCCGCCGGGGCAGCGCCCATCGAGGACCACGGCAAGTACCTGACCATCTGGCGCAAGCAGGCCGACGGGTCGTGGAAGGTTCTCCGCGACATCTGGAACTCCGACCTTCCGCTGCCGGCCCCGGAAAAGCCGGCCGCTCCAGGGAAGAAGACAGCGAAGAAGAAATAGAAACCTGACCGGAGGCTTCGCGCCGGAAGATGTGCATTTCTTCTGGGGGTGCGCGACATAGAAGTGCAAATCAGGCCGGCCGAGCCTCCCAGTAATCCTCGAAGCGACCGCTGAGGCGATTGCAGCGAAGGGCGATGATCGCGTTGGCTCCGCGCACAGTCCAGAACATGGCGGACTGTTTGAGGCGGGAGCCGATCACGGTTTTGCAGCCCGCTTCGATGACCCCCGAGCCGACGAAAAGCCCCTGGCGGCGGAAATCGGGATAGCGCATGCGCTCGGCGTTCTTCTGAAAGTAGTCGGCCTCTGTTTGGAACTTTTCGGCGAGTTCAGCAGTGCCAACGCGCGTGGCGCGCAACGCGACGACCAGGTCTTGGATCTTGCCGTTGTCGAGCTTGTCTTGCTTGACCATCAACCAGCGCCTCTGGCGGGTGTCATCGCCAGGATAAAGTTGGCGGGCCAGGTCCCAGAGATGCTGGCGAGCATGGTAGAGGTCAACGATCTCGATGGCCCCCGGAAAGTACTGCTGTCGGAGGTTCCAGATCCACTCGGCGCCATCGGCGACCAGAACCTTCTTTTGCGCTCGGCTCCAGCCCCGCTGCCAGGCTTCCCAGTAAATCCGGCGTCCGAACTGCTCGGCGGTTTCGATGGCGCCAACATAGGTGGTGGAGGCCTCATCGCGGACGGGGCGGCCCTGCTCATCGACACTGGTTTGCGTGAACACGCAGCCCAGCTTGGCTTCGCGGGTATGAGCAGGTTGGCCGTCAATCTTGCCGCGCCGGCCTTCGGTCTCGGCCTTCACCACCGGCACGCCCGTGCCGTCGATCTCGATGTAGAGCACGGAAATCGGCGGACCGATGGTGATGGGCAGGTGCAACTGCATGGCCCGGTCGATCTCCTCCTGCTGCCGCGCGGCGATATCGGCACCGATAGCCTCGGCAGTACGTTCCACCGCCTTGGTGGTGACCTCCAGTCCGGCCAGTTGCTTTATCTGCTCGCGGCCGTGATGGAAGGGAGCGTCATGGCCGACCACCGCCAGCATGCGCCGCACGCCGGGAGAGATCTCGACGTTTTCCACGTCCAGTTCAACGTCGGCCGGAAACTGGCCGTCCCCGCACTGCGGGCACAGAAAATAGGGTCTATCGATCTGAACCGGTCCCACCGCCGTGAGGACCGGCTTCGACCGCAGTCCCCGGTAGACGGCGATGCCGCCGCAGCGACAAGGCAGTTTTCGCTGCTCCACTGAGGGAGCCGAGAAGCGGAGCAGTTCGCTTAAGGCGGCTGCGCCGGCCTGATGCAGGGCGGAACGCAACGCCATCTCCACCGCTTCCAAGTCCCAGTGGCCACTTTGGCGGTGGTCGCTGAAGAGCAGGCGCAGGAGCCGCTCTATTTCTCGGGTGATCTCTTGCTGGATCGCCTCTTTCGTTTTTTTTCCTGTGGCGTCCCTACTTCTTCCTCCCTGGGTGCCGGACGAAGGCGGCAGATGGAAGTGCTAACCTCGACAAACTTGCGGCTCAACTGCTGCCACTTGCGATACTCCTCAATCTCGCGTTCCGCTTTCCGCCGGGCGGCAGCACTGGGGAAAGACTCGGTGAAGGTCTTGCCATGCGCCTTGTAGGTGAGACGGAAGTTGGGTCCGTGGCCGGGGTCTTTGGGCTGATGACAGTGGCAGCGTGGATTGCCACAGCGGCCCGTGGTGGTGGTGATCGAACCCGGCCGGAAATCTTCCAGCTGATTGATCTGGCGCCGCAAGGCGTCTCTCTGGGGCTCAAGGGCAGTCAAAGAATCCGGCATAGGGGTGCTCCAGCCTAGCGTATCACATACGCACGGTTACAAGCCACAAAAAAAGAAACCGCCAAACTCTGCACTTCTATGTCGCGCACCCTTCTTCTGGCCTGCCACCGGGATAGCTCGGCGGACTTGTGTATACTTGTAGCCACCCAGGTTTCCGGAACGGAACTCTTGGAGAGGAGGCAAGCGCAATGGAGAAGCGACTGGTTCTGACTTTGGGCATAGTGATGTGCCTGGTCTTGAGTGTCGGATGCCAGGGGCCTGCCGGACTGTCGGAGGCCGATCGAACGGCGATTCGCCAGGGTGATGAGAACTATGTGAAGCTGGCGAACGCAAAAGACTTCAAGGGGGCGGCGGCCCTCTATGCTGAGGATGCCATCGTTCTGCCGCCCAACCAGGCGGCGGTCCAAGGCAGGGCCGCGATCCAGGCCGCCCTGGAGACCTCGCCGGTTTCCAACTTCCAGTTGCAGATATTGGAAATCGAGGGACGAGGCGACCTGGCCTACGAGCGCGGAACCTATTCCGAGACCGTCACCACCACCGGGGCAGCGCCTATTGAGGACCGCGGTAAGTACCTGACGATCTGGCGCAAGCAGGCTGACGGCTCGTGGAAGATGCTGCGCGACATCTGGAATTCCGACCTTCCCCTGCCGGCTCCGGAAAAGCCGGCCGCTCCAGCGAAGAAGACAGCGAAGAAGAAATAGAAACCTGACCGGAGGCTCCGCGCCGGAAAAAGTTCTCGACGCCGCGACCTCCATCCTGCATTTGGGTGATCCGGAGGCGCCGGCCGCCACTGGCGCAGGTCGCCGTGGAACGGTAGAGGTCGCAGATTCGAGTTCTGCCGGGGCCACCACATGTTTTTTATCACCTACGGCCTTGAGGGCCCTCAACCTTTCCTTTCTTCTTTGCAGAACTTCCAGAGCCTAAACTCCGTAGTATTACCCGGTGGATCGGAGGCCATCAACGCATGTCGGGAGGAATTGAGCTGTGAGGCGACGGGAGCTTCTGCTAACACTAGCGTGTGCGGGCGTGGGCTGCAGGCGGGCTTCCTCAGCCCCGGCCGGGAAGGACGAACTGGTGGACATCGGCGGCCGGCGGCTCCATGCCCAGATATGGGGAAGTGGAGCGCCAGTGGTCGTGATCGATGTGGGATTCGCGGAAGCTGTCGAGCCGTGGGCCCCTGTGATCAGCCGACTTGCGGCAGAAGGCCGCGTCTGCGCGTACGAGCGCGCCGGATACGGCAGAAGCGATGGCGGGCCATACCCTCGCACGGCTAAACACGTGACCAGCGACCTGCGGCTGCTGCTGTCCAAACTCGCGCTCCCGCCGCCTTACGTCCTGGTCGGCCATTCCCTCGGCGCTTTGCACATGATGGTGCTGGCAGCGGAGAGTCCGGACCTCGCGGGAGCGATGCTCCTGCTGGACCCGCCGCCACGCAGGTTCATCTCCCGGGAAGGCTTCCCCGGATTGGTGAAGATGGCATCGCAGCAGACCGCGGAGTTTCAGCGGATGGCGAAGGAGGCCAGGGAACAGAATGCGATCGGCAAGGCGGTGTTCTTCGAGACGCTCGCCTCAGAACATGAGGCAATGTTCAGCGAGTCAGCAGCTCAGGTCGCACGGGTTCTGACCTTTGGAGAACTGCCCTTGACCGTTGTGGCCTCCGGAGTCCCCAACGCCAGATTCGGACCCGACGCCGAGGCGTTTCAGCAGTTCTGGATTGAATCCAGCCGCCAGGTGGCGGGTCTGTCTCGACGCGGGAAGTTCCTTGTGGCTGAGAAGAGCACACACCAGATCCAGCGGGACGCGCCGGACTTGGTGGCGCGGGAGGCTTTGCAATTGGTGTCTGCATGCCCAAAAAGGGGCGGCGGCGGGGCCGGGAATCCGCAGGAAGCGAGAGGCCCCGCAGCGCACCAGACAGCGGGTTGATCCGCGTCATCCGGCACCGGAAGGGGCGGATCAGCCGATGCACCTCCCGCGACATGAATCTGCCGGTCATCCGGCTGCGGTTCACCGTGCTGATCGGCGAGACGGGGTGGGTGTTCTTGGGCGTGCAGTGGATCAACAAGGCCTCCAGCGTCTTCGTGGCGAGGAATCCAAACGCACTCTGGGCACTCTGTTGGCCGGCGGTCCCGCCATCCACATGCCTGACGAGCCTTTCCTACCGCTTCCTCCGGTGGAAGCGATCCAAGGCGCTGGCATCCCTGCGTCGGAGTTGCTGATTCGGGACCGACGGTGACGTTCCCCGCCTCGATGCTTCCGCCCGGGTGAAGCGCTACTGCCCCGCGCCCCCGGCGCCCACTCAGAAACTCCAGGCGTCCATCTTGATCTGGCTCTTGTCGTCCAGGCGGTCCACCCGCAGCACCCCGCGCCGGACTTCCATGTAGGGACCCTGCTGGCCCCGCCGCACGGTGGCGTTCCAGATCTTCATGAACTCCCCTTCCGACCAGAAGGTGTGACCCTTCAGGAGCGTGAGGTCCCGCCCCCAGGCACGGTCGGCAAAGGGCTCCAGTTTGCCCAGCTCCATGTTGCGCAGCAAGGGGGCGATGGACTTGTCAACTGCCAGCAGGGGTTTGATATAGGTGTCAATTGGGATGACGGGGCTGGCGCCCGCCGGCTGGTAAACAATGGCGTAAGAACCGGGCGTAAAACCCTTCAACTGGAACCGGCCCTGCTCGTCGGCCACGGCCGCCGCAACCTTGCTTGACAGCTTAAGTCGGGCGTGACTGACTTCCTTGTCAGCGATCACTTCCGCCAGCAGCAATCGCGCCTTGGCCATCGGCTTGCCGCTCCGGCCGACAAAGACGCCGCTGGCCGTGGCCTCCGGTTTCGCTTGCGATTTCGGTTGCTGGCCGTGCAGGGATTGAGCTACGGCCAACACAACGAACATGGGAACACACCTCAGACTCATAACTCCTCCTCGTCATTTCCGATGCCACACTCACCTGCCAAACAGAGCGCTTCTGGCCTAGAAATCATATCACGTCCCGAACCAAATGGAGCGTCCAGGCAGGCCCGCCTGCTCACTCGCGGCACACTGCTGCCAGCCTGCGGATTTTTTCAACAGTCTTTCCACAGGCCTCAGCTCTGATTCATTGAAAAAACGGGAGATAGAACTGTGGAAATAAGTGTTTTAGTGGTTGCACAACTGGCCAGGCAAGGCGATTCTATCCCATGATGCCTGCGAATGTGGCTGTCGGGAACTGCCCGGCAGATGTCGATGAGCTGGCTGACGAATACTGCCTCAACCGGCTTCCCCAGCAAGCCCGGCTGGCCTTCGAGGACCACTATCTGACCTGCCCTGAGTGTGCTGCGGTGGTCGAGGCCACACAGGAGTTCATCGACCAGATCAGGTTGGTCTTGGGGAAGGCGCTCTCCTCGACCAGCGTCTGCTAGCTGTCTCCGAGCGCAGGACTCCTCACCCCCGGCTAGTGGTGGATCTTCTTTAGCAGCCAAGCCATGTTCTGCCCCAGCGTTTTCATGGTCTGGATCCCTTCGGCATCGTTCTCCACCTCGCCCTTCTCCCGGCCGATGCCAATGTTCCAGTAGGAGGAGCCCGGCACGATCATCTCCGCGATCAGGAAGAAATGGTTCAGTGTGTCAAAGGCGTGGATCGCCCCGGCCCTCCGCACCGCCACTATGGCCGCGCCCACCTTGCGGCGGAACATATTCTCGTTGGCTCTGGCTACCATGCAGGACCGGTCGATCAGCGCCTTGATCTCGGGCGAAATGTCAGCTACATACGTCGGCGAGCCCAGGATGATGCCGTCGGCGGCTTCCATCTTCTGGATGTATTCATTGCCCTTGTCGCCCTTCTGGGAGCAGCGGCGGTCTCTGTTCGAGAAGCAGGTGCGGCACGCCAGGCAGCCATGGATCTTGACGCCGCTGAGCTGCACCATCTCGGTTTCGATGCCTTCCTTCTCCAGCTCGCTCAGGACATACCGGATCAGAATGGCCGTATTCCCGTCCTTGCGAGCGCTGCCGTTAAACGCAATGACCTTCATAGGATTCCTCTCGGTCCAACAGCATATCGCACTCGCCCCTCCGTCCGCCCGCATGAAAATGGCGCAGAGATTTTCCAGACAGTCTCTACACCCCAGGTGGGGCAGGTCCCCGACCTGCCCGCCGCAAACACCGGGCTATTCTCATGAGAGTCTGGCAGCGGGCCTGCACCGCCCTCCATCGTCCCAGAAACTCGCTTCCCACGGCACAGCCGCCGCGCAGGCCCAGCAACAACCGCAGAGAAGACCACTAAACTCTGCGGGTACTGATGTTGACACTCAATACTCTCAGGCGTACTCTTGTTCTATGCCAGTACCTGCTGGCGCACTTCACGCGGTAAAGGGGAGGAAATCATGCACAGACAGATCCGTCTGACCTCGATGCTTTGCGGTCTGTTCTGCCTTGCCATGCAGGGCATCTCTCAGACCCCCTTCTGGCTCCAGACGAACGGTCCCGAGGGGGGCCGTATCGCGGCCATTGCGGTGAGCCAGCAAGGGACCATTGTCGCCGCGGCCCGTCTTAGCGGGATATACCGCTCCGCGGACAACGGAGAGACCTGGAGTGCCGCGAGCAGCGGCTTACCACCTGCGGCGAGCTGGATCGATTCCATCGTGGCCGACTCGCACGGCCACTTCTTCGTGTCGAGTTGGCCCTACGTCTGGCGCTCCGCGGACGGGGGCGCCAACTGGAGTCCCGCCGGCGCAGGAGGTGTTGCTCCCTCGCCGCTAGCGATGGCCCCCAGCGGAGCCATTTTCGGCGGCGGCTGGGGAGTGGTATGGCGTTCCTCCGACGAGGGCGTTTCCTGGGAGCACTTCACGATCCTTGGCCTCGATGGCTCGGTAACTGCATTGGCCCTGGGACCATCCGGGCCCGTCTACGCGGGGACCGGGAACAATGGAGTCTACGTGTCCAGTAACAATGGCGAGACATGGACCCAAACCGGCCTCCCCGGGAAATGGGTTACGGCCCTGTCAGTCAACAACAACGAGGACGTTTTCGTAGCTCTATCTGGGCAGCAACCTCCGCCAGACGGGGGCCTTTACCCCGGCGGGCTTTACCGCTCGATGGATCGCGGTGCCACTTGGCAGTACATTGCGCCGCCCGCCAACAACTGGTGGTACCAGGTCGCCGGCCTGGCATTCAACGCTCAGGGCCACGTCTTTGCGTATGGGAGCCAGGCAGGCATTTGGCGCTCCACCGACCAGGGTGCCACGTGGGTGTCTCTCGCCTTCCCGGAGCGGTGGACGGCGGCTGATGCGCTAGCCATAAAACCGGACGGTACTGTCTTTGCCGGGGCCTGGGGGGCCGGCGTCTACCGGTCATCCGACAACGGTGATCACTGGGTTCAGGCCTCCCGGGGACTCAAGGCTGCGATGGTGTACTCCTTGGCCACCGTGGGGAACACTGTATTCGCTGCGTCCGAGCCGGAGGGCGCTTTCCGATCTACCAACAGCGGCCAGACCTGGAGCCTGGTGGACCCGCTATTCGTTCCCAGTTGTTGCTTGGCACTGGCTGCAAACTCCGCGGGGCACATCTACCTGGGCGGGAACGTATTCCGCCACTCCATGGACGGCGGGCAAACATGGACGGACGCGCCGCCCATCCAACTCTTCGGCGGCTGTCCTCCCGGCGCCCTGACCATCGACAGGCAGAACCGCATATACGCCGGTCGCGTCGGCCCTGCGTGCGGCCTCGCCGGATTGGTTCGATCTGCGGACAATGGCGCCACATGGACTCACCTCGGGTTACAGAACCGCGTGGTCAGCCACATGGCCATTGGCCCGGGCGGTCTGATCCTTGCCTTTGAAGCCGGAGTTGGGATCTGGCGGTCACCTGATGACGGCAAAACGTGGACGCAGGTCCTGCAAGTTCCGTTCTGGCAAACCTTCACGGCGCTGGCTGTCACTCCGAAGGCCAACACATTCGCCACGCTGTGTGCGGAAGACGGTAACTGCCGACTACATCGCTCGACCAACGGTGGCGACAGTTGGTCCATCGTCTATCACGGCGAAGTCGGGGCCATGGCGGTAAACGCAGCAGGCCGGATCTTCGCCGCGGTGAATGCCAGCCCAGTCATCTCATCCTCAGACGAGGGGGCGACCTGGAATGAGCACCCTTCCCCGCCTATGCGCACGCTCGCCCTGGCGTTCGACTCCTCCGGGTACCTCTACGGAGGAGCCTGGGATGCAGCCGTCTGGCGGAGCGTCGAGCCAACCTATACGGGCAAGAAGCTGGCTTCCCTTGGCCCGGCCACCCTCTGCGTGGGCCTTAAGAACAGCGATGACCAGGGCACACAGTTTGACGTCCGCACAGAGCTTTACAGGAACGGCAACACACTGTTGTCAGCGGGCCAGTCCTTATGTGTCACCGGCGTGACCAGGAACCCTGACCTGGCAAAACATGTCAGTGTTGCCTTCGGTTCGATCGCAGACAGCGCTCTCACTCCTGGAGATGTGCTGTCCTTGAAGGTGCTTACCAGGATCGGAACTAATCCTGATGGCAGCAAATGCTCCGGCCCGGGCGGGAGTCACAACAGTGCCGTCGGTTTGCGCCTGTACTATGATGCAGCCAGCCAGCCTTCCCGTTTCGGCGCTGAGATACCCCCGGATCCTCTTCGCGACTTCTTCTTGCACTCCACGGCTACCGACTTTTTCGATCCCACGGCGCCAACTGCGGCGACGGCAAAGTTCAAGGATTCCGCTGGTTGTTTCCTTTCTTTGATGACTATATTCACACAGTTTTAAACACCTTATCCTAGAGTCCAGATAGATCTTCCGAGTCCAGAGACCTCAGCCCCATCGGTCAGCATCCAGGCCGACGGCTTAGGTCTTTTTCTTTTCAATCACATCTCGGATTGAATATGGACTCGACGAAGGACTTCAAACGAACCCTGTAACCCTTTTGAAACCCCCATCCCAATCTCAAAGAAATCGAGGGAGGTCTTGCTCAATAACTATGGGAATATCCGGGCTAGCAATACGTAACGAACGGTGCCAGCAAGGCAA
>CAVRZY010000053.1:0-7683 GCA_963725415.1 uncultured Acidobacteriota bacterium | reverse complement strand
ACCCGGAGTTTTACGAAGAGACCGAGGAGGAGGAAAAGAGCGTCCGCACCAGCGAGGAGAAAAAGAAGCAGCGCGAAGCCTTCCACGAGCAAGTGACCCAGGCGCGCCGCGACATCCTGGTCTATGTCACCGAGCCGTTCAAAGAGCCTTTCACCTTCGCGGGCCCTGTCTCCGCCACTCTGTACGCCTCTTCATCGGCCCGTGACACGGACTGGTTCATGAGCCTTATGGAGGTGGACAAGGAAGGGAAGATCTTCCCGCTGGTGGGTGGAAGGATCCGCGCCCGGTTCCACCGTTCCACCAGAAAGCCCGAGTTGCTCAAACCGGGCCGGGTTTACGAATACAAACTGGACCTCTGGCAAACCGGGATCACCATCCCCGCCGGCCGCCGCCTGCGGGTGGAGGTCGCCTCGGCATCCTTCCCGTTGTTTTCGCGCAACCTGAACACCGGCGGCCACAACGAAACCGAAACCAAGTACGTCAGCGCCGAGCAGACCATCTACCACAGCCAGAAGTACCCCTCGCACGTATTGCTGCCGGTGATCCCGGAACCGGAGCTGAAGAAGCCCTGAGGGCTCACAGAATCTCGAATCGGGCAGTGCGGAAGTGCTTGTCGAAGGTGAACGCCGCCAACTGTACTGATGGCCGCATCATCATGGCTGCGTGGGCAACCCCTTCTTCACGAACTCCAGGGACTTCTCCAGCGCGTCCAGAGTGGCGTCGAGCAGCGGCTCCTTGCGTCCCGCATGGCCCTGGGGACCGATGCAGAAATCGTGGTAGCCGTTTTCGTAGACTTCCATGCGCACGGTCTTGCCGGCCTTTTCCAGCAAATCGTGCAGCGTCCGGTCGATGTAAACCAACCCGTCCGCAGTGCCTGCCAGGATCAGAATGGGGCACTGGATCGGCTCGATGTTCTTGCGCGCCAGCTCCAGGTCCAGCTTGGCGTTCTTCCAGCGGTCCATCGGGTCGGCTCCCGGGGGCGCCTCCGGAACCGTGGCGCCCAGAAAGCTCATAGCGGCCGGAGCCCCCAGGATGGCGGCGTGCACCTTAGTCCTCCCGATGAGGTGCAGCACCAGGTTCCCGCCCAGGCTGACGCCATACACGCTGATCCGGGAGGCGTCCACATAGGGGAGCGCGCGCACGTAGTCCAGCACTGTCAGGCCGTCATCGACGTAGCTGATCTCGTCGGCGCCGATGGGCCGCAGCATTCCGCGAGCGCGGGACAGCGCGCGATAGTCGGACACCACAACCACGAAGCCTTCCTGAAGGAACCGCTCCCACACGGGGCTGCCAGTGGCCCCGCGCGACCATCCCACCAACTGCTCCATGCCCCGCCCGCCCGGAGCGCCGTGAAAGTGGATCAGCGCCGGGAACGGGCCGTTGCCCTTGGGCTTGCGCAGGGCCGCCGCCACGTACAGCCCGTCTTTGGTCTTGATGTAAACCTGCTGGACCGGGCAGTCCGCTTCACTGACCACCCGGATGTACTTGTCGTGCGGGAGTTCCTTCCCGCCGGGATGCTGCCGGATCTCCGCCGCAGCCAGCCCGGCCAGCAGCAGGAGCAGAAATGTGAAACGCATGTCAGTCCGCCTCTCCCTAGTTTACCTGCGCGCCCGCGATCCACACGGCTTCCAGCGAGCGCGTGTTCTTGATGTCCGCCAGCGAGGGATGCGGCTGATTGTAACAAATTGACGATTGCGGGAGTGACGATTGACGATTGCTGTGTCTTACGTGGCGCGACACTTTAATCGTCAATCGGCAATTCGCCGGCGACACCGAAAGTGGCCAACACGCGGAATCTTCCCGAGCCGCGAAGAAATGGAGCTTTGGCAGTACATGGTCACTCGTACCGCAGCGCCTCCATGGGATCGACGTGTGCGGCGCGGCGGGCGGGCAGGTAGCTGGCCAGTGCGGCCACGGCCAGCAGGAATGCGGAGACCCCCGCGAACACCCGCGGGTCGGTGGCGCTGACGCCGAACAGCAGGCTGGTGATCACGCGCGTCAGCGCGAATGCCCCAGCCAAACCGATCGCGATTCCCGCCAGCGCCAGCAGGGTGGCCTGCCCCACCACCATGCGCAAAACGGCATTGCGTTGCGCTCCGAGCGCCATGCGCACTCCAATTTCATGTGTGCGCTGGGCCACGGAGAAGGAAAGCACGCCGTAGATGCCCACCGCCGCTAGCACCAGCGCCAGGCCGGCGAAAGTCGCGATCAGACCGGCAGTCAGACGCTGCGGCGCCAGGCGGCCCGAAACGATCTGCAACATGGTCCCGGTGCGGACCAGAGTTTGGTCCTTGTCAACCGCCGCGACAGCGCGGCCTACGGCCGGCCCCAGCAGCATCGGATCGCGAAAGACCTTGGGGTCGCCGCGCACCGCCAGGGTGGCCCTGGGGGGCGGGTTTTGGGGATAGTGGAAGAACACCTCGACCATGGGTTCCCTGGTCAGATCCTGATGCCGCACGTTGCCCACCACCCCCACGATCTCGAGCCACTCTGCGCCGCCCTTGCCGAGGTACTTGCCGATGGCATCCTCACCTGGCCAGAACCGCCGCGCCATGGCCTCGTTGATGATCACCACGCCCTGCGAGCCCCTGCGATCCTGCTCGGTGAACAGGCGCCCGCGGCGCAGCGGGATCTGCATGGTGCGAAAGTAATCCCTGTTTACGCTGCGGTGCCACAGGATAGGCTCCTCTCCCGGGCGCGGAGGGGGCTGGCCTTCGATGGGCAAACTCATGGCCCAGTAGTCGCCGCTCAGCGGCAGCGCCGTAGCCAGGCCCACAGACTGAACTCCGGGGATGGACTGCACCTTCTCGAGCACCTGCTGGTAGAAGGCGATCAATGGCTCGGCCTTCGGGTATTTGGCACGCGGCAGCTCGATCGAGGCGGTGAACAGGCCCTCGGCGCGCAAACCCGGCGCTACGTCCCGAAGATAGAAGAAACTCCGGATGAGCAGTGTGGCGCCGATCATCAGCAGCAGAGCCAGGGCAGTCTCCGAGACCACCAGAACGTGCCACAGGTGCTTGCGGCGGCGGCTCTCGCCGGCTCGGCCGCCTTCCTTGAGGGTCTCGTGAACGTTGGCCTGCGACCCGGACAGCGCCGGCGCGGCCCCGAAGATCAGCCCGGTCAGCAACGACACCAGCATGGTGAAGGCGAGCACAGCGCCGTCAATGCGGGTCTGACCGATCAGCCCGGGTAGTCTTTCGGTCTGAACCAGCGGGACCAGACGGACGCTCCAGGCGGCCAGCAGCAGCCCGCAGACGCCACCCAGCAGCGCCAGCAGCGTGCTCTCGGTGAGGAACTGGCGGATCAGCCGCTTCCGGCCAGCGCCCAGAGCGGTGCGGATGGCGACCTCTCTCTGGCGCGCGCTGGCCCTCGCCAGAAGCAGGCTGGCGATATTGGCGCAGGCGATCAGCAACACCAAACCGACGGCGGCCAGCAGCACCAGCAGGCTGAGACGGACATCGCGCACCTGGATTTCGCGAATGCCCCACAGGCGCGCTCCCCAGCCCCATTTGCCCCGGTCCTGCCGGCGGCAGATGGTGTCCATCTCGGCTTGCGCCTGAGCCAGGGTCACACCCGGTTTCAGACGCGCGTAGATCGACACCATCAAGGGCCGCCGCGTGGGGGCGGTGCTGAGCGCGATGGGCGCGTAGACGTCTGCCGGTCTGCCGTCCAGGTGGAATCCCAGCGGCAGCACACCCACCACGGTATAGCGACTGCCGTCCAGGGTGATGGTATTCCCGACTACGCCCACGTCGCCTGCGAAACGTTGTTCCCAAAGACTATAGCTGAGCAGCGCTACGTGGCCGGCGCCCGGCTGGTCCTCTTCGGGCAGAAACGCCCGGCCCAGCACCGGCCTGACCCCCAGGGTGGGCAGGAAACTTGCAGTGACCCGCCAGGACGGCACGCGCTCGGTGTGCTGGTGGATGGTGAGATCCGCCGAGCCCGCCGATGCCGCCGCCATGGATTCGAACGACTGGCTCTGCTGTTTCCACTCCGCATAGGCCGGATACCCGGTGGTCGTTCCCCCGATGCTGAAACGCGGATTCACGCTGGTGATCGACACCAGCCGTTCCGCATCCTGGACCGGAAGAGGCCGAAGCAGCACCGCATACACCACGCTGAACATGGCGGTGTTGGCCCCGATGCCGAGCGCCAGCGCCAGCACGGCCACCGCCGTAACGCCCGGGCTCCTCACCAGCATGCGAAGGCCGTATCGAAAGTCGCGAAGCAAGGTTTCCATGGTGCGGGCTCCTACTGAGGCTCGCGTAATTGGGTGACAGCACGCTGCCGAGGTGGCGCGTGCTTCAGCCCGCCGAGCCGACACTCATGTCGGCTCTTGAGCCGTGTGGAAAAGCCAGCGGAAGCGCCGAGATCAGTCTCGGCGCGGCAGGCAAGAGTGCCTGCGCTACATCGGAATTTGTCACTGTATTCTGCGAGCCTCATTAAGTCTATATGGACACCACGAGGGAGCAGAAGTTCCCGGCCGCAGCGGTTCGGTTCATTCGTAGCGCAGAGCGACCATGGGGTCTACCTTAGTCGCGCGGCGTGCGGGGATGTAGCAGGCCGCCAGCGCCACGGCGACCAGCAGCAACGGGACGGCGGCGAACACGAGCGGGTCGCTGGCCGTCATTCCGTAGAGCAGGCTGCATAGAAGACGAGTAAAAAGAAGGGCAGCGACGAGACCCAAACCGAGGCCGCTCAGTGTCATGGTCAGTCCCTCGCGCAGCACCATGCGGAGCACATCCGGGCGGGTAGCGCCCAGGGCCATGCGTATCCCGATCTCGTGGGTGCGGCGCGTCACCGCGAAGGAGATGACGCCGTAGACGCCGACTGCCGCCAGGGCCACCGCTACGCCGGCGAAGATACCGAGGAGGCGCATGGCCAGACGCTGCGGAGCGATGGAATTGTAGAGCCGTTGCTCGAGGCTGCCCACTTCCGAGACCGGCTGGTCTCTGTCCACAGCCACGGCCGCGCTGCGGAGGCCAGGCGCAAAGCGGGCAGGGTCCGACGCCGTTCGAATAACCAGCGACATGACAGGTTGCGAGAACTGCGCATAGGGGACAATGAACTCCGCCTCCGGCGGCCGGGCCAGGGCGGTGTGGCGGACATCTCCGGCGACGCCGACCACCGTAATCCAGGGGGGCGGGGGCGCGTCGGGAGAGGAAGGCCGGTGGGTCAACCCGCGGCCGAAGCGCTTGCCGAGGGCATCTTCATTCGGCCAGAACTGCCGCGCCATGGTCTGGTTGATGATAGCGACGCGGGGGGCCGCCTCGCTGTCCTGATCCGTGAAATGCCTGCCCCGGAGCAACGGAATCTCGAGGGTGCGAAGGTAGGCTCGATTGGCGCAGCGCATCCAGACGGTGGGCGATTCGTCAGGACGAGGTTCCGGGCGCCCCTCGATGTGTATATTGGAACCCCGGTTGACTCCGCTCAAGGGAAGGGCGTCCACCATTCCGGCAGAGTTGACTCCGGGCAGTGACTCCAGACGTTCGAAGAATTCGTCGAAGAATGCGACACGCTGCTGCGGCGGGCGGTATTTGGCGGCCGGCAGGCTGATGCTGGCCGCCAGCACGCCCTTCGCATTGAAGCCCGGATTGACCTCCTGGAGCCGCAGGAAACCTTTAAGGAGCAAGCCCGCTCCGATGGCCAGCACCAGCGCCAGCGCCACCTCGGTGACCACCAGAAGATTGCGGAAGCGGTTGCGGCGAAGGCTCTCGACCGAACCCCGGCCGCCTTCCTTGAGGGCTTCGTGGACATCGGTCCTGGAGACCGAGACGGCGGGGACCAGGCCGAAGATCAGGCCGGTCAGCAAGGATACCAAGACAGTGAAGCAGAGCACGCTGGTGTCCAGCCGCGTGTCGCGCACCAGGGGATAGTTGGCGGGAGTGGTGGCGACGAGCACATCCACCCCCCAGTAAGCCAGCAGCAGGCCGAGGCCGCCGCCCAGCAGAGCAAGTACAAGACTTTCGGTGAGCAACTGGCGGATGAGGCGCCACCTGCCGGCGCCCAGAGCGGCGCGGATGGCGATCTCCTTCTGACGCGCGACGGCCTTGGCCAGCAGCAGGTTGGCCACGTTGGCGCAGGCGATCAAGAGCACCAGCGCAACGGCGCCCAGCAGAATCAGCAGGCTGAGACGCACGTCGCGCACCAGGAACTCGCGCACGCCCCAGAGGCGGATGCCGCGCCTCCCTTTCCGGAAGTAGTCCTGGTCCAGGCGGTCCACGATGGTGTTGGTTTCCGCCTGGGCCTGCTTCAGAGTAACGTTGGACTTCAGGCGCGCAAAGGCGCCGTGACTGAAGGTGCGCTCAGGCCCGCTGCGGCTGCCGCCCAGCGCGATGGGGGTATACAACTGGGCGGGCATGTTGACGGCCTGCACGCCCTGGGGGAGGATGCCGACGACCGTGTAGGTTTCGCCCTCCAGGGTGATGGCGGTCCCGATGACGTTGTTGCCAGAGCCGAAGCGGCGCTGCCAAAGGCCGTGGCTGAGGATAGTGACGCGGGCGGCGCCGGGCCGGTCATCGGCCTCGACGAAGTCCCGCCCCAGGATCGGCCTGACGCCGAGTATGTGGAAGAAGCTGGCGTTCACCCGCAAGTGATAGACCCACTCAGGCTCATGAGACTGGCCGCCGGGGCCGGTCAGAGTTGCGGCAGCCGGGAAGTAGGCCGACATGGACTCGAAGGAGCGCGCTTGCTGGCGCCAGTCCACAAAGTCTGGGTACTGGAAGAAGTGAAAGGGGATGTTCCGGGTGGGGCTGCTGGCCCAGATCCAGACCAGGCGGTCGGGGTCCTTGTAGGGAAGGGGGCGTAAAAGAACCGTGTTGACGACACTGAAGATGGCGGTGTTGGCGCCGGGCATTTGTCTACAGACATTCTCTCTGTTGGCGGTGTCTTGCGGTCAAATGCCATCGCAGTCGCTTCGAACAGCGTTCTGAGCCCCCTCTTTTTCAGAAACGTCGGAACATAATAGTGCGCGATTGAATAAAGGAGATTCACAACGAGTCTCGCCTCATCCTGGAATTCAAAAGAGCCACACAAACCGCTATCGCTCCGTCGACGATGGAATTCACCAGGGACACAAGATACGGATGGAAGAAAACGAAGAAGAGCAATGACAGAACGGAGCTCGCTGATTTTGCATTGATGAGCAAGATGGGATAGATCCTGTTTTCCGGGTGCCGGAACATCAACATCGCAAGAAGCGACACAAGATACATATAAGCGACGCCGAGAATGAGATAGAAGCCGGCCCCCTCAAGAGGAGCACCCGGGAATCCAAGGAGATTCGAGAGATCGTTGAAAAGGACAAGAACACGATCCGGCATAAACAAAAACACCACTCCAACGAGTGCAAAGACGGCTGAACAAATAATGCTGAAGACTTTGTACAGGTGTTCAACGCTGCGTGTCGGATTCGTCACCGCAGAGGCGGGTTCCGTATGTGCCATCATCGATGTGCTCTATCTGTCCTGCAGTTCAAAGAATTTGGCAAGGGGTCCGAATTCAATTTCCCCGAGGACCTTCAGCGATTCGCCGGTTTCAATCGGCGCCGTCCTCGGAAATGTCTCTGTACCGTCTCATAGTTCTTGTTGATGAAACATTTGTGTTCTGACGGGAAATGACGCTGTACGTGGAGGTGAGGATGTCCGTGAGAGGCCGTCGTTGCACATTGCCGAACGTCATCGG
>CAVRZY010000052.1:0-8346 GCA_963725415.1 uncultured Acidobacteriota bacterium | reverse complement strand
CCAGGGGCCGTTTCAGGTGGAGAAATGGGCTGCTGCGGCCACGCCGGTTGAAACTGGCGCAACCCGCCCGGGTGCGGTGAAGGTTGAGATTCCCGCGCGAGACTGGGTGGGCCGGGAAGTAATCTTCGGGGCCCGCGTGTCTGGCCGCAAGGGCCGCTTCAGCGAGTGGTCGGAGTTGGTGGTGCGGAAGATTGTGCCGCCGCTGGAACGGCCCAGCGGGCTGGCGGCACAAGCCGTGGCGGCGGGCGTGCAGTTGACGTGGCAGGCGCCGCGCGAGATCCCGGGGCTGGCCTTTCGCGTTTACCGCAACGACGTCGAGGTAGCGCAGACAGCAACGACCCCGTGGGTCGATACCGGCGCTCAATACGGGAAGAGGCACCGGTATGGGGTGCAGGCGGTGCTGAAAACGGGGGAGACCGAGGCAGAGAGCGAGATCTGTGAGTCGGTTGCGATTACACCGGAGGACCGCTTCCCGCCGGCGGCGCCGGTGGGGCTGACGGCCGTGGCGGGGGTCCAGAGCATCGAATTGAGCTGGGAGCGAAACACGAAGCCCGACTTGAAGGGGTATTATGTGTACCGCGCCACTGAAGGCAGACCGTTCGAGCGGGTCGGCGAGTTGGTTGAGACGCCCAGCGCGAGCGATCGGAGCATTGAATCGGGCCGCAGCTACCGCTACGCCGTGTCGGCAGTGGACCAGTTGGGGAACGAGAGCGCGCGGTCGGCGGCGGTGGAGATTGCTGCGCCGTGAGGGAGCATGGAGAAACGAATCCGCTTCAGCCTGAATCCAAACACCGAGCCAACCACCCCGGATGGATCGCCGGAGGTGAAGTACGGAGTGGTGGAACGAGATACGGTCTACGAGCAGCAGACGGGGGCACGCTACGGGCTGGCTGAAGTACGCTTGCTGCCGCCTTGCTGGCCCAGCAAGATCGTGTGCGTGGGGAGGAACTACCGGGAGCACGCGGGCGAGCTGGGTAACCCGGTGCCGGCCGAGCCGCTGCTGTTTCTGAAGCCGCCCTCTTCGCTGATCGCCTCGGGGGACGCGATTGTGTATCCGGCGCTGTCGGAGCGCGTCGATTACGAGGGCGAGCTAGGAGTGGTGATCGGACGGCGGGCGCGGCACGTCCGGCCTCAGGAGGCGGAGGAGTACGTCTTGGGGTATACCTGCGTGAACGACGTCACGGCGCGCGATTTACAGAGGAAGGACGGGCAGTTCACGCGTGGCAAGGGATTCGACACGTTCTGCCCGGTGGGGCCTTGGATTGTGCCGCGGGGCCAGGTGGCTTTCGAAGAGTTCCGCATCCGCACGTTTGTTAATGGGGAGAAGAAGCAGGACGCTCTGGCGAGCGAGATGATCTTCCCGGTGGAAGTGATTATTGCCTTCATTACACAATTCATGACCCTGGAGCCCGGGGACTTGATCGCCACGGGGACTCCGGCCGGAGTCGGCCCCGTGCAGGCCGGCTCGAGGGTGCGCGTGGAAATCGAGGGGATTGGCGTTCTGGAAAACCGGGTGGTGCGAGGGTAACGTGGTAGTGAGGAATAGTAATGCCTGGACTCATTCAAATATCGCCAAAATTTTGCCCGGTGCTGGATGCCGGGTTCGTACCGGCATCGCTGTGGAACCGGGCCTTTCGCGCCAGGGTAGAGGAGAGCGGCAAGGGCCAGAACCTGGCGATCGCCCTGGAGCGCTCGGATGGATCGGTCTCCGTGTGCCGCACCAGGGTTCTTCCGCACGAAGGCGCTAACATCCCGGCCAATGAGCGGTACGTGGAACGGCTGGTGAAATTCCTGCTGTGGCAGAAGGGGGGATACAAGGTCACCATTGCCGGGGAGCCACGGATTGCGGGCTACATCCAGGGCGTTTATTCACCCGCTGGGAGGCGCGCCTTCGACTTCCACTTCATGGGAGAACGCGTGTACGGGCGGCCCATGGTGATCGAGGGGAGTGGTTACGATGGTGTGCCACAGGAGAAAGAAACGACCGCCGCGTTGGGACGCCATCTGGAAGGGTGCCGCATCGGTTTCGATTTGGGCGCCAGCGACCGGAAGTCCGCTGCGGTGATCGACGGCGAGGTGGTCTTCAGTGAGGAAGTGGCCTGGGACCCCAGTTTCCAGTCGGACCCGCAATACCATTTCGACGGGATCAACGATTCGCTGAAACGCGCCGCGGCCAAGCTGCCGCGGGTGGACGCCATCGGGGGCAGCGCGGCCGGCGTCTATGTGAACAACGAGGTTCGCGTGGCCTCGCTTTTCCGCGGGGTGCCGCCGGAGTTGTTCAACCAGCGGATTCGCCGCCTGTTTTTCGAATTGCAGGGAGCCTGGGGCGGAGTGCCCTTCGAAGTGGTGAACGATGGCGAGGTGACGGCGCTGGCGGGCTCGATGGCGCTGAACGACAACGCGGTGCTGGGCGTCGCCATGGGCAGCAGCCTGGCGGCGGGCTACGTCACCCCGCAGGGCAACATCACCAACTGGCTGAATGAGCTGGCCTTCGCTCCAGTGGACTATCGGGAGAATGGCCCGGTGGATGAGTGGTCGGGCGATGAGGGCGTGGGCGTGCAGTACTTCTCGCAGCAAGCGGTGGCACGGCTGCTTCCGGCGGCGGGGATCGAGCTGCCGGATCAGATGCCGTTGGCCGCCAGGCTGGTCGAAGTGCAGAAGCTGATGGCGGCGGGAGACGAACGGGCGCGGCGAATCTACGAGACCATCGGAGTGTATTTCGGCTACACGATCGCCCACTACGCCGATTTCTACGACCTGCGCAACCTGCTGGTGCTGGGCCGGGTGATGAGCGGGATGGGCGGGGACCTGATCCTGGAGGTGGCCGGCCAGGTCCTCAAAGCGGAGTTCCCCGAAGTGGCCGAAGCCGTCAAGATCCACACGCCGGGCGAGAAGGAAAAGCGGCACGGACAGGCCGTGGCGGCCGCCAGCCTGCCCAGCCTCAGAAAGTAGGACGGAGAACGATGCGATTTCATAATCCACAAGCCGACCTGTTTGTCCCCGACGGGGTCGAGCGAAAGCGCTGCGCTTTCCCGCACCACCCATCTGTCGATTTCCGCGCACCAGGACGACATCGAGATCATGGCCTATCACGGCATCGGCAATGCTTCGGCCGGAGCGACCAGTGGTTCACGGGAGTGGTGGTGACCAACGGCGCGGGCAGCCCGCGCACGGGCATTTACGGGCACTACACCGACGAGGAAATGCAGAGGGTCCGCTTAAGGGAACAGCGCAAGGCGGCCTACGTCGGCGAGTATGCCTGCGTGATCCAGCTCGGCTACTCCAGCTCCGCGGTCAAAGATCCCAACAACGCGGGCGTGCGCGAGGACCTGCTGGCGATCTTCAGACTGGCAAAGCCGGAGGTGGTTTACCTGCACAATCCTGGCCGACAAGCACGATACGCACGTGGGCAGCGGCCTTGCGGGCCATCGCGGCGCTGCGCGAGCTGGGCGCGGAGTTTCGTCCCAAGAAGGTCTACGGCTGCGAAGTGTGGCGCGACCTGGACTGGCTGCCGGACGAGGACAAGCAGGTGCTGCCGGTCTCCGCGCAGGCCAACCTGGCGGCCTCGCTGGTGGGCGCTGTTCGACTCGCAGGTGAGCGGCGGCAAGCGCTACGACCTGGCCACCGCCGGCCGGCGCCTGGCCAACGCCACCTACTACGCCTCGCACGCCACCGACGTCGAGACCGCCCTCACCTATGCCATGGACCTGACGCCGCTGATTGAAGATCCCGGGCTTTCGGTTGCGGCTTACACCCTCGGCTTCATCGACAAGCTCAAGGCAGACGTCGAGGCCCGGCTCAAGAAGCTGGGCTGAGCGGGTGAACCCATCCGCCGGCACGCGCCAGGCTTGGTCCCTACTCCCACTCGATGGTGGCCGGGGGTTTGTGGGTGAGGTCGTAGAAGACCGCACAGAGGCCTTCGAGCTGCAACAGCTCGTTCGCCATGGTGCGCAGGAGGGCTGGGTCCATGGGCACGGAGTGGGCGGTCATGCCGTCCACCGAGTCGATGGGGCGGAGCACCAGGGAATCGGGGAAAGCCGGGGCGCCCAGCGGGATCAGGATGACGGGGAACTGCCAGACCTGGGAGTCGAAACCGTGCTGGCGGGAGAGCCGGCGGACGATGGCGTCGGCATGACGCAAACGGTTGAGCCGCTCAGCGCTGAGAGCGCTGCGGCGCACCTGAAGGGAATCCAGAGGAGCGCGTGTCTGAACTTGAGCCACGACGCGGTTGATGCCGCGGATGCGGTTGATGAGGAGGGTGGCCGCCTGGTGCAGGTTGGCTTCCGGGGAGGGGAACTGGTCCAGCGCCAGGACCGAGGCGTAACTGCGGGAGTCGCCTTGAACGCCGACTGAATTAAGCGGAAGGAGCCAGCCTTCCTCGAGGCGGCGTACGGGGGCGTCGAATTCCGAGCACAGACAGCGGACGGCCAGGCCCGGCCCCGGGAAGGGGTGGCGGCGCACGAGTTCCTCGGGCAGGCCTAACTCGAGGCCGATCTCGCGCACCTCGTCCTTGTAGAAGGAGCTGAGCGGCTCCAGCAGGCGGCCGGTCTCAATGAGGCGCTGGATGCCCGGGACGCGGTTGTGATGGGTCTTGATCACGGCGGCGTGGGCGGTGCCGCCGGATTCGATGGTGTCGGGGTAGATGGTGCCCTGGCCCAGGATCCAGTCGCCTTCCAGGAAGTGGCCGGACTCGATAATCTGCTCCTGCACTTCGACGAATTCCTCGCCGATGATGCGGCGTTTCTGCTCCGGGTCCGAGACCCCGGCCAGCGCGCTCCGAAAGCGCTCTTCCGCGGCCTCGACGCGCACCGTGCCGGAACCGAAGATGTCGAACGCATGGCGAACGAACTCGGTTTCGCCCTCCCGCATCAAACCCGTATCGACGTAAGTTCCGCGCACGCGATCCGGCCCCAGCGCGCGGAGGCAGAGCGTGTAGGCGACCGAGGAATCCACGCCGCCGCTGACGAAGAAGAACACGTTGCGGCTGCCGGCCAGCTCGCGGATGCGCGCCGTGATGAGGGGGATGCGGTGCTTGGGATTCCAATCCTTGCGGCAGTCACAGATCCGGAACAAGAAGTTGTCCAGGATTTCTCTGCCCTGGGTGGTGTGGACGACTTCGGGATGGAACTGAACGCCGTAGAGGCGGCGCGCCGGGTGGCCCATGGCAGACACGGGGCAGGTTTCGGTGCGGCCGAGCACCTGGAAACCCGGTGGAGTGGCGCTCACCAAGTCGCGATGGCTCATCCAGACCTGCTGGCGGTCCGCGGCCAAGCCTTCAAATAGCGGAGCGGCGCCGACAAGCTCGAGAAACGCGAGGCCGTACTCGCCTCTGTCCCCCTTCTGGACCGAGCCGCCGAGCAGGTGGGCCATCAGTTGCAAGCCGTAGCAGATGCCGAGGATCGGGACTCCCAGCGCGAAGATGGCCGGATCGACCGAAGGACTGCCGGGTTCGTAGACGCTGGAGGGGCCGCCGGAAATGATGATGCCGCGGGGGCCGGGCAGATCCTGCCGCGGCGTATCGGAGGGGCGCACTTCGGCGTACACGCCCAATTCACGCACCTTGCGCGCGATCAGATGGCAATACTGTCCCCCGGCATCCAGCACCGTGATCTGGGGCGTGGGAGAGTACGCGTTCACACTGGGCGGTTTATTTCGTGACCCGCTGGGCGATCACTTTCTTCGCAGTCTCGAGCAGGGCTTTGGCCTTGGGCAGAGCGTCGATGGCTTTGCCCACCACTGGATCGTTCTCGACAGCCAGCCGCCGGGCCTCGTCCACTCCGAAAGCGCTGATGTACATCTCGTACCTGAGCTCCGACTTGATCCAGTCGTTGTGCTGGGCGAACTGGGCCTCGGTGAAGTTCACCCCTTCCTTCAGCAGGTACTGGTGAAAGTCGTTCAAGATGGCCTGGTCGGGTTCCCAGTTTTGCGGCAGCTTGGCCTCGTGAGTGCCGAGGTACTTGGAAGCGAAATTGAAGAAGGCGTACTTGCGATATTTCAGGTCGGTCTGGAAGCGGTCCAATTTAGTGGCCGGGACCTTTTCGTCGGGAGTGATGCCGCCGCCGCCGTAGACAGTGCGGCCGCTGTCAGTCATTTTCACATCCAGCGGGGCCTTGGAATCGGACTCCTTACGGCCGTAGTAGTAGTCGAGGAAGGAGGTGTGGGAATAATCGCGCTGGATGAGCCGGCCACTGGGGGTGTAGTAGTGGGCGGTGGTGAGAGCCAGGCCGGTGTTCTCGATGAGCGGGTAGACGGTCTGAACCAAGCCCTTGCCGAAGGTGGTCTCTCCCAGGATCCAGGCGCGGTCGTGGTCCTGGAGGGCGCCGGCTACAATCTCGGCGGCCGAGGCGGATTGATGGTCCACCAGCACAACAATGGGATAGTCGCGGCCGGCGTTGCCGTGCTTGGCGGTATAGGGCTTCTCCGCCGAGGCCCGGCCGCGATGGGAGACGATGGTCTGGCCTTTGTGCAGGAAACGGTCGGCCACCGCCACGCCCTCGTTGAGCAGGCCGCCCGGATTGCCGCGCAGATCCAGCAGCAGGCCCTTAACGTTCTGCTCACCCAGACGTGTCAGCCCCGCCTCGACTTCCCGGCTGGTGTTCTCGTTGAACTGGTCAATATCCAGGTAGGCAATGCCGGGCCGGATCCAGAAGGCTTCCCCGACGCTCTTGCGGGGAATCTCGTCGCGGGTGAGCTGGAAGGTCAGGGGCTTCTCGGTCCCTTCCCGGCCGATGGTGACCTTGACCCGCGTTCCGCGCGGTCCTTTCAGCAGGTCGGCGATTTCGGGCAAACCGAGCTTGTCGGTGGGCTTGTCATCGACCGCCAGGATGTAGTCGCCAGGGCGAATCCCGGCCTTATAGGCCGGTGAACCGGGGAAGGGCATGATGACGATGGTCTTGCCGTTGCCGGTGCGGCTGGGGCCGATCTGCATGCCCACCCCGTAGTAATGGCCCTTCTGGTCCTCACGCAGCAACTGGAAGTCGTGCGGGTCGAAGAAGCCGGAGTGCGGGTCCAGGGTGCGGAGCATCCCCACAATCGCGCCTTTGTAGATGGCCTTGTCCGGACTGACCGGGTCAGCAAAGTTCTCCTCCACCAGACTGAGCACCTTGGTGAAGGTCTTGACGCCGGCGTTGATATCGTCGTCCGAGGCGGCGGCGGAAGCGCCCTCCAGGCCCGGCCCGTAGATGCCGCCCAAAAGCGAGCAGGCCAGGATGATGAGCGGGGCAAAAAAGAGAAAAAGTCGGCGTCGAGCCATTCTTGTGACTCCGGAGTTCACTTTCAGTATAGCAGCCCTTGGTTTCGCGCAAAGACGCGTTTCGCGCAAAGACGCAAAGGGCGCAAAGTCAAGAACCTGTTGATTCTTAGCGCTCTTTGCGAGAACTTTGCGGCTCTGCGCGAAACTAGACGGCCCGGACTTTGCGGGCGGCGGCCAAGGACTCCGAACGGACCGGCTTCTTCAGTCCGGCGCTGAGGCGGCGGACCTGGTCGCTGACGCAAACCAGGAACATGGGCTGGCGGGCTCAACCGTGGCCGCGAGACCCGGTCGGCTTCGAACCCCGGATTTAATATGTAGTTGTTTCCCGGCACCACGCTCCAGGTGCCGGCTGCAGCGTTCAAGTCGAATCGGGTCACGGACTCGAATGTCGGGGTGGTGCCGACGAAGGAGACCGGACACCATTGGTTGTACCCGACGCCATTGCCGGCAAAATCGCACCAGCGATCGCCGACAAACAAAACGGTCGTGCCATTGGTCCCAACCGCCGTGACGCCAAAGCCGGTCTGGCTGACGTGGCAGAAATCCAAGTCGGTGCGGTTCATCACGTATTCGGCCGAGTAGGTGCCCAGGATATTGGTTGAATTGATCACGTAACAATGGGAAGCGTTCCAGCCGTGCAGATCAGAGGAACAAAAGTAGTACCAGCCGTTGTACTTGAACATCATGTTCCCTTCGCGGCCATTCCCGTTGTAGATGTTGTCACCGGGATCAATGGTGAGGTAATCCGCCGGATGCAGCGGCAGCACATACAGATGGCTGTGGCCGCTGGCGCTAGAACAGATCAGGTAGGCCGTCCCGTCGGTATCCAGAAACACGGTCTGGTCGCCGGTGCTGGTGTTGACGATCGGGATCGAGGTCTGGAGGTGATCGTAAACGAAATTTCCGGAGGGCGTATTGCAGGTGGCGAACATGACGCCGGAGCCGTTGCTGCCGGAATATTGTGACAACAGCACATACTTTTGGGTGTTCGTATTGTAAGCGACTCCCATGCGCCCCACCCAACTGGTCGTGCCCAGGCCAGGCGAAGCGGAGGTCATGACGTTATTCTCAAACTTCCAGTCGACCAGGTTCGT
>CAVRZY010000051.1:0-13070 GCA_963725415.1 uncultured Acidobacteriota bacterium | reverse complement strand
TGACTGTAATCTCCCGGTAGCGCAGCTTTAGGGTTATCGAGGACAACCATTTTGGCCTTCTTATCTTCCATAAATGCAACCCATGCGCCGATCATGTGGTTATATTTTTCTTCGTTAAACAACGGACGGACTTGCTCTATCGCAAAAATGGTAATCGTATGGTGCAGGTTTACAATACCTCGGCCGCTTGCCGCCCGTAAAAGGTGCTGGTCGAAAACTTCATTCGAAGAGAATGGGGGCGTCCTCCTTAAAGCTGGAGTGGTATGGAATCCACCTTTGCAGAAGTAGTCAGCCAAGGTTGCCAGCGCTGGCCACGGGTCCTGATCCGTTCGGTCTAACATCTCCAGAAGGATAAAAGCCGTGCAGGAAACCGAATGGCCCAATGAAGAACTGAGATATCCGCTTCCGAGAAACAGAAGCCGCCGCGCCAGCTCCGCTCCTCCCGCCTGTTCGTAAAAGGCAGCCATCAACGCCGTGGTTTTTTCCCAATCCTGCTCACGAATGGCCGATTCAATATCTCTGAAAGAAACAGGAGAGGTCGCTGGTTTTGTCTTAGGCAGTTTTCCCAATTTGGGCCTCCTGCCATATTCCATGACTTCAAGACGAATGAATGCCCGGATTTCATCCTCTCTCAAGTACGGCCTCAGTTCCCGGTAAACCCGGTACATCTTCGGGAGGTGCGGGTTAATGAAAGGTGGGTTGAGCACCCGCTGAGCTAAAGGAAATAATAATTGATGGATTTCCCATGCATCGCTCCCGTTGTTTATCTCTTCCATGAACAGTTCATCCTCTTGGGTAACATCAGAAGCTTCCAAGACTTGTAATATCTTCAGCCCGTGCCCATCGGGGTGGCGGGCGAGCTCTTGATTGGGGGCGTGGGGGTAGCGCGAGGGTATCTGAACCGGCCCGAGTTGACGGCCGAGAAGTTCATTCCGGACCCCTTCCGCAGGGACGGGGGCGCTCGGGTGTACCGGAGCGGCGACCTGGGGCGCTGTCTGGAGGACGGCAACATCGAGTTTCTGGGCCGCATCGACAATCAGCTCAAGATCCGGGGCTTCCGGATCGAGCCGGGAGAGATCGAGGCGGCGCTGGCCCAGCACGCGGGCGTCGAGCGGGCGGTGGTGGGCCGCGCGAGAGTCCCGCCGGCGACAAGCGGCTGGTGGCGTACGTCATCGCCAAGAACGATCAGGACCTCTCGGCGGCCGGCCTGCGGAGCTTCCTGCAAGATAAGCTGCCGGGCTACATGGTGCCTTCGGCCTTCGTCTTCCTGGAGAAGCTGCCGCTGACGGTCAGCGGCAAGATCGACTGGAAGGCGCTGCCGGCGCCGGAGGGGACCAGCCAGGAGCGCGAGGAGGCTTTTTCTAGCGCCACGCACCGCTCTGGAAGCGCGCCTCGTACAGATCTGGGAGAAGGTCCTGGGTGTTCGTCGTGTGGGGCTGAAGGACAACTTCTTCGAACTGGGGGGAGACTCGCTGCTTGCGGTTACCCTGTTTGCGGAGATGGAAAAGGCCTTCGGCAGGAACCTGCCCCTGGCCAGCCTGTTCGAGGCGCCTACGGTCGAGCAGCTTGCGCAGATGCTGAGCAGCGAGGACTTGATTCCCCCCTGGTCGGCGCTGGCGCCGATTCAGCCGCAAGGTGGGCGCCCTCCGTTGTTTTGCATCCACGCGCACGGCGGGAACGTCTTGTTCTACCGCGAACTGGCGCGCCACCTGGGAGCCGACCAGCCTTTCTACGGGCTCCAGGCGGTGGGGCTGGACGGCCGCCAGCCGCCGCTTGGCCGGGTGGAGGACATGGCGGCCGATTACCTGAGGGAAATCCGAGCTGTGCAGAGGGAAGGCCCCTATTTCCTGGGGGGCTTCTGCCTGGGGGCCTACGTGGCCCTGGAGATGGCCCGGCAACTCGAGGCGCAACACCAGGAGGTGGCCCTGCTGGCGTGCTTCGACACCGACGGCGCCTGGAGGAAGGCCGATTCCCTCCGCCGGGGAGTCGCTTTCCACCTCACCAGCCTTTCCGGGCTGGGGCCGAGGACGAAAGCGGCTTATGTCGCTGAGCGTCTGGGGTTCCGGTTGGGGCGGATTAAGTACGCCCTGAGCGAGCTGATATGCCGAGTCTTCCTGACCTTCAAACGGCCCTTGCCTCGCGCTTTGCGGAGGCTCCACGTTATGGAAGCCAATTACCGGGCCAACCGCGCCTATGTGGCCCAGGCCTGGAGTGGCACGCTCACCTATTTCCAGGCTGCTGGGACCATCCGCAGGGACCCCAGGGTGTTCTGGGGTGAAGTGGCCACTCGCGGAGTCGCAATGCACCTGGTGCCGGGGAAAGGCGAAGATATCTTCCGCGAACCGAACGTTGCCGTTCTGGCGCAACGGCTGCGGTCTTGCCTCGAAAAGGCCCGGAGGTCGCCGCGTGGTGGCCTGTAGGTGCGGCTTGCGGCCCGTGGTAAAAGTCCCCGGCAGTCTGAATGCCTGCCGCACGACTTGCCAAAAGTCATTGATTCAGCAGTTCAAGTAATCAGGCCACCAGCAAGGCCAGACGGGCGAGTTTGCCCAAGGCGCTTTCCAGATCCTCGGGTGGTATCTCGCGAGATGGCGTCGAGGCGTTCGGGCGTGCAAACGGGCTCAATTCGCTGAGCAGGGCGGCACGGTCTCGGGTGCCATCCAGCAGCAGCAGGAGCTGTCGCTCAAGCTCTCCCTCCACTTCAATTCTGGTGTGGCGCAGAGTGGTGATCATAGCGCCCTTCTGAAGTTGCAGGCGCGCCAGGGGGCTCGAGACCGGACGCTCGCCAGCTTCCGCCGCAAAGCAAAACGCATGAACGTGCAGTTCTACCAAGCCCGCGGCTGAGGTCCGCAAGAGGATTTCGCCCAAGGCCAGCGCGTCCTGACTGGCAGCGCCGCCGAGGCGCCGTCGAACCCGTTCCAACAGTTCCTGGAATTGCAGCGCTTGCGGCCATATCTCAGAAAGCTCGAATATCGCCGCCTTGGCGATGCGGTGGGCCGTCACCATCCCCGAACCTTGCGGGCCCCGAAACTCCTCGGCGGCCTCCGAGCAAACATCCGGCTTTGCCGACACCGGGACGGCCGGTGACGCCACATAGAACTTAGTCATATGTTCCGGCTTCAGCGCCCGATCGAGCGAGACCTCTTGGTGGCACAGCAAGGTCTGGCGCAACTTCCGGCACTTCAGGAAATCGAGGTATTGTTCCTTCTCCACGATCCCGCCCGCAAGCCCGTCCAGCGCCTGGGCCACCGCCGGCGTGGCGGCGGGTGCGTGCATGTCGGAGAAGTGCGCTTCCGCCAGGTATTGCAGGCCATGCCGGGCTGCGTGCTCGATGAATTGATGGAAATAGGCCGGCGCGAACACCTGGGCTAAATCGTCGTGGTAGAGGAACTCGCCCCGGCGTTCCAGCACGCGATTCAGTTCCGCTTTAAGGAACACCCCATAGGCATCCGACTCTGCCTGGGACTCTGCCAAGAGCCTGAGTAAGGCTTGCGCCTGGCTGATCTGCTGTTCAGGGTCGTCAAGGTTCCGAATATGGTACAGCATCATCTCCCGCACCAAGGTCCGCAGGTGACCGCCTGGGTATGCGCTGTAGCTGACAAAGGCGACGCCGTTCGGAGCCAGGTTCGACTTCGCGATGGCCAGGATCTTGTCCTGCACCACAGGCCGAACCCAGGCGTAGAGGCCGTGCGCAACGATGTAATCGAACTGCCCAAGCTCACCGGATACGTCCATGAGATCGAGCTGGCGGAGAGTGATGTTCTCGATCCCCAGGGTCTCCACCATGGCCTGGCCCTTCTGGATCGGGCGCTGCGCCGAGTCGATGCCCAGGAACTGGCTGCGTGGCAACCCGAAAGCCATCGGGATGAGGTTGCCGCCTTCCCCGCAGCCCAGTTCCAGCACGCGGCAGCCTTCCACCGGCGCCGGAGTCATACCGAACAGCGTGGCCATGGCGGCCAGACGATCCGGGTGCGTCTGGCGGTAGGCGTAACCCGGGTACAGCACCTCGTCGTAAGACTCGGGCATGGGATTTGGCGCCTCCTACTCCAGCACTATCACGTCGTAGCTTCCCAGTCTCGGTACTGAGAACTTTCCATACCGGCCCTCCCGCACCACGGGCAGGTCTTGCTCCAGCCGGACGGAACGGGCGCTGCGGAACTCCCCTGCCAGCTCGATCTGGATCTCGCGCATCTCGATGGGCGCAAAGTAAGCGGTCTGGGAGTGGCCCGAAAGATTCACCAAGTGGACTAGCGCGCGGCCGCGGCCGGGCTGCCGCATCAGGGTGATCTCGACCAGCGGATGGGCGTTGGTCTTGAGTTGCCGGCTCTGGGGGAGCAGATGGTCGATCAGATCGGCCAGCAGACTCGCATGGCCGGTCGAGCTGTGCCGGTAGTAGAGAGCTCCGATGTCCCAGGGGATGTAGGCCAGCCGGCCTTTCCCGAATTCGGCCAGCAGCAGGCCGGGCTTGTCGGTCTCCACCTTATCGGTCCAGACTTTTTCCGGGGGGCCGAAGCGAGAGGGGGGAATCAGCGTGAGCAGTGGCTTTGGGCCCGGCTCCAGTTCCAGGTAATCACCATCGAGGAAGAGCAGGTTGGTGTCCCTGAGAGACGGGAAAAGCGAGTGGTCCCGAACTCGAAAATACCCCTGCACGCCGCTCCAGCGCCGCACCACTCTGGGAAGACCCTCCAGAGCAGGCGACGCCACACCCCCAACAAGCAACCGACCGCCGTCGCGAAGGTAGCGGTCCAACTGCGGAGGCGCGCCCTCGGGAGCGATCACCAGGTCAAAGGCGCGCGGGCCGCTCTGGAGCCAGGCCAGGTTATCCGACACAGCGAACGGAATGTGCTGTTCGCTTAAGAGGCGGAAGAAGCCGCGGTAGGCGCTCTGGCGCGAACCCAGCAGTAGCACCCGGGCGGCGCTCTCCTGGCCGACGTAGAGGTCCTCGTGCTGGGCGTGCCACTGGAATACCGGACGCGCCGCCAGCAGGGCGCGGCGGTCTTCCTGGTCCATGGTTCCGTGCATGTTCAAGGCCGGCACGGCGCCGTGAGCCATGGCCTGGTATAGGCGGAGCTGGATTTCGGGCTGCGGCACGGTAGCGAAACGCCAGGGGAAATCCACGAAGCTCATCGACAGGTTGAACGCCATTTTGGAGGGCTCGGAATTGCGGGCGCGGTTGACGTTGTCGCTGGCCGAGTACGGCCACAGCGGCAGGGGGCGCATGAGGGAGGTGTTCGACTCGGACATGATGACGTCCACGTACTGCTGGAGGTAGGTGAGGAAAGCAGCGCGGGGCCGCTTGGTGTGGATCAGCTCGGCGATGCGGGCAGCCACTTCGCGCGTCGAGGCGGCCAGGAACTCGCGATAGTCGGCGTCAGGAGTTTCAGGCAGCGGTCTCTTGTAGCGCTCCTGAAAGTGGGAGCGGCAACTCTCGCAATGGCACAGCCCCATCGGGTTGCCGCTGTAATCCGAGGAAGGATTGCCGAACATGTTGAAAAACAGCCCATCGACCTCGTAGCGCTCCAGGGCTTCGGAGAGAATCTCCAAGGCGTGCTGGCGGTAATAGCCGCCGTTGATGCAGGTCGAGTAGAGGCCGTTGTAGACGACTGGCTGGCCGTTGGCTCGCCGGAAGAACCACTCCGGGTGGGCGTCGAACGCCGGTTTTTGGGTTTTGCTGAGATCGAAGCGGCCGATTATTCGGATGCCGCGGGCGTGCGCTTCCCGGAGCGTCTCGCCAAACAGATCGCGGCCCGGCGGCAGGTGTGGGCTGGGATAGTGGAACTCGACCCTGCTGGGGTAGTAGGCGACGATGCCGCCCATGCCGAACAGGAGAGTGTTGGCGGGGAACTCAGCCACCTGTTGCGCCAGGCGGGCGGGATCCAGAGCGGCATCGGTTTCCCGGAGGTTGGTCTGGATGAGGCGCACCGGCTCGTCCATCCACCAGCGCGGTTGGGCGAGGCCGGGAGGCGAGCCGATGGCCAGCATCAAGATACACGGCAGCGTCTTCATGATCTTCGATCATACGCCAGCCGTGAAAGTGTTTCGAGTTACGAACTCTAGGCCCGGCGGTGGGCGCGGGCACGGTAACGCCAGGCAGCCCAGACGAGGATGACGGGCGCCACCAGGAACAATGAAGCCGGCTCCGGCGTGCCGTCAGAAAAAGTGCTCTCCCGCAAGTCGGTGCCGTACTGGAAGGAAACGTTGCGGATGGTATTCTCGTCCAACTGGAAGCCGATGGGCAGGTTACGCAGTGTGAAAACCACCGAGCTCTGAATCAAGGCGTTCTTGCCCGTGACTGCTTGGTTGCCCGTCGCGAGGCTGTCGCCCGCGGAGGTGATTCCATACTGGAGTCCGTCCGGGGAGTCCGGTCCCTGAAGGTTCGAGCCCGGGAACAGGTTGTGCGGGCCGAAGAGGCCGAATCCAGCACTGCTGATGCCCTGCTGGGCGCCGCCCGGCGCACCTGACAAGCCACTGGCGTAGGCCCACTCGCCTCCCACCACTCCCCCGGGATCCGTCGTACCAAACCACACTATGCTTCCCAGCCCCAGCACGGCGGAAAGGGGAGACAAGGACGGGTTGCCGTAGATGTCGAAAAACAGGGCCGTCAGGACTTCGGACGGCACCCCAACATCATAGGTCGAAGTGTTGCTCAGGGTGATTTGCAGGTCGCCGTTCAAAAGCAGGTCGAAGCTCGCTGAAGCGCTAAGATGACCTAGCGAGCTGTCGAAAACTACTGGGGCCGCGCTCGCCACGCCGGAAAACAGGGTTGCAAAACAAAGAAGTGCTACTACCTTCGAAGACATTTGTTCCTCCACAGAAATGCTCCTCACGTGAGTTGGCGGGCTGCTCTCCAGAGTGCAGTGAACCGGCCCGTTGGCCAGAAAGATAGCCGGCACGGCTCTAAGCTGAACTTCTCAACCAGTACCAGCGGATGCTGATGTGCTCCCTCTGTGGCTGCCCATCCAAGAATAGTATACCAAAGATAGCTGTCGTTTGGGAGTAGGCAAATACTGTATACTTATGGTACTGAATGTACCAGTACCCAGGCCGCGCGGTTCCGCCGTCCCGCCCACTCAAATCGCCGCCGTGATGCGAGAGCAACCCGGAGACCACCCGGCCCGCCGGAGGGTTTCTGTTAGTTACGCACCGGGCGGAGTAATGGGCCAGCGGAAAGAATCCCACAGTGTAGGAACCGAGGAGAGCGTTTGGGATCTGAGGAGAAAGGTGTCGGAGGTGGCGGAGGGAGAGTCTGCCGGTCGAAGGCATTGTCTCCAAGGCCGTGAAGCGCTAACGTAACAAGTTTGGCCTTCAAGACAGGTGAGTCTGGCCAGTCTATGGAAGTGTTTTCTTCGCACGGCCACCCCGCAGAGGGGACCTCAAAAAGGGCAGCCCCGCCCATTCGGAACTTGCGCTGGCGGATCGGGGGGCTGCTGTTTGCCTCCACGGTCATCAACTACATCGACCGCCAGACCTTGAGCGTGCTGGCGCCGTACTTGAAGAAGGAATACGGCTGGAGCAACTCGAACTATGCCAGCATCCTGAACGCGTTCCGCGTGGCCTACACCATCATGCAGGGGGTGTCGGGGCGGCTGCTGGATTGGCTGGGCACGCGGCTGGGGCTCGACCCTGAGCGTGGCGTTCTACTCGACCGTGGCTGCCCTACCGCCACGGCGCGGGGTCTGGCCGGCTTTCGCACGTTCCGTTTCCTGCTGGGGGCGGGCGAGGCGGCCAACTGGCCGGGCGCAACCAAAGCCGTCTCGGAGTGGTTTCCCGTCAAGGAACGCGCTTGGGCGGTGGCGCTGTTCGACAGCGGATCAGCGATCGGGGGCGCGATTGCGCCGTTTCTGGTGCTGTTCCTGTATCGGGTGTTCGGGAGCTGGCGGCCGGCGTTCCTGATCACGGGCACCTTGGGATTCCTCTGGCTGATGGCCTGGCAGCTTCTGTACCGTCCTCCCGAGCAGCATCCGCGCATCACGCCGGAAGAGCTGGAACATATTCGACGTGGCCGCACGGAGCTACCGGCGACCACCGCCCAACTTACCCCGGCGGGGTGGGGCAAGCTGCTCGGTTACCGCCAGACTTGGGGCATAATTCTGGGCCGCTTTCTTCTGGACCCCTACTGGTTTCTCATGGCCGAGTGGTTCCCGCTGTACCTGCGCAGCAAGGGGTTTGAGATGGAGCAAAGCATTCTCGGATTTTGGGCGCCGTTCCTGGCATCGGATGTGGGGAACTTCTTTGGCGGGGGGCTGTCGAGTTACTGGATTGCGCGCGGCTGGCCGGTAGGGAGAGCGCGGCGTACCGTGCTGCTGATCTTCGGCCCCAGCATGTTGCTGCTGATCCCGGCGGCGTTCACCTCGAAATACGTCTTGCTGATTCTGCTGTTCTCCTACGCCACGTTCGCGTATTCAGCCTGCTCGACCATGTTCCTGTCGCTGCCCGCGGATGTGTTCCACACGCGGGCGGTGGCTTCGGTGAGCGGGCTGGGCGGGACCGCTGCGGGCGTGGGCACGCTGATCTCGACCTACCTTATCGGTGTCATCACGGACCGGATCTCTTTCCAGCCGGTGATCATCGCGGCCTCGGTGGTGCCCTGCGTGGCGACCATGGCGTTTGTGTCGCTGGTGCGCGCCAGCGAGAAACCGGATCCCAACCGGGTGTTGCTTCAGTTTTGAAGCCCTTGGCGTTCATCAGTTCTCGCGAGTCCCCCTCCACTCACTGCTGTAAAGCGAATCTGTGATAATCTCACCTGCGGTGGAATACCATGCAAGCTACAAACCGACGTGAGTTCCTGAGTTTGCTGGCTGCGGCTGGCGCAGGCAGGCTTGGAGGCACAGCAACGAAGAGAATTCTCGTGGGGGCACACCCCTGGGTGTATGCGGCCACGCAGCCCAACTACGAGATCACCGGGATCCTCGATTGCATCTTCGAGGACATGAGCTACGCCGGCATGGACGGAATCGAGCTGATGCACACGGCCCTGCGGCCGGACAACGCGGTCCAGCGGATTGGCGAGCTTTCCAGCAAGCACAATTTGCCTGTTATTGGGACATCTTTTTCTGCGAACATGTGGAAGCGGGAGGAGCAGAGGGCGATCCTCGAGCAGGCGAACCTGCTGATCGGGCGGCTGGCAAAGCTGGGAGGGCGCACGCTGGGGACCTCGGTGGGCGACGCGCGAAAGCCGAAGACGCCCGAGCAGCTCGACGCTCAGGCGGAACTGCTGCGCCGGCTCATCTCGATTTGCGAGTCCAACGGCGTGGTGCTCAATCTGCACAACCACATCTACGAGGTGGCCAACAACGAGCACGACCTGAGGGGCACGCTGGAGCGCATCCCCGACATCAAGCTTGGCCCCGATCTGGACTGGCTGGTGGGCGCCGGGATTCAACCCCTGGATTTCATCCGGCGGTATGGGAAGAGAATCGTCTTTGCGCACCTGCGCGACCGGAAGACCGACGGCACTTGGTCTGAGGCGATGGGGGAAGGCAGCATCGACTATGCCGCTATCGGCCGCGCGCTGCGCGAGTTGAACTTCGCCGGCGACCTGGTCATCGAGCTGGCGCATCCCGGTGGATTCCACCCCACCCGGCCGTTGCGCGAAAGCCTCAAAATGAGCCGGGAATACGTGCGGCGCGTGATGGGGTATTAGAGAAGGTAGAATGCGCGAGGCCCGCAGGAGGCGGGAACTTATGGATCATGGCTGCTGTTCGTCTTTGGGGGTTTGGTGCAACGGCTGCCCGGTAGCTGGCGTGACGCGCCGGGGATTCCTGGCGGGGATCGGGAGCATGGGCGGGCTGCCCGCCGCCGACTTCAAGGACCCTGTCCGCCAGGGGCCCATCAAGGTGGCGCTGCGGGTTCAGCCGGTCTTTGTCTACCAAATCAAGACCCGGCAGAAAGCCACAAGCTGGCGGACCACCGCGGAGATACACACCGAAGAGGTGGCTGCCGAGGAGAGGGAAAGGATCCGGGGCGATCTCGGCGAGATGAAGTTGCGGGCCGACTTCCCGCTGGAGGTGCTGCCGCTGGAGACGGTGCACGATACCGAGCAGGCGGCGGCTGTGGCGCGCGGTGCCTACGACGTGCTCATCATGTACGCGGCCGGTTGGGAACGCAGGGTCTTAGACGCCATGGCGAAGCCGGAGAAGTGGAACCTGATCTTCGTGCGCCACAAGTCAGGCCACATCTACTACATGTACATCGGCGTGCACCCGCACTTTTTGAGAAAGACGACAGACGACTACGGGCAGCCGGGCATGGATGTGGATGACGTGGTGGTGGACAGTCACGCCGAACTGCTCTGGCGGCTGAAGGGGTTGTATGGGTTGAAGAACACGCTAGGGAAAAGGGTTGTGGCAGTGGGTTCCGCAGGGGGATGGGGCGCGGATGGAGGCAAGGCGCCGGAGCGCGCCCGCACGCGCTGGAAGCTGGACATCCAGACCGTGCCTTATCCGGATCTCGAGGTGAGAATCAAGAAAGCCAGCCAGGATGCGGCTCTGCTAGCACGGGCCCAGCAGGCGGCCGAGAGATACCTACAGGAGAAAGGCGTGCGGCTGGAGACCGAAAAGGGTTTTGTGTCACGGGCGTTCGTGCTCACGGAGATCTTTCGCGACCTTTTGGATGAAGCCAAGTCCGATGCGATCACCATCGGCGGTTGCATGCGGACCATCCTGCCGATCGCCGAGACTACGGCCTGCCTGCCGCTCAGCGTGCTGAACGATGAGGGTTACCTGGCCTTCTGCGAGTCCGACTTCGTGGCCATCCCTTCGGGCATCCTGCTTCATTACATCTCCGGCAAGCCGGTTTTCCTGTGCAACGCCTCGTTTCCCTACAACGGCATCGTGACGGTGTCGCACTGCACGGCGCCGAGGAGGATGGACGGCCGGCGCCCGGAGGCGGCCAGAATCCTCACGCACTACGAATCGGATTACGGCGCCGCGCCGAAAGTCGAAATGAGGAAGGGGCAGGAGATCACGCTGCTGGATCCGGATTTTGCGGGCCGGCGCTGGCTGGGGTTCTCCGGCGAGATTGTGGACACGCCGTTCTTCCCGATCTGCCGCACGCAACTGGAGGTGGCCGTCAAGGCCGACACCGCGCACCTGGCCCGGGAGCTCAAAGGTTTCCACTGGATGGTCTGCTACGGGAATTACTTGCGGGAGACTGGCTACGCGGTGAAGAAGGCGGGGCTGGACTGGTCGGCCCTGTAGGAAAAACGGTCAACGTTCCGGTGACGCTCACTGAAGGGGTGCAGCCTCTCTAATCAACGCCGCGCAGCGGGCAGCGCGGTACTGCTTCTCGAGGTCGTCGGCCAGTCGGAGGAGCTGGTCCCTGGAGGCGCGGCCGGGCCGCAGCGCGTTGTAGATTTCCAGGATGCGGCCCTCGGGGACACCCACGAGTTCTGCGGCGCGCCTGAGGTTCTCCGCCAGTTGGGGCCGGCCTGCGGCTTCGGATACCTGGGCCTGGAGTTCGAGGGCTTCGGCGGTGACCCGCAGGTCCTCCATGCTGAGGTTACCTTCCAGCACGGCCTCCAGGGTGATCTCACGAAGGGGGAGTCCGGAGGGTGTCTTCAGCCGCTCCGGCATCTTCTCCGCCAGCGGATAGTCAGGCATAGCGAACCTCCAGCTCTTGCGCCGGCTTGTGCGGGTTGACCTGCTCGGTTTCCCGCAAGTGCATAAGGGTGGTCTTGACGATGTATTTCAGCCGGGCCATGTTGTCGATCTGCACCGGGACCGGCAGCACCGGCTCCCCTTTGGCGTACTTGGCGGCGTTGCGTCCAATCACGCGATAGGACTCCAGAGTCAGATTGGGGGCCTGGGGAAACAGTTCCAGGTTGTTGAGCGGCTGGAGGTCCCGGCGATGGATCACGGTGGTGCCCTTGGATTGAATCCCGATGCTGACACCCGAGCCGCTCAGGCGGGCGCCGGCATGCCCGATAAAGCCGCAATCCGAGGTGGCGTAGATTTTGACGACCCGCGCCCTCATTCCCTCCTGCCGGATTCCTTCCACGAGCGCTTCGAGCACCCTGGTGTGCGGCAGGCCGAGCAGTGTGGCATCAAGCGCCGTGCCGAAGGCCGGGCCCACGGCGATCACGATCTCTTTGGGATCTTCCCCAGGCTTGGCCTCTCCCAACTCGGAGAACAGGCCGATGGCCTGCGGCTTCGCAGCGCCGATCTGTGTGGGGTCCTGAGCCTGCGGGATGTTGGCGATTTCGGCGCTACGCTCCGCCGTGAGCTGATAACCACTCCCCGGACCCTGGTAGGTGTTGGGATCGTTGATCGCACTGAGGATCTTCGCTCCCGGCAACACCACGGCGGAGGTTTGCAAGTAATCCCCGGAGACGCGCAGTCTCTGGATGGCCAGGATTTTCTCGGCGATGTCGGTGAATCCGCGGCGCGCCAGGGCCTTGATCGCGTCCAGACCGTTCCGGCCCTTGTGCAGAAATTCTTCGGCCGCCTGGAGATCGGCCACCACGTCGCGGTCCGGCATGTCGGCGCTGTTGTAGGCAACGACGGCAGCCTCGATTTCCTGGTCCGTGATGGGCGGGAGTTCCAGCTCTTCGAAGACCGCCTGGGTGGCTTGGGCGGCCTGTCGCCGCACCGCCAGGACTTCCGGCTCCCGCGCCGGACGAAGCCCGCCATCTACCAGCATGTCGCGCTGGAGCACGTTGTAGTCGTCCAGATCGTCGGCATCGAAATTACCGCCGCCAAACAGGTTGTCCTCCCGCGGCATCGAGCTGTAGCCGGAAAAGATGAAGTCGGTTCCGGGCAAGAACTGGAGCATGAGCTTGGCGGCTTTCCGGATCTGGGAATGAGAGGCCATGGCGTCGTTGCCGGAGGCCACTTCCAGGTCCAGCAGCGCGGCGATCAGGTTCTCCGCCAGGACCCCGCGCACCCCTCCGGGTAGAGATTCCGGCAAGGCGATGCAGCTTATGGAGCCGTTTTGCACGCCCTGGGAGCCGGCGCCTTTGACGGCCATCAGGCAACGGGTCTCCAGATAGATCATGGACTTGCCTTCGGAGTGCCCCATCAGGGCTTCCGAGCCGCTGCCGGAGGTGAAGCGCACCTTGATACCGCGCGAGGCAT